>APFI01000170.1 GCA_000403945.1 Desulfovibrio sp. Dsv1
CACTTCCAGGCCGCATGAGCGCGCCGCGCAGGCCGCCGAAAGACCGGCCGGGCCCGCGCCCACGACAATGACGTCCGTGTGCTTGTCCATTATTTGTCCTCCACGGGCGGCGTTTGCCGGTTCACAACCATGCCTTCGCGCACGGGCACCAGGCAGGACTGGACGTTGGCTTCGCCGTCGATTTCCATGAGGCATTCAAAACAGACGCCCATCAGGCAGTAGGGCGCGCGCGGGCTGTGGTCCACGGGATGGGTGGAGGTGTGCCCTATGTGGGCGTGCCCCAGCACGGCGGCGGCCACGCTGATGCCCTCGGGCACGTCCTGTACCTGACCGTCAACGGTGATGCGCACGGTGGCTGTAGTGGCGGTGTGCATGAAAACTCCTTTCAGCAGGCGAAGCCGAAGCGTTTGAGCGTCATGCCGCGCGCGGTTTCGGGCAGGTCGCCGCCCAGAATGAAATCGGGCAGCAGACGGCTGTGCGCGGCGGCCATGGTCACGGCGCTGTGGGTATTGATCAGGCTGACTTGCGGATGACCGGGCAGGCGGCTGTAAATGGCCATCTTGTCCTCGGGCATGACCCGCAGGCCGGACCAAGCCCGGATCAGCCGTTTTTTCGCCAGTTCCGGCCAGACCCGCATGGCCCAGCGGCCTTCCGTGGCCACAGAGGCGGGCGCGACCACGGCGTCGTGCCCCACGCGCTCGTGTTTGAAGCCGATGATCACCGTGCCGCCGAAGGTCTGGGTGACGCCCAGCACCGGAATGGGCATGACCATGGGCAGCCGCTCCACCAGCAGCACCTGGCCCTTGTCCGGATAGACGGGCAGGTCCGGCGCGGCGAAACGGGCGAAGCGCCGGTTGGCCAGCCCGGCGGCCAGCACCAGGCGGCGGCAGAAATAATCCCCGTCGCGGGTGCTCACGCGGTAGCCGTCCTTGTGCGGGGCCACGTCGAGCACCAGGGTCTGCACGTATTCGGCCCCCAGCCGGGACAAGGCCGCGCGGTAGGCGCGCAGCAGGGCCAGGGGGTCAATGACGCCGTCATCCTCGCACCAGGCCGCGCCGCAGACTTCCGGCCCGAAGGCAATTTTGGGCAGCTTTTTTTCCAACTCGGCCCGTTCAATGACGGCCCCCCGGTACTCGCCCAGCGCCTCGCACAGCTTCACGATGTAGTCCGCGCGCTTCTGGAAATCCTCCTCGTCGAGCACCGGAATCAGCCCGCCCGTGAAGTTCACGGGCACATGCATGCCGCTGATCTCTTCCAGTTCCCGGACCAGTTCCGGAAAGAGTCGCGAGGACATGAAGCCCCAGCGGGCGTATTCCGGCAGATGCAGGAATTTGGACTGGCACCAGATCAGCCCCACATTGGTGCGCGAGGCCATGTTGGTTCTGGTGGGCGCGTCCAGTACCGTGGCCTTGCAGCCCTTGCCCGCCAGGCCGTATGCCAGGGCCGCGCCGGCAATGCCGCCGCCCACGATGATGACGTCGCGCTCTCCGGCAGCTTTTGGGAGCGTTTTCTTGTTCATCTTCCGCCTCAAGGCAGCAATTTGCTCAGGCTTTGTCCCTGTATGCGACGCAGTCCACTTCCACGCGCAGGTCGCTCATCATGGCGGCCTGCACGCAGACCCTGGCCGGGGCGTGCTCGGGCGTGAAAAATTCCGCGTAGACCTTGTTGAACTGGGCGAAATCGCGCGGGTCGTCGATGAAGACGTTTACCCGCACCACATCCTCCAGGACGTATCCGGCCAGGACCAGGGCGGCCTTGAGATTGGCGAGGGCCGCGCGGGCCTGCACGGTCATGCTGCCGGAAACGATTTCGCCGTCGGCGTCGCGGGGCACCTGCCCGCTGACGTACAGCCAGCCGTCCGCTTCAACGGCCTTGGAGAAGGGCAGCGCGCCCGCTTTGGCCGGGGTTCCGTAACGAGTGATGGGCATGGGAGGCTCCTTTTTTTGCCACGCGTCGTCCGCGCGGAACCCGGACGGGCCCGCGCGGGCGGGAGAGGCTAGTTCTTGGCGGGGGAAAGACTCTTCAGCACGGCGCCGATTTCGTCGTACTGCTCCTTGAGTTGCTTCATCCATGCCTCGCCAGCGATAAAGTCGGGCGTGGCGTTCATATTGTTGATGGCCTTGACGAATTCGGGGTCCTTGACGACTTCCGCGGTAACGGCGACGAGCTTGTCAATAACGGCCTGGGGGGTTCCCTTGGGAGCGGCGATGCCGCCCCAGCCGTAATACTTGCCCGCGTAGCCCTGTTCTTCGAAGGTGAGGGCGTCGGGATATTCGGCGCTCTTGCTGCCGATGGCGAGAATCTTCAGCTTGCCCGCCTTGACCATGGGGGCGTAGTTCTGGGGAAAGAGAAAGGTCATGTCGCCATGATTGCCCAGCACGGCCGTGGCCGCGTCGGCGCCGGACTTGTATTCCACCTGCTTCATTTTGACGCCCGCGGTGCTCTGCCAGTTGCGCATGGCCAGGGACAGCCAGGAGGTGGCCGCCGGGCTGGCGAAAACCAGCTTGCCGGGATTCTTTTCGGCGTCTTCGGCCAGTTCCTTCAGCGTGTTCCAGGGCGCGTCGGCGTTGACCACCACGGCGCAGTTGGCGATCATGACGCGCGCGATGTAGTCAAAGCTGTCCAGAGTGTAACCGGCGTTGCTGATGGTTTGCGGAATGATCAGTGACGGACCGGCCTGGGCCAGGAAAAGCGTGTAGCCGTCGGGCTTGGCCTTGGCGGCGAAAAGGCTGCCGGCCACACCGCCGCCGCCCGCCTTGTTCACAACCACCACGGGCTGGCCGAGTTTGCGTTTGGCGAATTCCGCCCAGACGCGGGCGGTCAGGTCGGAGTCGCCGCCGGCCCCATAGGGGCTGATGAGCTGAATGGGCTTGTCGGGGTAGGCATCGGCGGCGTTTGCCGACACCGTGAAGGCGACCGCGAGCGACAGACAGGCCAGACCGAACAGTGCGGACCGAAGATGCTTGAGCATATTGTCTCCTGGGGTTGAGGGTTTCGTTTTCAGGCGAGCAGACGCGCGTTGCGCTTCCGCCCGCGAAGAATGCTGAAAACCGCGCCCGCTGTGAGCAGCAGCAACAGCACCGCCACGGGTTTTGTCAGAAAGATCATAAAGCTGCCGTCGGAAAGGGTCATGGTCTGATCAAAGGCCGATTCCAGCAGAGGGCCGAGAATGAAGCCGATGATCATGGGACCGGCGGGAAACTGGAAGCGCCGCATCCCGTAGCCCAGCAGGCCGAACAGAATCAGGCAGAGCACGTCGAAAAGGCTCTGGTTGATGGAATAGGTTCCCACAAAGGCGAAGATGGTCACCGTGGAAAAAATGATGTGTTTGGGAAGCTGCGTGATGCGCACCCAGAACCGGAAACCCGTTTTGGCGATGACATACAGCAGGACGTCGCAGATGATCAGCGAGGCGAAGATGCCGTAGACCACGGTAGTGTTGTCAAAGAAGATGTTCGGACCGGGAGTGATTCCCTGGATGAGAAAGGCCCCCATTAGCACGGCGGTCACGTCGTCGCCGGGAATGCCCAGGGTCAGCAGGGGGATCATGGCCGAGCCCGTGACCGCGTTGTTGGCGGCTTCGGGGGCCAGCACGCCGGCCACGTTGCCCTTGCCGAAGGTTTCGGGATTTTTTGACGTGCGACGGGCCTCGGAATAGGCCATGTAGGCCGCCGGAGAAGCGCCCAGGCCGGGCAGCGCCCCGATGATGGAGCCGATAAGGGAGGAGCGCAACAGGACGGGAATGTGGGCTTTGAACTCCTTCCAGGTCAGGCGGCCGTTTTCGTCCTTGAGGTTCAGTTTCTGCTGGATGACGGAGCTGATGCGGCTGCTGGCCTGATGGATGACCTCCGGCAGACAGAGCAGGCCGATGACCATGGGAATCAGCGCGATGCCGCCCATCAGATTTTCATTGTCAAAGGTGAAGCGGATGGCGCCCGTGGCGCCCGAGGCCCCCACTGTGGCCAGCAGGATGCCGACGCCAGCGCAGATGATGCCCTTGGTCAGCGAGGGGCCGGAAATGCTGCCCACAACGGTCAGCGCCAGCAGGATAAGACAGCACTGTTCCACGGGGCCGATCTTGAGCGTCAGATAGGCCAGGGGCGCGGCCACGCAGATCAGCAGGATGTTGCTGAAGGTGTCGCCGAAGACGGAACCTGTCAGGGCGGCGTTGAGCGCTTTGCCTGCCTTCCCCTGTCGGGTCAGCGGAAAACCGTCCATGGCCGTGCAGACGGCCGGGGGCGCGCCGGGGGTGTTGAGCAGCACCGCCGTGATGGAACCGCCGAACATGCTGGCCTTGTAGATGCCCAGCAGCATGGGAATGCCCACCAGCGGGCTGACGTAAAAGGTCATGGGCAGCAGGATGGAAATGGCCATGATGCCCGAGATGCCGGGGATGGCCCCGAAAATCAGCCCGGTCAGAATGCCGAGGGCAATGGCTCCGATGGAAGGCAGGGTAAAGACGGAAATGAGTCCTGTGCAGATGTCGACAAGCATGTGTTCCTCCGGCGGCGCGCTACTCGAACAGGATGCCCTGGGGCAGGATGATCTGCATGAGATGCATGGCCACATAGTCAAGCAGCAGCGTGAACAGGATGTAGAACACCATGCCGGTCAGCCAGCGCGTCAGGCCCAGCATGAGTGAGATGAGCAACATGACGATGGGGGTGGAATAAAGAAAACCCACATATTGCAAACCCAGAAGATAGAGAAAGAGCACGCCCACATAGCCCGCCAGAGCCAGAAAGCGCCCGGCTTCCTCGCCGGCTTCCTGGAGCAGGATGCGCTCGTCGTCCACCAGCCCCGCGTGCATGTGGTAAAGCGAGCGCAACGAAAAAAACAGAAGCAGGGCGCTCATGGCCAGACAGATCACGGTGATGAGCATGGGGAAAAAGGCCGGGGAAAGCGTGCTGGGCATGGTGGCGAGAACCCAGTGCTCAATGTTGAAGTACAGGAAGGCGAAAAAGAGTACGCAGAAAAGGCTGAGCCCGAATTCAATCCAGATGTTCCGCTTGAGAAGTTCCGGCATGGTGTTTCTCCGCCGTAACGGTTGCGCAGAAGCCGGGGAGCCGTCCCCGATGCTGGGCCTCGCATGTTTTGAACGCTCTCCGGTAAAGCAGGAAGTGTGCCAGAAACGGCCCGTCGGATTTTTTTCAAAGTATTTCCACAGGCTGGAAGAAAAATCGGGCCACGCCCCATATGTAACATTATGTGACATGATTCGCGCTGGGCCAACGCCGTGCAAGAGTATTGCGGCATCATAGCTTGTATCTTGCGCTGTTGGCGAAAAGAGTGTAACAAAAAGATACAATGTAAATTTTTATTACACAGGACAAGCCCATGCTGCATCCCATGGCAAGCATTCCCGGCCTTGAGGAGATCATCCGGCGCTCGCATCTGCGCTCCGCGCGCTACGGCGTTGATCCGCGCCTGGACGGCGCGCCCGAGAGCAGCCGCCTGAGCCCGGCCGCCCTGCGCAAGCGGATCAGCGGGCAGCGGGAATTTTTCGACCTGGCCAGGGCGCAGATCGACACGCTGTATGGTCTGCTCAAGGGCACGGGTTTCTGTATGGCCCTAGCCGACGGCGAGGGCTATGTGCTCTATGTGGTGGGCGATCCGGAACTGGAGGAGCACTTCAAGCGACGGCGCTGCATGCCCGGCTACCGTTGGACCGAACGAGATCTGGGTACCTGCGCCATCGGCCTTGCCCTGGAGGAGCGCGTGCCGGTCTTTCTGCCCGGCGACCGGATGTACTCGGCCCAGGCCCGCAAGATCAGCAATGCGGGCGCGCCGGTTTTCGCGCCGGACGGCGGCACGGTGCTGGGGGCCATTTCGCTCAGCGGCAAGTCGGCCATGATGCACGTGCATACCCTGGGCCTGGTGCGCCAGGCTGCGGAAACCGTGACTTCCCAGTTGCGCGAGCGGGAACGCATGCGCGATCTGGCCACAACCAACCAGTATCTGCGCGCCTTGATCGAATCGGATTCACGCGGCATCGTCACTGTGGATTCACAGGGCCGCATTGTGCAGACCAACCGCAGCGCCCGTCGTCTGTTTCATTTGCCGAAGTCGCCCCAGGGGCGGGACTTCGAGGCGTTCACCGGCGGCCACAGCGGCGTGCCGGAACATCTTGCGGCGGGGAAGAGCTTCAAGGCGCGCGAAATTCTCGCCCGGCACAGCGGCATGACCCATTTCGTCTCATTCGATCCCATCTGCATGAGTGACGGCGGGGTGGCGGGCGGCCTGCTCACCGTGCTGGAAAAGAAGGAAGCCATGGGCATGGCCGTGGAAGTAACCGGCAGCCACGCTCATTTCACCTTTGATTCCATTCTGGGCGCCAGCGCCTGTCTGAAGCATGCCCTGCGCCACGCCCGCATCGCGGCGGACAGCACGGCCCCGGTGCTGCT
>APFI01000171.1 GCA_000403945.1 Desulfovibrio sp. Dsv1
CTGGTATTTGCGCATGAAATTCGATTGCACGATTTTCATGACTTTTTCTGGAATTATGAAATGACTTCTGATTCCTGAAGGAGTGCGAATGGCGGTTCAATGGCGGCAACCATCGAGAACTTCTAACACGGCTAATTCATTGGGTTAACGCGGCTAAACATTAACCTTAGCCAGGACAGCTTATGCACGAAAGACGAAGCAGGTTAAGCGGGCCAGACGCTAACCCTGGCCAGGGCAGCCCCTAAATTCTTACCTCTCGCCTGATTACATGCCAGCATGACATGTGCTATGTTTGGGTATCGCAAAGAATTTTTCCGCTTCGAGAGCTTTTGTAGAGGGTCATATGGCGAAAATCGACCGTTGTGCAAGCGGATTGTTCAAAATCGTGATATCATCATGAGGGAGGAACGAAATATGTCATCCGCATCAGAAATGATTTAGCACGTTTTGTTCGGATATCATTATGAATAACCCTGAGTTATTCACAATTCGTGGCCGCTATCATCAAACAACAAAGCGAATTAGCCTAGACTATCATAATTCTTCATCAAACACAGTGCACAGTTTATATGTAGGCTATTTTGCAGTGATACAAAAATTTATACAAGCGACATGAATATGCTTGCGCAGCTACTATATGAAACATATCAAAAATTTAATCCTTGTTCATCTAATGGACAATCTTCTTTACTGCAAAAAGTAAATTATGTTTTACAAAAAACTCACAGCGTCACAATTTGAAAGATAATAGACAAATTATTATGTTGTCATTTACAAATTTTATAAACATTGAAATTCTATCAATATTCATAAATACGGATAAAAATTATACTTTTTGAAATTCAATAATGGCGATATACGGAAAATATCTGATTCTAAAAATAAAATATCAGCTATTCAATATATGAATGATATCCAGCCAGCACTACGAGAGCGTCGCCGAATCCGTCTTCTGTTCCAGCGCACTGAGCATCCCCACTATCCGCAGCAGCATGGGCCCAGAGGGGGAGAACATCCACAGCGCACAGAGGAATATATGCCGCCCTCCACGCTCGCGCCGCGCTGCAAGCTCGTGGCCCTGAGCGCGCTTCGGGCGGCAAAGGCCTTCGGTCGGTAGCGTCCTGTTCTCCGACAGTTTTTGCTGAAGGCCGGTTCTTTTTTTTGCGTCGGCGTCATCCTGAAAAACCTTGCCATCCACCGGGAACCTGGATATAAGTTAGACCCAAAGCCCTATTTATTCCCCGGTGCAATCCGGTTCAGCCACAAGGAGAGCAAAATGTCGTATGTGCAACGAGTGATGGACAGCCTGAAAGAAAAATACTCCTATGAACCTGTATTCTTACAGGCTGTTCAAGAAGTGTTGCAGAGTCTGCAGCCGGTACTGGACAAGAGCAAAAGATATGAGCAGTACAAGATTCTTGAGCGCATTGTGGAGCCCGAACGCAGCATTGCTTTCCGCGTGGAATGGGTTGACGACAAAGGCGAAGTCCAAGTCAACCGAGGGTATCGCGTACAGTACAACTCCGCCATCGGCCCCTACAAGGGCGGTCTGCGTCTGCACCCAAGCGTAAATCTGGGTATTCTCAAGTTCCTGGGCTTTGAGCAGATCTTCAAGAATTCCCTCACCGGACTGGCCATCGGCGGCGGCAAAGGCGGTTCGGACTTTGATCCCAAGGGCAGGTCCGAAATGGAAGTCATGCGATTCTGCCAAGCCTTCATGACAGAACTGTACCGCCACATCGGCGCCACTATCGACGTGCCCGCGGGGGATATCGGCGTGGGCGGCCGCGAAGTGGGCTTCCTCTTCGGGCAGTACAAACGCCTGACCAAAAGCTATGAGGGCGTGCTTACTGGCAAGAATCTGCTTTTCGGCGGATCCTTGGCCCGCACCGAAGCCACAGGCTACGGCGCGGTCTACTTTGCCCAGAGCATGCTGGAAGACCGCAAGAAAGACTTGGCGAGTAAAACCTGTGTGGTTTCCGGCGCGGGCAACGTGGCCATCCACTGCTGCGAAAAACTGTTGCAGATAGGGGCCAGGCCGGTCACCGTGTCCGATACACACGGCATGGTCCACGAGCCTGACGGCATCAAACTGGATGTGCTGAAGCAGGTCAAGGAAGTGGAGCGCGCCTCCCTGGCCCGCTACGCCGAGCTTGTTTCCTCAGCCAAGTATACCCCGGTGAGCGACTATCCTCAGGGTCGTAACGCCGTGTGGTCCGTGCCCTGCTTTGCCGCCTTTCCCTGCGCCACCCAGAACGAGCTCAATCTGGCCGACGCCGAGACCCTGCTGATCAACGGCTGCCAATGCGTGGTCGAAGGGGCCAACATGCCCTCCACGCTGGATGCCGCGCACGCCTTCCTCAAGGCGGGTATCGCCTACGGCCCGGCCAAGGCCGCCAATGCGGGCGGCGTGGCCACCAGCCAGCTGGAAATGGCCCAGAACGCCAGCATGCAGAGCTGGAGCTTTGAAACTGTGGATAACAGGCTGAGGCAGATCATGACCAACATCTACAAAAACGCCGCCGCCACAGCCGTTGAATTTGGTCAGCCCGGCAATCTTGTGATGGGCGCCAACATCGCTGGCTTCCGCAAGGTGGCCGACGCCATGCTGGCTCAGGGCATCTGCTAGGCAGTGTAGTCGCAAGATTGTCCGGAATTTTATTTCCCAGCATAATTCGCTTGTCTTCAACCGCAAACGAGGAACACATGTCCAGGATGGCCCACAGGCGGCACGATATTTCTGATTCGATTTGGGAAAAGCTTGAGCCCCATTTGCCCGGACGTGAAGGAAGCTGGGGCGGCAGAGCTCGCGACAACCGGCGTTTTGTCAATGCGGTCTTCTGGGTTATGCGCACGGGCGCTCCGTGGCGGGATCTGCCTCCCGACCTTGGCGGCTGGAGCAACACCCACCGACGCTTCATCCGTTGGCGCGATAATGGCGTGTGGGAGCGGCTGCTTGAAATTCTGATTGATGAGCCGGACTTCGCATGGCTGATGATCGATGCCGACCATTGCGGGGTTCACCCTCATGCGGCGGGCGAGAGAGAGGGCAATCGGGATATGATCCGCGCAAAGGGGGGCTCAACACAAAATCGCATCTGGCCGTGGATGCGCATGGTCTGCCGGTCAGGGCTCTTGTTACACAAGGTGCAACAGAGGATCGCACTCGGGCAATCGCTCTGATTGACGGATTTGCGGCGGAAAGACTTTTGGCGGACAAGGGCCACGACAGGGACGGGATTCCCGCCCGGGCTGAAAAACAGGGTATGGAAGCGGTCATTCCTCCGAGGAAAAACCGCAGGGAGCGGCATGATTGCGACAGGGAGCCTTGCAGGGCCTGATGCCCGATGGATAACGCATTTCCTCATTTGAAGAGCTGGCGCGGCATTCGGAACGGTTTCAAAATGGACGTGCGTTATTCACCCGTGCATCCAAAAACGTCAAAAGCCGCCCGGCATCCGCCGGACGGCTTTTTCCCTTTCGCACTAATTCGACCGCCTCACCAGCAATCATTGTGAATTCTGTCCGTGCGGAAACGGTCCGCTTCAGCAAAGGGCTGAGCGGGGTGACCCAGCACCACCAGACTCAGGGGCATTACATTACCGGGCAGATGCAGAATTTCACGCACCGGCTGCACGCGCTCCCCCACCGGATGCAGGCCGCACCAGACCGAACCGATATTTCGGGCGCGCGCGGCCAGCATGAGGTTCTGCGTGGCGGCGGCGCAATCCTGCACCCAGAAGCCGGGCGTTTTTTCCTCATTGAGATCCGCGCAGACCACAATCGCCAGCGGCGCGTCTGCGGCCATTTTGGCATAGGGGTGCCGCTCGGCCAGAGCCGCACGCACCTTGGGATCGCGCACCGCCACAAAGTGCCAGGGCTGCCGGTTGCTGGCGCTGGGGGCCAGCATGGCCGCCTTGAGCATGATGTTCAGATCCTCGTCGCTGACGTCTCCCTGCGTATATTTGCGGATGCTGCGCCGGGTGAACAGGGCTTCAAAAATATCCATAACTGTTTCTCCTCATCTAAAAAAAGCGCTCTTTTTTCAGAATATGCCCAATGCCCCGGAAAGTAAAAGGTCGGGCCGGACGGGCAGCCGCGCCATCTTGCGCGGGCGGGCGGCCAATGCTATTTTAAATAGCTTGGAGGCCGCATGGAAGTTCCCTTTCTCTACGAAATCGTTATTATTTTTCTGCTCTCCATTGTCGTCACCATTGTCTGCAACCGCCTCAAACTGCCCGCTACGGTGGGCTTTCTGCTTACCGGCGTGCTCTGCGGCCCCTCCCTTCTGGGTATTGTCAGTAACCGCGAGGCCATTGACCAGGTGGCGGACATCGGCGTGGCCATGCTGCTGTTCACCATCGGCATGGAGCTTTCGGGCGACGCCCTGAGTCGCCTCAAACGGCTCGTCTTTCTGGGCGGCAGTCTGCAGATCGGCTTGACAGTTTTGGCCGTCACGGGTCTGGCCGTCCTGGAGGGCATTTCCTATCAGAAAGGAATTTTCTGGGGCTGTCTGGTGGCTCTTTCCTCCTCGGCCATCGTGTTGCGCATCCTGCAGGAGCGTGGAAGCAGCAATACGCCCACCGGCCGCCTTTCTCTGGCTATTCTGGTCTTTCAGGACATCATGGTGGCCCCCATGCTGCTCTGCGTGCCCCTCCTGGCCGGCACACTGAACCTCTCACTGGAAGCCGCACTCTTTTCCGTCCTCTGGGTGGCGCTGGCCTTGGGCGGCGTGCTGCTTTTCGCCCGATTCGGGCTGGACCGGCTGATGGAAGCGGTCATGCGTACCCGCACCCGTGAAATTCTGCTCCTGACCACCCTGGGCCTGTGCATGGGCACGGCCCTGCTGACCAGCGCCCTGGGCCTCTCCCTTTCCCTAGGGGCCTTTCTGGCCGGCCTGCTGCTGGCCCGTTCGCAATACAGCATGAGCGTCATCTCCGGCATTTTGCCCTACCGCGACGTGTTCATGAGTCTTTTTTTCATTTCCGTGGGCATGATGCTCAATGTGGATTTTTTCGGCCAGCATTTCTTCAGCATCATTCTGAGCACCCTGTTGTTCATTGCCATCAAAAGCCTGCTGACCCTGCCCGCCGTGCTGATTCAGGGCTATCCGTTGCGCGCGGCCATCATTACCTCCCTTTCCCTGGCGCAGGTGGGCGAATTCGCCTTTGTGCTGGCTGCATCCGGCCTTGAAGCCGGCCTGTTCGACATGACCGCCTATCAGAATTTCCTGGCCGTAAGCGTATTCACCATGATGCTCACGCCCGGCCTGATCGCCATAGCCCCGCGTCTGGCCAACCGGATCGCGGGATGGCGTAATGAGAAACAGTTGGAGGATGCAAAAGAGTCTGGCAGCGAAAGCTGCCCGCTGGAAGATCATCTGATCATCGTGGGCTTCGGCATCAGCGGCAAGCATCTGGCCCATGTGGCGCATGAGTCGGGCATTTCCTACACTATTCTGGAAATGAATCCCGAGACAGTGCACCGCTATCACGGCAAGGAGCCCATCTTCCACGGCGACGCCACCCAGCCTGTGGTGCTGGAGCATCTGGGCGTGGAAAAGGCGCGGGTGCTCGCGATTATCATTTCCGATCCGGCCGCAGTGCGGGCTATTACTATTGAGGCGCGCAGGCTCAATCCCAATCTGTATATCGTGGCCCGGACCCGTTTTGTGACCGAGGTGGCCCCGTTGCGCCGTCTGGGGGCCAACGACGTGATCGCCGAGGAATTTGAAACCTCCATTGAGGTCTTCAGCCGCGTACTCACCCAGTATCTGGTGCCCCGGCAGGATATCGACGCCTTTGCCGCGCACATCCGCCAGATGAACTACCGGATGATCCGCCGCATGAGTAACGCGGTGGATCCCTTGGATGAAGTGGTCAGCCGCCTGCCGGACATGGGCGTACAGGCCATGCGTCTGGGGGCGGATTCGCCGCTGTGCGGGCTGCCCCTGTCCCGGAGCGACCTGCGACCCAAGTATGGCGTAACCGTGGTGGCCATCCACCGTCAGGGCGAAATCCATGCCTCGCCGGAACCGCAGAGCTGCCTTGAGGCCGACGATATTATTTATCTTTTCGGCAGAACCGACAAACTATACGCCGTCAAGCCCCTCTTCTCCGATTCGCTGAAGGAAAACGCCGCGCCGTCCAAAAGTGCTGAGGCCTCCATATAAAGCACTACGGTTTCGGCGGCGCAAGCGGCGGCTGAAAGACCACAAAGTGCGGCGTTTCTTCCACCGCCCTCCACTCGCGGCGCACACGTTGCGGCACGGAATAACCCGCGCGGTCATAGGCGTCGGCCTTGCGCGTGTCCAGTTGGTCCCGTTCCATGAACACCGTGAGTTTTTTATCCAGCAGTTCCTGGTACAGGGCGTCCACTTCGGCGTTGATCTCCCAGTCAATGAGCCAGTCCGATCCGTAAACCGGCTTGTCGTTATTGAGGTAATAGCTGAAGGAAAAACCGGGCATGGTTTTGTAGTCCGGCCCGTACTTGGTCCGCAGGGTTTTGAGTTCGGCCAGTCTGGCGTACATTTCCGCATCCACCAGTACGCCCCCGGCCTTGGGATAAATATCACCGGCATCCATGTTCAGCGCGGCGCGGGGCATGGGCCGCACCGGAAAAACATAGGGATACTGATAGGCTACGCCGAACATCAGCAGGCCGGCCAGCAGAGTTGTCCAAGCCAGAACGCGCGCGTTGCCGCCCAGACGGACATGCGCCAGCAGAAAAGAAAAGAGTAGGGGCACGGCGAAAAAAGCCGGAATTTTATAGCCGCCGCTGATCGCCACGGACCATGCCGTCAGCAAACCCGCGCCCAGCCCCACGGAGGCCCGCCAGCGGGGATGCGGCGTCACGACGTCGCGCAGCCAGGGCGTCAGGAAAACCTGCGGAAAAAGCACGCACAGGCCGCCCAGCAGCATGAACAGCGTGGGCCAGGACAGGCCGTAGCCGATCCAGGTCTGGCTGCGCAGCACTTCTCGGATATACCAGACCGCCAGCAGCGCCAGATAGATATAGGCGGGCCGCAAGGCGGGGGGCAAAGGCTTTTTAAGCAGCCTTGCCGCCAGCCAAGGCAGAACCGCCAGGCCGGGCAGCCACCAGCTCTGGCGCAGATAGATGAAAATGCCCGCGTCCAGGGCTTCGCGGATATCCAGTTGCCCGGTGGTCATCCGAGAAAAGGCGGACAGCGCCCCCGCGTACTGCAGCAGGCCGTAGACCATGGCTGTAAGCCCCAGCCAGGCGGCCAGACAGTACACGACTTCGCGCCGCCGGGGCCGGGTCAGCCAGATCAACAGGGCTACGGCCGGAGGAACCAGCAAAAAGGACTGTTTGCAGAGCATGGCGCAAGCCGCCAGCAACCCGGCGCCAGCGGGCCAGCCGCTCACGGCGGCCCACAAGGCCCCGCCTGCGAAAAGAATGCCGTCCACCGTATGCCAAGGCATGTGCGGAAAGCTGTGCACCCCCCAGACAAAACCACAGGTGGCCAGCAGAGGCAACGGCAGGCTCAGCGCCTCCAGACGGAAGAGCCTGTTCAGAAAGAACGCCGCGAACCAGGATGCCGCCAGCATGGCGGACACAAAACCGGCCTTTCCGGCCAGTGCATTGACCCTCTCCGGCGTGAGCCACATCCAGAACGCATGCCAGTACAATGGCAGCGCGGGTTTGATGTAGTAAAAATCCCGATACGGCACCTGCCCTTCCAGAATGCGCCAAGCATAACCGTAAAAATAGCCGAAATCCGTGGTGTCCATGCCGTAGGGTGTGTGGAACAGCAGATAGGCCAAGGGCACCAGCACGGCGGCGGCCCAGGCCCAGCCGCTCTGTGGCTTGTCAGTCATCTGCGTCATTGCGTCTTGTTCCTTTTACAGCGGAGTTCGCTGTCGCGCGGCGTATCACAGGTCCGGCCCGCTGGCAAGGCGGATGGCGAATGGAACAACCGAAAGCATCGGCATGCCCGCTTGCGCATTTCGCAAGAGCCAGCTAAAGTCGCAAAGCGCAACTTTGGAAACTAGGCCACCGACGTTGCCGGATGGTTCACACAATGCCGTGAGTTTGACGAATTTTGCCATGCCTGACGACATGTATTCGAGCAACGCCCAAAATATCGCCATCCCGGGGGCCAGCGATACAACCGGCCGACCGGTGGACCGCGCAGGCTGCTATCTGCTGGAGCAGGCTTGCACAGTGCGGCCTGTGCATCCCGCACGCCGCACTGTCTGGGGGCTGGCTGCCTCCCGCTCCCGCCTCTCTGCCCGGCCCGGCGGACATTGTTGACGTCTTCCGCGCGCCGCAGTATTGCCCGAAGCACGCGCGCGAAGTGCTGGCCCTGCCTTGGCGGCTCAAAGTTTTCCGGATGCAGTCGGGCATTGCCTCGCCCGAGACGCGGAAACCGCTTATGGTGGAGCATGCCCTCCTGTCGAAAAATGCGGCGGACAACAAGCATACGGTTGGTTGACCATGAATTCCGAGAGCACGGAAACTGTGTTTCAATGCCGCATGTGCGGCCGCTGCTGCGAAGGCCGCGGCGGCATTGTGGTCAGCCCCGCTGACCTCGCGCGTCTTTCCGCCTTTCTGCAGCTTGTGCCGGAAAAGGTCGTCACACGCTACGGCGAACATGCGGGCGGCAAACTCAAAATCCGCATGGGCGCGGACGGTCGTTGCATTTTCTTCAAGGAAGGACAGGGATGCGGCGTGCATGAAGGAAAACCCGCCATCTGCCGGGCTTGGCCTTTTTTCAGGGGCAATCTCGAAGATCCCGCAAGTCTGGCTCTGGCCAAAGACTTCTGTCCCGGCATCAACCCCCAGGCAGCCCACGCTGTCTTCGCCCGACAAGGGCTCGCCTATCTGCGGAAAGAAGGCTTGCTAGCCCATGACCCCTCCTGTGAAGCCAACGCGCTGATCCTCAAGTAGCCTACGATGCGACGCCGTCCCCGCCAGCTCTCAGTCAGGGAATGCTACGAGATCCTCAAGGTCGACAGGGGCGCCGATCTTCAGACTGTCAAACGGGCCTATCGCCGTCGCGCCTTTGAGCTGCACCCGGATCTGAACCCCGGCAATCCCGACGCCAGCCGCCAGTTCCAATTACTCAGCGAGGCCTACGTGGCCCTTTCGGCCGTGCTCAGGCCCGCCGAAGATGCCCGGCGGAAAGACAAGAACCGCCGCGCGGCATCCACAGCCCAGGCGGCTGACGCACCCCACCCAGGAGATCGAACGGCCCCCGGCGGCGCCCCTCCTGGACAGCAGCGTGAAGAAGACCGGGAACAGGCTACACAGAAAGCTGACAACGCCAAAAAGACGCGGGCTGCGGACACGGCTTCAACCCAAAACGCGAGACAGAACACGGATCGGACCTCGCGAAGCGCCGGGCAGGCGGCTTCCGGTTCTTCAGGCGGCGCACATGCCGGATCGCAAGATGGCGCTTCATCCGGGCAGGATCAGACAGGGCCCACAGAGCAGCAGGCCGGAAAGGCCGCAAATGCCTATGCCGAACAGGACGTGCTGCGGGATCTGCTCAATGATCCTTTCGCCCGGCGCGTCTTTGAGGATATTTACAGTGAGCTGAGCCGCCAGCAGGCCGACCAGCAACAGACGAAGCCGTCCGGAAACACACCCCAGACCCGCCCGGCTGCCGCCCAGAAAAAGAACAGCGCCAAGCTCCGCCAGGGCAATCTGGCTTGGGGCACCCCCAAGTGGAATCTGGATTTCAACAAGGGTGTCAAGGGCGTGGTCAAAGACTGGCTGCGCCGCCAGATTGACGAAGAGCAAAGCCTGACCCTGCCCGCCGCCCGGCTCGCGCCGGGCAGACGCGTGCGTCTGCAAATCCGCTGTGGCCTTTCCGGCGAATTGCGCACAGTGGAAATCACCCTGCCGCCGGATTTTGCGGTGGGCAAGCCCGTGCGCCTGCGCGGTCTGGGCAAGCGCGTGGGTCCTTGGCGGGGCGATTTGTATCTCACCCTGTACAATGAGTAGACCTACAGCGGATCTTACACAACGCTGAAGGTGAACTCCCCGCTTTCCTCGCCCCCTACCACATAACACAGGCGTTCCCTGACGGCGTTGTCCGCGTCAAAGGTCAACACCACGGGCTTTCTGGAATACAGTTCCCCCGGCCCGTCGACATACTCCACAGCGGTGATGATCAGCTCGTCGTCCGGCTGGCAGGTGCGCGCCGCGGCACCGTTGAGAATACAGCAGCGGGAGCCGGCCTCGCCGTAGATCACATAGGTGGAAACGCGCTGGCCGCTGTTCTTGTTCCAGATATTGACGAATTCCAGAGGATAGATGCCCACCAAAGCGCACTGCTCCGGATCAAGGGTGATGGAACCGTGATAATCCAGCGCGCAGCCGGTCACATGAATGCCGTGCAGTTTGGCTCGCAGTATCTGAAGCATGTTCTCCGCCTTTAGCTTGAACGTCCCGCGCGAAAACGCCGCGAGAGTGCACTCTGAAAAAGGCCGCATAGCGCGGCCTTGAAAATTGTGGAAACAATTCTCAGTTTCTGGAATGGCGTCTAGATCATGTCTTGAATTTTTCTGCAAGGTAGTGTAGGCTCTAAGGGAGCAGATGGCGCAACAACAACAGTAATCACAGTAATGATACCCGGTTTCAGGCCGGGCCGCACGTAAGTATCGGGGGCATCCATGCCACAGGTCGCAGCACGCATCAATGACGATCAGGAACGCTGGCTCAAAGATTATTTTCGCACCAAGAGCGCCGGCGCGGAATTTATTCTGCCGTGGGCCGTGGATACTTTTTTCCGGGCCATTACCAGTATCAAGCACATGTTCAGCGCGGCCGAACTGAAAACCATCGTGGACGTCCACAAGGACATGAAGCTGATGCCCGATCACACCCGTCTGTCCTATCTGTTGCTGCGGGTGGCGGACGCCTGCGACGTCAACAACGTCCATCTGCGCCACGGTGCCAGCAAATCCAGCCTTGAATCCAAACTCAAGGCTCTGGACGACACCCAGGCCACGGCGCTAATGGTCTGGGCTTCGGCCTTCTGGGTCAGCCGCAACTGTTCCGCCGACAATATGGATGAATACATCCGGACCTACT
>APFI01000172.1 GCA_000403945.1 Desulfovibrio sp. Dsv1
TGGCATTTTCCATGATTTTACTCGGAAGAGTCATCAGGGAATCATGAAATGACTTCTAGAAAAGCCGGCTCATTGCACCCTCCATGAGCGCAACTGGCCAAATTTTTTACTTTTTACAATTAATGAGTCCTGAACCTAAGTTCAGGACTCATTAATTGAGAAGAAAGATACCACCAACAGCAAGGCATATGGCTGAAAAAAGGTATGGGCACAGCGGTCGTACCGGGTCGCAATACGACGCCAGTCCTTCAGCCTGTCGAATGCATTTTCAATGAAATGCCGGCAGTTATGCAATGTCCCGTCAAAAGGAATTGCCCTGTTTCCCGTTTTTCGCGCAGGGATGCCAACTCAACGGAAATCTTGCTGAAAACACCACACCTGCTCCACCGGATGAACCGATTGCGCAGCGTCTTGTGCGGACCGTATTTATCAGGAGCGGCCTTCCATTGAAGCCCATGCCTGATGACGTGGATGATACCACCGGCAACAACGCGTTTGTCATCAACGCGCGGAACACCATGAGAACGGGGAAAAAACGGTTTGATACGCTTCAGCTGGTTTTTGGAAAGATAAAACAGGGTACGTAGAGGACACCTACGTGCGCCTCCATACCCTGTTTTCCTTCCCTTCTGCGGCCGACGGCTTCAGGGCTTGCGACCCGGCGCATTTTGGGCAATACTATTTTCCCGAATCCATAAGGGGGCTCTACAATGCAGAAGATCAAAAAAGTCGTGCTCGCCTATTCCGGCGGGCTGGATACATCCGTAATTCTCAAATGGCTGCTCACCACCTATCAGTGCGAAGTGATCACCGTCACCGCCGACTTGGGCCAGCCCGAAGACCTTTCCGGTGTGGAGGAAAAAGCGCTGAAAACCGGCGCTTCCAAAGCCTACGTGCTGGATCTGCGCGAGGAAATGGCCCGCGATTTCGTCTTCCCCATGATGCGCGGCGCGGCCCGTTATGAAAACCGTTACATGCTGGGCACCTCCATTGCCCGTCCCTGTATCACCAAGGCCCTCATCGCCATCGCCCGCAAGGAAGGTGCCGACGCCATCGCGCACGGCGCCACGGGCAAGGGCAACGATCAGGTGCGCTTCGAATTTTCCGCCAAGGCCCTAGCCCCGGAAATCCGGGTCATCGCCCCCTGGCGCGAGTGGGATCTCATGTCCCGCACGGCCCTAACCGCCTTTGCCGAAAAACACGGCATCTTCATTTCCAGCGAGGCCAAGCGCTACAGCATGGATGCCAACATGCTGCACACCTCGTTTGAAGGCAGTGAGCTGGAAAATCCCGGCAACGCGCCGCACGAAACCTGCCATGACCGCTGCGTGCCTGTGGAACAGGCTCCCAACGAGCCTGAATTCGTGGAAGTGGGCTTTGAGGCGGGCAATCCCGTTTCCGTCAACGGCGAAAAGATGTCGCCGTACACCATTATCAGGACCCTGGCCGAACTGGCGGGCAAGCACGGCATCGGCCGCGACGACATGGTGGAAAACCGCTATGTGGGTATGAAATGCCGCGGCGTGTACGAGAATCCGGCGGGCACCCTGCTCTTCGCCCTGCACCGGGACCTAGAGGGCATCTGCATGGACCGCGATCTGCTTGACATCCGCGACATGCTGGCCGTGTCCTATTCCCACACCGTCTACAACGGCTACTGGTTTTCGCCCGAGCGCGAGGCCATGCAGGCATTTTTCGACAAATCACAAGAGACGGTCACCGGCACGGTGCGCGCCAAGCTCTACAAGGGCGGTGCTTGGCCTCTGGCCCGCACTTCTCCCTGCTCGCTCTTCTCCGAGGATCTGGCCACGTTTGAAGGCGGTGACTACAACCACAAGGACGCGGCGGGTTTCATCCGTCTCAACTGCTTGCGCTTGGGCATGTACGCGGCCATCAAGAACAAGCTCGGGAAATAATTTTGTCCGGACGCGCATCCAAGGCCCCGCTCCCGTTTCGGCAAGGGCGGGGTCTTTTTATATCCATGAGGAATAGATGATGAAAACCAATCAGAGCTGGGGCGGCCGCTTTGCCGAAGGCCCCAGAGAAGCCGTGGCCCGCTATACGGATTCTCAAACCTATGACCGGGCGCTCTACGCCCAGGACATCCGCGCTTCCCAAGCCCACGCCCGCATGCTGGGCCGTCAGGGCGTCATTACGCCCGAGGAGGCCCGGATATTGGCGGAGGGGCTGGACAAGGTGTGCGCGGAGATCGAATCCGGCGCTTTTGCCTGGAAGCCGGAGCTGGAGGACGTGCACATGAATATCGAAGCCCGGCTCACCGAACTGATTGGCGACGTGGGCAAAAAGCTGCACACCGGCCGCAGCCGCAATGATCAGGTGGGTCTGAGTTTCCGCCTCTTTGTGGCGGACAGGCTGGAGGTCTGGCGGCAACGCGCCGCCGGGCTCTGCGCCGTACTGGTCAAACGCGCGGCCGAGCATCAGAAGGACATCCTGCCCGGTTGCACCCATTTGCAGCCCGCCCAGCCTGTGAGCCTGGCCCACCACCTGCTGGCTTACGCCTGGATGTTCCAGCGTGATGCCCTGCGCCTGGGGGACAGCCTCAAACGGGTGCGCGTTTCGCCGCTGGGCGCGGCGGCCCTAGCCGGAACCACCTATCCACTGGACCCGCAAAGCGTGGCCCGGGAAGTGGGCTTCCCCGATATTTACGGCAATTCCATGGACGCCGTGTCCGACCGGGATTTCGTTCTGGAAGCCCTGTTCGACGGTTCCTCGATTATGATGCACCTCTCCCGCCTCTGTGAGGAGATCATTCTCTGGACCAATCCGGCCTTCGGCTTTGTGAAGCTACCCGACAGCTATGCCACGGGCTCATCCATCATGCCACAGAAAAAAAATCCGGATGTGGCCGAACTGATGCGCGGCAAGACCGGCCGGGTGTACGGCGCACTCACGGGCCTGCTCACGACCATGAAGGGCCTGCCCCTAGCCTATAACCGCGACATGCAGGAAGACAAGGAAGGCTTTCTGGACGCGGACCGCACGGTGGAATCCTCTCTGCGGCTCATGGCGGGCATGCTGGAGGAGCTGACCTTCCGCACGGAGCGCATGCGCGAGGCCTGCAAGGCGGGCTTTCTCAACGCCACGGAATTGGCCGATTATCTGGTGGGCAAGGGCCTGCCCTTCCGCTCGGCCCATCACGTCACCGGCCAAGCCGTGGCCGCCGCCGAACGCGAGGGCAAGGGGCTGGAAGACCTTAGCCTGCCGGAACTGCAGGCGCTGGATCCGCGCATCGACAGCGACGTTTACGCCGTGCTGGACTATGCGGCCGCCGTGCGGCGGCGTGAGACGCCGGGCGGCACAGGCCCGCGCTCGGTGGCGCGCCAGTTGGAGCAGCTCAAGCAATGGCTGGCGGATTGGGACAAGGCATGAGCGCGGCCCGCTCCGGCAAATCCACGCTGGACAATACCCTGCTGTTCCACGCGGCGGTGGCCCCCATATGTGGGGTGCGGTAGACCTCTGACGGCATCTGAACCGCCCGGACATCCCGGCTTTGGAGCCCGAGGCCTGCTGGCGCGGGCTCAGACCCTGCGCATCGACCTTGGGGCGGACGGGGGCGCGCCTTCAAAAATCTGCTCACGGAGAGTGCCGCCAGCTTTTCCGGACACAAACTGAAAGACGCCAGGGTGGAGCTGCTGGCCAAGGAATCCATGGATTCATGCCATTTCAACGCCGCTTGCACGGCTTCCGTTCTTATCTATAATGACTACAAACGCGACGGCCTGCTGGTGGATATGGTCCGCCGCGCGGCTGACAGTTGCACCGCCTTGCCTTGGGGCGCGTTCGCCGCGAGGACATGCGCGGTTCAGACGTGAAGACCAGCGCCCATTCACTGCTCAATGCGCGCTGGCGTGAATGTTCCACCCAACCAACGCCATGAGGAAAAAGCCATGTTCGATCCCCGGCAGCCGGAACTGACCCTGGACGCCCCTCCCGCCGCGCGCTGGCCGGAATGGGCGGAAAAGGCGCGCTTAGATGACGACCTGGCGGCCGCGGCCTATGAGGCCACGCCGCCCTCCTGCCGGGCCGCGCTGAAAACCGGCCTAGCCTTGGCCCACATGCATTTTGGCCAGAGTCTCGGCTGTCTGCGCGAAGGCCGTCGGGATCCCCACATGGGCTTCTGGCGGCACACGGCCTCTTTTCCAGCGCCTTGGGCCGTGCTGGCCTTTACTCCCGAATACGCGGCGGCGGCGCGGCTGACGGCGGCCTGCGTTCCCGCACTTCTGGCCGGCGTGCCGCTGGTGGGCGCGGTCTGCGTGGGCGGCGCGCCCCACAGCGCTGCCCTGGTCAGCCTAGAACTTAGCGGCGTGGAGGACATTTTCCTCCTAGACGAAACCGGCATCTGTTCCCTGTTGGAAGAAAGTCAGCCCGGTCCGGGCCGTCTGGTTCTGCTGCACAAGGGGGAGCTGGAGAACTTGGCGCGCGCGGCCCGTATGCTGGACCTGCCCTGCTATGAGGAACGCCGCGCCCCGGCCCTGATTTTGCCCAATCCCGATGCCTTTGACATGGACATTCTGGCCTTCGCCCAAGGCGACGCTCTGAAGCATGCCCTAGAGCCAGCGCGGGCCGCCCTGCCGGCGGCCATCTATCTCAAGCCCGAGGCCGCGCGCGACCACTGCAAGGCCCGCCGCCCCGGTCCCTTCCGCCATATGGATTCCCTGACCCTCTCCCCCGGCTGCGAAGGCTTCTGGCTGCATGCCGGGCTGACGCCGGACTTCTTTACGGTTTCACGCTTGGCGTTCGGACCGCTCCAGAGCATTCCTCGCTGAACGCGCGGAATACTCTGGCGGCACAACAGTCACCGCTTGCGGCCTCATAGCGTCCGCAACGGCTCTTCAAGCTTTTATGCGAGGTTGATTTTCTTCCTGGCGTCACCCCCGCCGATTTTCTTCACCCGATGCTGATTGGGCCCACAAGAACATCCACATCCTGTTTCAGGGCCGCCAAGCGGGCGGGCCAAGGAATATAGCGATTGGGATCAGCCAGATCGTTGTCCAGATATGTTTGCGTAGAAGTCATTTCATGATTCCCTGATGACTCTTCTGAGTAAAATCATGGAAAATCAATACTGTCCGGCTAAGGCCAACTAAAAAAGTCCAAAATCTCAGCAGGATGTGGTATGGAAATCTT
>APFI01000173.1 GCA_000403945.1 Desulfovibrio sp. Dsv1
CGCGACAGCGGATTGCGCTCGGGCAATCGCTCTGATTGACGGATTTGCGGCGGAAAGACTTTTGGTGGACAAGGGCTGCGACACGGACGAGATTCTCGCCCGGGCTGAAAAACAGGGTATGGAAACGATCATTCCCCCGAAGAAAAGCCGCAGGGAGCGGCGCGATTGCGACAAGGAGTCTTGCAGGGCCCGCAGAGTCTTCCCGGCGGTAACGGCTCATCCATTTTCCGGCGGTTCGCAGGATGCCCCCCCATTCGCCGGACCATTTCCTCCCGGCCTCCGGCCGTCAGCTGGGCTTCTTGTGGCTGTTCACCTTCTCCCCCGGTCGGGTCGCTGCTGTTTGGCAACTCCGACTCCACCTATTTGAGGAAGGGCGAACAACCTATTGAAATATTATACACCTAGGCCGACGGCCAGATCACCGTCTGGATTTCCGGCATGTCGTTTCTGCCGGACAACGATTTGGCCGGCGCGGAGGGCGGGGAGGCCGTGTCGGGCGGCAGAGGCTGTTTGAGCACGGCTTCCGTACGCTCGAAAAGATTGGACAGAATGGAATTGGACACCAGCATGCCGCTGCGGGTCAGGCGCAGATAGCCGTTACGGATTCGGATCAGGCCGTTTTCATGCAGGGCCTGAACCAGACGCTGGTGGTCGCGCAGAAAATCGCGGCCCGTCAGTGTCTGATAGACTTTGAGCCGTAGGCCGCGCGAGGTCCGCAAACGCAGCATGATCAGTTCCAGCACGCGCACGGTGGGAGTCAGGCTCTCCACTTCCGTGCCCAGCGCACCTTCACGAGTCCGGGCCTCCCAGGCCCGCTGGCCAGCCGGATTGGTCCAACGCCGCCCCGCCATGGTGGAGGTGGCCGACGGTCCCATGCCCAGATAGTCCGCGCCCTCCCAATAGCCCAGATTGTGGCGGCACTGGAAGCCCATGCGCGCGAAATTGGAAATTTCGTAATGCATATAGCCGTTGGCCTCCAGAAAGGCAGCGCCCTCCATGAACATGATGTTCTGATCCCGCTCGGGCGGCAACGCCATCCGTCCCTCCTCGCAGTCGCGC
The DNA here is from genome assembly GCA_000403945.1 of Desulfovibrio sp. Dsv1. Lineage (GTDB taxonomy): Bacteria > Desulfobacterota > Desulfovibrionia > Desulfovibrionales > Desulfovibrionaceae > Desulfovibrio. Next base: position 1,060 of record APFI01000173.1, read on the forward strand.
TCCAGCGGCGTGCCCGGCTCCAAGGTTAGGCCGTAGGCAGAAATATGATCCGGGCTCATCCGCACGGCGTCCTTGAGGGTTTGCAGCCACTGGCGCACGCTCAGACCGGGCAGGCCCCACATCAGATCCATATTGATGTTGGCGCAGCCTGCCTCGCGCACCGCAAAGACCGCGCGCAGGCTGTCCTGAGCCTTGTGCGGACGCCCCAGCAGGCGCAGCGTGTTCTCGTCCAGACTCTGGATGCCGATGGACAAACGGTTGACACCTGCCGCCAGGTACTGCTTCACGCTCTGCCTCCCCCGCAGGGATTCGGGATTGGCCTCCAGAGTTATTTCGGCCTTGGGGCTGAGCGTGAAGCAGCGGGCCAGACGCTCCAGCACTATGCCCACAATGCGCGGCGGCAGCAGACTGGGCGTGCCCCCGCCGAAAAAGACGCTCTGCACCTCTGTCCCGCCCAGGCGGTCGCCCCAGTAGGCGGCCTCCAGCAGCAGGGTGTCCAGGTAGTTGCGCAGCAGGGGCGAAGCGGCAGGTTCCACGCCCCGGCCCAGAGGGACAGAATGGAAGGCGCAGTAGTTGCAGCGCGTGCGGCAGAAGGGGACGTGGATATAAACGAGCATGCATTTTCCGTTGGCAAAATAATGGCGATGGACTGGCAAAAATTGCAAGGATCATGCCCGACGGAGCGGGAGAGCCCCGCCCCGCAGCCGCACTTGGCAAAAACAGCGGCATGGCGTATATTTAAACACTCAGCTTTCAGCCGCACGCCGCCACAGTGCCACATTCATGAGGAGAACCCGGCTATGGACATACGCTTCCAGAACCTCGGCCCCGAACAGTGGAAAGCCGCAGTCATGCTGGCGCCAGCCTGCGAGGGCGAAGACATCTTACGCGAGTGCCCGGAACTGGACAAGGCCGCGCCTTGGCTGGCCATAGCCCCGGCCATGCGCGACTTCAAGGGCAAGGATGGCGAACTGGCCCTACTGCATGGCCATCCGGAGCTTTCCGTGCCGCGCGTGCTGGCTGTGGGCCTGGGGCAGCGCGAAAAAGTGGACATCGCCAAACTGCGCGCGGCCGTGGCATCCGCCGTGCAGCGCTGCCGCCAACTGGGCATGGACTCCATCCTGCTGCCCGAACCGGCCTTGGCCCGCCTGACTGGCGGACGGGAACGCCTGGTGGAGGAATGCGTCTACGCTGCGCAACTGGCCCTCTACCGCTTCACGGCTCTGAAAAAATCGCAAGAGGACGAGCTCGCTGATCCGCAGTGGCTGGCCTTGGGTTTTGATGGGCAGTCCGTGCCCGACGGCGCACACGCGGCCGCCCGCCGGGGCGAACGCGCGGCCAAAGCCGTGAGCCTGACGCGGGATCTGGCCAACACGCCGGGCAATCTGCTCTATCCCGAAAGTCTGGCCCAGCGTGCTGCCGATCTGGCCAAAGAGCTGGGCTTCACCCGCACGGTGCTGGACGAGGAAGCTCTGGCCGCCGAAGGCATGGGCGCGTTGCTGGCCGTGGGCCATGGGTCGGCCCGCCCTCCCCGCCTGGTGGTGCTGGAGCACGCTCCCGAAGGACACGAGCAGGACAAGCCGCTGATTCTGGTGGGCAAGGGCATCACCTTTGACTCCGGCGGCATCAGCCTCAAATCCGCCGCCAGCATGCAGCAGATGAAATGCGACATGACCGGCGCGGCGGCGGTGCTGGCCGCCATCGCGGCCCTGGCCGAGGAGGACGCGCCCCGCCGGGTCATCGGCCTGCTGGCATGCGCCGAGAACATGCCCGACGGCAAGGCCACCCGCCCCGGCGACGTGGTACGCGCGGCCAGCGGCGATACGGTGGAAATCACCAATACCGACGCCGAGGGCCGCCTAGTTCTCTGCGACGCCTTGGCTTACGCCCAGAAACAATGGACCCCGGCCGCCTTGGTAGACATCGCCACACTCACTGGCGCGTGCGCTGTGGCCCTGGGCACGGGGCTGGCCGGGCTCTTCTGCGATGACGAGGATCTGGCCGAACGCATCGGCGCCGCAGGCGGCGTGGGCGGCGAAAACTACTGGCCGCTGCCGCTCTGGCAGCCCTACGCGGAACAGCTCAAAAGCGAGGTGGCGGACATCTGCCACACCGGCCCGCGCGAAGGCGGGGCCATCAACGCCGCGCTCTTCCTCAAGCATTTCGTGCGCGAAGGCGTGCGCTGGGCGCATCTGGATATCGCGGGCGTGGACTGGAACGCCAAAAAAACGCCGCTCTGCCCGGTGGGCGCGTCGGGCTTCGGCGCGCGCACCCTGCTTGAACTGGCCCGGGGAGGCGTGCAATGAAAGTCTATCTTCTGGGTGCGGGCCCCGGCGATCCCGGTTTGCTGACACTCAAGGCCAAGGACGTTCTGGCATCGGCGGACGTGGTGGTCTACGACGCTCTGGCCAAAGACAGCCTGCTGGGCCACGCCCGGCCCGACGCCGAGCTGATCTACGTGGGCAAAGTGGCGGGCAATCACGCCCTGCCCCAGTACGAGATCAACGCACTGCTGGTGCGCAAGGCCAAAGAGGGCAAGGTTGTGGCCCGCCTCAAGGGCGGCGACCCTTATATTTTCGGGCGCGGCGGTGAAGAGGCCGAGGAACTGCTGGCTGCGGGCGTGCCCTTTGAGGAAGTGCCAGGCATCAGCAGCACCATCGCGGCGCCGGCCTATGCGGGTATTCCCCTAACCCACCGCGACTTCACCTCCTCGGTGACCATCATCACCGGCCACGAGAATCCGGACAAGCCCGGTTCGGTGCGCAACTGGCGGGCCCTGGCCCAAAGCGCCTCCACCCTAGTCTTTGTCATGGGCATGAAAAACCTGCCGGACATCGCCCGCAATCTGCTGGACGCAGGCCTAGACCCGCAAACCCCGGCGGCCCTGGTTTACCGGGGCACCACGCCACGCCAGCGCAGTCTGGTCGCCTCCCTGCGCGACCTGCCCCAAGCCGCCTTGGACGCGCATTTCACCAATCCCTCGGTGATTGTGGTGGGCAAGGTGGCAAGCCTGCACCACAAACTGAACTGGTTCGAGCAAAAGCCCCTGCTGGGCAAAAGCATTGTGGTTACCCGCGCGCGGGAACAGGTCAGCGGCCTAGCCAGCAGCCTGACGGAACTGGGGGCCGAGGTCATTCAATGCCCCACCATTGAAATCCGCCCCCTGCCCGAGTATGCGGAGCTGGATGCGGCTGTGGCTCGGCTGGCGGACTACGGCTGGCTGATTTTCACTTCCGTGAATGGGGTGCGCCATTTCTGGCTGCGCTTGGAAGCGGCGGGCAAAGACAGCCGGGCGCTGGGTGCCTGTAAAGTGGCGGCCATCGGCCCGGCCACAGCAGACGCTCTGCTGGCGCGCGGCATCCGGCCCGATTTCGTGCCAGAACGCTACGTGGCTGAAGGCGTGGTGGAGGGCCTGCTGGCGCGTGAGGGTGGACAGCTGGTCGGAACACGTATGCTGTTGCCGCGCGCGGCCAAAGCCCGCGACGTGCTGCCTGTGGAACTGGATAAGGCCGGGGCTGTGGTGGATGTGAGCCCCGCCTATGAAACCGTACCGGCCGCCGGGCGCAAGGACGAGGTGCTGGCGCGCCTGAAAGAAGGCTCGCTTTCCTGCGTGACCTTCGGTTCCTCCTCCACGGTGGAGAACTTTCTGAGCCTGATCCCGGCGGAAAAACTCAGGGAGCACCCGGAAACCCGGCTAGCGGCCATCGGCCCGGTGACGGCCCGGACCCTGCGTGAGCACGGGCTGGAGGCCCATATCCAGCCGGGGGAATATACCATCCCGACTCTGGTCAAGGCCATGACGGAATACTTCACGCGGAACTGATCCGCGCCTTGAGGAAGCCATGCCTCTCAAAATCGCCATACTGGCCTCGGGTGGAGGAACCAACGCCCAGGCCATGATCGATAAGGCCGCCGCAGGCATCCTGGATGTGGACATCCGCCTGATTCTCAGCAACAGGCCGGGCGCGGGCGTGCTGGAGCACGCCCGCAAGGCCGGACTACCGCACTTGGCCTTGGACCACACTCGCTTTCCGGACCGGGAGACCTATGATTGGCAACTCATCGCGGCCCTGCGCGAAAGCGGCGCGGAGCTCATCGTGCTGGCCGGGTACATGCGGTTGCTCACCTCCGCCTTTCTGGAAGCCTTTGCCGGGCGGGTTATCAACATCCATCCAGCCTTGCTGCCCAGCTTTCCCGGCGTGCACGGCGGGGCCGACGCCCAGGCCTACGGGGTCAAAATTTCCGGATGCACCGTGCATTTCGTGGAAGAAAAGGCGGACAGCGGCCCAGTGATCATCCAAGCCGCCGTGCCCATGTATGCCGAGGAGGATTTGGGCAGCCTGATGAACCGCATCCACAGCCTAGAACACCGCATCTATCCGCAGGCGCTGCAATGGTTCGCCGAGAGTCGCATCAGCACGCAGGGCCGTCAGGTGCATCTGGCGCCGGGCGCGCGGCCCGTGCTGAAGCCGGACGGGCACTGGCTGGTCTGGCCTCCGCTGGAGGAAGGATTCTAACGTGTTCACGGGCCGACGAAAGTCGACCCGTTGTGTTTCCCGGCTTTGTACAAGATTATGAATATAATAAGGGCTGTCCTGGGAAGTGTAGTCACGAGATTGTCTGGAATTTTATTTTATGGCATAGCTCGCTTGTCTTTAACCGCAAGCGAGAAACACATGTCCATCGCAGTCCATCGGCGCTTTATCAATGCGGTCTTCCGGGTTATGCGCGCGGGCGCTCCGTGGCGGGATCCGCTCCCCGCCCCTGGCGCTGGAACGGCACCCGCCGACGCTTCACCCGTTGGCGCGATAATGGCGTGCGGGAGCGGCCGCCTGAAATTCCGATTGACGAATCGGACCCCGCGCCGGTCATTATGGCTGATGATCGATGCGGGGTTCACCCACAGGCGGCGG
>APFI01000174.1 GCA_000403945.1 Desulfovibrio sp. Dsv1
AATTGCCTCAAGTAAAAAGGGCGTCTGCAAGGACGCCCTTTTTACTTGAGGCAATTGCAGGCAGCCCTAGCTGTTTTCGCCGTTCTCGCTTTTCTCAAGCTTCTGCTTGAGCAGGTCGCCCAAGCTCTGCCCCGCTTCCTGCGGGCCGGAATGAAATTCTTTGAGCTTGCTGCGGCGCTCCTCTTCATCCTTGATCTGCTTGATGGAGAGGCCTAGGCGACGCTCTTCGGCGCTGACATGAATGACCCTGGCCTGGATTTCCTGGCCTTCCTTGTAGATTTCCGCCGGGGTCTTGACCTTCTTGCCGGACAGCTCAGAGACATGCACCAGACCTTCAATGCCCTCCTCAACTTCCACAAAGAGGCCAAAATCAGTGATGTTGGTCACCACTCCCTTGATGGTGCAGCCCGCAGGATAGGTATCCGGCACATGGCCCCAAGGATCGTCCACCAGCTGCTTCACGCCCAAGGTGAACTTTTCGTTTTCCTGGTCCACAGTGAGCACCTTGGCCTGTACGGAGTCGCCCACCTTATACAGCTCGTTGGGATGGCGCACCTTCTTGGTCCAAGAGATGTCCGAAACGTGGATGAGGCCGTCGATGCCATCTTCAATGCCAATGAACATGCCGAATTCGGTGATGTTTTTGATAACGCCCTCAAGGACGGTGCCTTCGGGGTATCTCTCGGCCACCAGCTCCCAAGGATTGGGACGCGCCTGTTTCATGCCCAGGCTGATGCGCTTCTTTTCGCCGTCCACACCCAAGATGACCACTTCCACTTCATCGCCGGTATGGACCATCTGGGAAGGATGACGCAGCTTGCGCGTCCAGGACATTTCGGAAATGTGCACCAGGCCTTCCACGCCGGGCTCCAGTTCCACGAACGCACCGTAGTCCACCAGGTTGGTAACCTTGCCGCTGCACTTGGCGCCCTCGGGGAAGCGGACGGAGATGTCCTGCCAGGGATCGGGCACCAGCTGCTTGAGGCCCAAGGATACCTTGTTGTTCTCACGGTCGAAGGAAAGCACTTTAAGGGTCAGTTCCTGGCCCATGGTGATCATTTCCTTGGGATGGCGGATGCGCTTCCAGCTCATGTCCGTGATGTGCAGCAGGCCGTCCAGGCCGCCGAGGTCCACGAACACGCCGTATTCAGTGATGTTTTTGGCCTTGCCCTGGACGATCTGGCCCTCTTCCAAGGTGCGCAGCAGATCCTGCCGCTTGGTGTCGCGCTCCTCTTCCAGCAGCACGCGGCGGGACACGATGACGTTGCTGCGGCGGCGGTTGATCTTGAGTACGCGGAATTCAAATTCCTGGTTGACCAAGGCGTCCATGTCCGGCACGGGGCGCAAATCCACATGGGAACCGGGCAAAAACGCCTCCACCCCGCCGATGTCCACCGTGTAGCCGCCCTTGATGCGACGCACGATGTGACCCTTGATGACCCTGTTGTTTTCCTGCACGTCCTCAAGCTGGTCGAAAACCTGCATGCGCTTGGCCTTTTCAAAGGAGAGGGTGATGGTGCCGTCCATTTCGTTCTTGCGCACCACATAGACGTCCACCCGGTCGCCCACGCTGACGGTCATGTTGCCGGCGGGGTCGCGGAATTCAGCCGCAGGGATCTGCCCCTCGGACTTGAAATTCACGTCCACCAGCACGTTGTCGTCATCCACGCGGACGATCTCGCCTTTGGTAATAGAGCCTTCTTCAAGGTCGCCAAAATCGGGATTGAGATAGTTTTCAAGGGCGCTTTCGAAATTGATTTCGTCGTGCCCGGTTTCCTTGTCTGCCATCTGCCATGCCTCCAAATAATTTTCCCTCACTGTGAGAGTACGAAAAATTATCAGAGCGCAAGAAAAAGCACAAGCAAAATTGTCCGGAACGGCGTTGCGAAGGGTGATGGCTTTTGCATCGGCACTGCTGGAGGTTTGCTCTCCGGCAAGGACACGTTCCTTCACACTGTGGGCACGGCACGGCAATGATCGGCGCGCGGATGTGATATAAGGCCATATTCGACAGAACCGACGGAGAAAAAGTTGCGTTAACAGGCCATGAGCCAGAACAGGGTCGGTTCCGGCAACGCCGGCCCGGTGGGTGGATCCGTTGCCAGACGGCGCAGGGAGGGCCCGGCCATGCCCGAAATGACGGCAGGGCTGCCCCTTGACTTTTGCGCCCCCCTGTTGTCCTCTGCCGTCCGTAGCGGGGAATTCCGTGCAAATCGGAAACAGTCGCGCTGCGGTAAGAGGGTACAGAGCTCCTTCGTCCCCCGGAAGGTTTCCGAAGGGGCGCGACAGCCAGCCGTCCATGCGGTGAAGGCGGAGCCGAGGCGCAGGGCCGTTGTCCTGAAATTTCGCGGGACGCCGACCTCCATATCCCTCAAGTCCGAACACCCGCCGGGCCGGGGCGCTCAGCGCGCCGCCAGCCATCATATATCACCTTTCAACGCACGATTGAGGAGGTCGCCATGTCTTGTATCCTGCGCAAATTTCCGCGCTTTATGCCGCTTTTCCTGCTCCTGCTGGCCCTTATGGCCACGTCCGCCCAGACGGCGGAGCGGAAAGCCCCCAAGGAAGGGGTGCTGCTGGTGGCTTTCGGCACCAGCGTGCCCGAAGCCCTGCCCTCATTCAAAGCCGTGGACGCGAGCTTCAAGGCCGCATTTCCGGACAGCCCCGTGGTCTGGGCCTACACTTCGCAGATCATCCGCCGCAAACTGGCCAAACAGGGTCGTCCGGTGGGCGGCATCAGCGACGGACTTGCCGAACTTGCCAAGGACGGCGTGAAGCTGGTGCGCGTGCAGTCCCTGCACGTGATGCCCGGCGAGGAATTCACAGAGTTGGAGCGGGCGGTGCTGCTTGATCTGCAGAAGCATCCCGGCCGTTTTGAAGCCCTCTATCTGGGTCGTCCTCTGCTGGAATCGCACAAGGATGCCCTGCGCGTGTCCAAGGCCGTGCTGGCGGACATGGACACGCGCAGGAAGGGCGAAGCCGTGGTGCTCATGGGGCATGGACAGGCTCACGGCCGAGCGGATCTGGCTTTTGAGGGCGCGCGGGCCTCGTTCAAGGAAAGCGATCCTCTGGTCTTTATGGCCACTGTGGAAGGCGCGCGAGGTTTTGACGACCTGCTGGCCGAACTCAGTACCCGCAAGGTCAAAAAAGTCTGGCTGCAGCCTCTGATGGTGGTGGCCGGGGACCACGCCCGCAACGATCTGGCCGGGGACGAGGAAGACTCTTGGGCGTCCAAGCTCAAGGCCGCCGGATTTCAGGTGCAGACCAACCTCAAGGGCTTGGGCCAAGTGCTTGGCGTATGCGATGTCTTTGTGGCTCATGCCAAAGAAAATGTGGACGATCTGACCAAGGAACCCAGGAAACAGTAAAGGCTGTTCGCAAAGTGGAACCATCCGTCGGAATCCAAAAGCCATCCGCTTCCACGCTTGGGAAGCGGATGGCTTTTTTCGCGCCGGACGCGAAGTACGCTCGTAAAGTTTGGAGACGCCCACTCCGGCGCTCGGCAGCGCAAATAAATTGCGCTTACGTCTTCGTGCCGAATGACAACTCTCGCGACCGCCAGAACAATTTTAAGCAACTTGCTCTAATTTTCCGAAACGGAGAATTCACCGTCGTCCGCCATGACGACCTTAAAATGGCGCGCGCCGTCGGTACGCGTGCCCAGAGTGCCGTTCAGGGTGGCTGCGGCCACGGCCAGCAGTGCCCTGAAGTCATCCCGCTTGCCGGAAACGCTGACCTTGGTGCGCCAGACCTGCGGCCCCAGGCGCTCTTCCGGGGCGGCCGGATCACCGGGAGAAGAGGGCACGGCGGCGTAGCACTCCAAAAGCAGATGAGCCGGATAGACGGTGCGTTCCGTCACGATGGTCCATTCCACCGGCACATACCGCACCTTGTTCCAATAGCGGATGGGCTGGTAGCGCCGTTCGATGCCGGTTTTCACGGTGGCGACGGGCTCGCCCGGCCAGTAGGAAATTTTCGCCACATAGGCCGCGCCATCGCGTTGCGGTGCGGGCGGATAGCCAGCCTTGCGGAATGCGGGCTCCAGCATGCGGATCACCTCCCGGAAGAGCAGATCGCCCGGCGCGACATCGGCATTGCCGGGAATCAGCAAACATGGCCCGCCCGCGACAGGCGCGTCCGGATCGCGCAGGGAATCCACGCTCACCGCGTAACGGGAACCGCAGGCGCAGAGCAGCGAGGCGCAGCAGGCCAGGCAGAATCCAAAGCAGCGCTTCATACTCGCATCCTCTAACAATGCCCGCCGGCCGCCACGCAGATTGACGGAAAAGGGCGGCGCGGATGCCGCTCCGGGCAAATTCCGGTGCTCTCAGCGCTTGTCCACGATCCGCTTGGACTTGCTGAAGGTGCGCGGCAGGCTGGCATAATCCGCCACCCGCACCTCCATGCGCGCCAGGATGGCCTTGTGCAGCCGCCGCTCCACCGCCTGGGCCAGGGCATCGTCGTTGCCAGAGTGCTGCCCCTGAGCGCGTTCCACAGTCAGGGCCAGATGGTCCAGAGAACGCTCGTCCCTGGTCAGCTCCATCTGGTATTCGCCGCCCAGCTCCGGGAATCGGCCGATGACTTCCATGATCTGGCCGGGGTAGATGTTCACGCCCCGGTAGATGATCATGTCGTCGGAGCGGCCGAGAATGCGGTCGTGCCGAGGCATGTTCAGGCCGCAGGAACAGCGGCCCGGCAGCAGACGGGTCAGATCATGAGTGCGGTAGCGCAGCAGGGGCACGGCCTCCTTGCGCAGGCTGGTGACCACCATCTCGCCCACTTCGCCCTCGGGCACGGGCTGAAGGGTGTCCGGGTCCAGCACTTCAATGATGAAAAGATCCGCCCAGTAATGCAGGCCCTCGTGCGCGTCGCAGTCCATGGCCGTGCCCGGACCGTACATTTCGGTCATGCCCGCGATGTCGTAGCTGCCTTCCAGGCCCAGCTTGCTTTCAATGGCCAAGCGCATCTTTTCGCTGCGAGTCTCGGCTCCGCAGATCATTTTGCGCAGACGGATCCGGTCGCGGATGCCCGCGCGCTCCACTTCCTCGGCCAGCAACAGGGCCATGGAGGCTGTGGCACCGAAACAGGTGGCCCCCACATCCCTGAGCAGTTGCAGGTGCATTTCCAGGTTGCCCGGCCCCACAGGGATGGTCAACATGCCGAACAGTTCGCTGCCCAACTGAAAGCCAGCGCCGGCAGTCCACAGGCCGTAGCCCACGGCCACCTGCATCCGGTCTTCGGGCGTGAGTCCGGCCAGCTCGTAGCAACGGGCCATCTGGGTGCTGAACATCTCAATATCGCGGCGGCTGTAGGCCAGAATTTTGCGCTTGCCCGTGGTGCCGCTGGAAGCGTGGATGCGCGCCACCTCTTTTTCCGGCACGCAGAGCAGCGGCAGGGGGTAGCCCTCGCGCAGGTCTTCCACGTCCACCGTGGGCAGCAGACGCAGATCGTCCAGACTGCGGATGTCCTCGGTCCGCGCACCGCACGCCTCCAGGCGCGCCCGGTACTGCGGCGAATTGCGGGCCTGACGCAAGGTGTAGCGCAGGCCTTCCAGCTGCACCTGCCGGATCTGCTCGTCCGTGAACCGGGGAATAAAGCGATAGTCGCGCTGCATCTGACGCTTCCTTGATGTAGGTGACAGATCTCGACTTATGCGCCCGGCAACGGCAGATTGTCAACTATGGTCGAGACTATAGAACTCAATAGGAATTTTCCACAGCGGGAACTATTTTGCGATAAATGATACAGCCAATCCAGCCATAATTTTTGTCCTTATCCACGGGGATGACAGACTGCCGAGTGTAGCGCCCGCTCAACTCGATGACTTTTATCAGGGCATCCGTAAAAATTGCTGAATGCTCTTCATGAGTCATCCCCACCACAACCACATCCGGCGGGTTTTCGCGCAGAAGCGCAGCTAGGCGGGCCTGATCATAACCGACCATGATCAAACTGCGACTTAAATCGCTCAGCGCCGGATCGGGCGGCAGAAAGCCTGTCACGGGATACAGAAAATGCATGAATCCGCTTACACTCAACATGCCGCCGGAGGGCATTATCTTTTGAATGACTGCGCCCGCCAACAGCGTATTGGATTGAACCATGAAACGGGCGGGCCAGCCGGGGGCCGGAAAAGCCCTCAATGTCTCCAGTGTCATGCGCGCCGCAGCCGGACCGGGCATACCCGTGATCAAGACAAGGCAGGCCAGGCAGGTCAGAATGATGCCTCCCTTCCTGAATCCCGGGAAACGCCTGATCTCACGTTTCCAGGCCAGAGCGCACAGGCCCGCGCAACCGGGCAGACTGACCGCGAAATGATAGACAAAACCTATTTTCAACAAAGGCTCCAGCAAAGGAGCCAGGATCAGGGCAAGCCAGAACCAGACCTGCCCTCTGAAGTCGTTGCCATGCTTTCCATGTGGACGGAAAAGTAGCCAGAAAGCCGCCGTGGTTAACAGCAAAAGCGGCCAGAACGCCCGGACAGACATGATACCGTTACTGACAAATTTATTCCAGGTACGAGCGACTTCAGGGCCATACACTGCTTCGGCATTCAGGTAGCTTTGCAGTAGCGTCGCAATGCCACCGCGCAACAGCACAAACAGTGCAAGAATAAACAAACCGGTGAGCAGGCCACCTGCCACATAACGCCAGACGGCGCGCGGGCCGTGGCCTAGCCAGACGGCCACGGTTCCCACTACCGCAAAGACAACGAACGGTTCACGCAGCAACACGGCCAAGGCGGTCAGACCACCTGCAACATACCAGCACGTGGTCACGCGTCCGTTTTTCCAGCCCAGGTTCAGAGCCAGAAACAAAGGAACATAGGCAGCAAAAATACTGTTTTTATATCCGGCCTGAATTACCGGCGGTGCGTTCATGGCGCACAAAAAGGCCAAGCCCAGCAGCATGCCACCGACGGCGCTACGGCTCTCGCGCTCCAGAAGGCGGCAAAGCAGCCAACCGGCCCAGACCGCGATAAGCATATCTGACAGCCGCAACCATATCAGCACATTGCCCGGCAGAGCACAAACGGGAGAAAGCAGGAGCGAATAAAGACAAAAACCTCCGGCGTCGGGCACGCCCTGCCCCTGGGCCAAGCTATGCTGCATGAACTGGGACCAATATGCGTAAAAACCCTCATCCATGTAAGGGAAAAAACCCAGAGTGATCATTCGGGGACAAATGGTGCTGATCAACACCACAAAAAACGGCCAGAGCGGCGAACACGGCCGGAAATCGTCTCCAGAGCCGGGGTCTTGTGCCCTTCCACGGCTTGTCGCAATACTGTCCTGCCTCATGGAGCAAACTTCAGCGGTGCAATGCCGTATAGAGCGATTCCACCGTCCTCTCCTGCGCGGCGCGCGGCAGACCATGCCAGAGAGGAAGACGAATCAAGCGGACCGACAAATTGTCGGTCCGGCTCATGGCGCCATGAGCCCGCCCGTAGCGCCGCCCGGCAGGCGCGGAGTGCAGGGGCACATAGTGGAAAACAGCATAGATGCCCTGCTTTTTGAGCTCATCCAGTACGGGCTGGCGGTCAATGTCCGGCGCGAGCAGAACATAGTACATATGTGCGTTGTGAAGGCAATGGGCCGGAATCACCGGCCTGCGCAAGAGGCTTTCTTTTTCCAACGGCTCCAGCATCTCATGATAACGCCGCCAACGCGCTATACGATTTTCGGTAATCTCGCCGGCTTCTTCCAACTGCGCCCAGAGAAAGGCGGCAATGAGCTCACCCGGCAGATAGGAAGAACCGGCTTCCTGCCAAGTGTATTTATCCACCTCTCCCCGGAAGAAGCGGCTGCGATCCGTACCTTTTTCGCGAATGATTTCGGCCCGCTGCACCAGATCCGGATCATTGACCAGCAGGGCGCCGCCCTCGCCGGAAATGACGTTCTTGGTTTCATGAAAACTGTACGCGCCCAGATGGCCTATGCTGCCCAGCGCCCGCCCCTTGTAGGCGGACATGAAACCTTGGGCCGCGTCCTCCACGACTTTGAGGGCGTGGCGTTGCGCGATCTCCATGATGGCGTCCATCTCGCACCCCACGCCCGCGTAATGCACTGGCGCAATGGCACGGGTGCGCGGAGTGACGGCGTCCTCAATGAGACTTTCGTCGATGTTCAGCGTATCCTCGCGGATGTCCACGAACACGGGCACGCCGCCGCGCAGCGCCACGGCATTGGCTGTGGAGACAAAGGTATAGGAAGGCATGATCACCTCATCGCCGGGCCGGATGTCCAGCAGCAAGGCCTGCATTTCCAAAGCCGCCGTGCAGGAATGCGTGAGCAGGGCCTTAAGGCAGCCGCTCAGTTTTTCCAGCCGGTGGTGGCAACGTTTGGTGTACGGGCCGTCGCCGGCCAGTTTACCGTTAAAATGAGCCTCGGCGATATAATAGAGTTCCTTGCCGGTCATGTGCGGCCAGTTGAAAGGAATATGTTCGGGCATGACGGCCTCCGGTTAAGGCTGTTGCGGAGCCGGCGCGGGCCGGACCGCGAACACATAGAATTTAAGCGCCAGAAACAAAAAGGCGGCGCAAACGAAGATGGCCGCGAGCTGCACCAGTTGATGCGGGTAGCCGAACTTGTCCACACAGACATAGAGCATGCCCAGATTGATACTGTAGCTGCAGGCGTGAGCCAGCAAAAACCGCCCCCCTGCACCTGCCGTGCCGCCCTTATAACTAAATGTATACTTTTTGTTGCCTAAAAAAGAAACCAGCATGGCAAGCGGATAGGATACGCCCACCACCAGCTTGGGGTCCGCTCCCAGCCATGTGAAAAAAAGATAGATGCCGTACCCGACGGCATTCTGGGCCACGCCCACAACGCCGTAGCGGATGAGCTGGCGCAGGGAGCGCCCGGCCAGCAGGCGGCGCAGCAGTTTCGTCATGGGGAGGAACATCCTTGCCATCAGTGGACGGCCAGATTTTTCAAAGCTTGGCGGTCCACCTTGCCGTTGGCGTTTTTGGGCAGGGAATCCATAAGGTTCAGACGGCTCGGAATCATATACGAGGGCAAGACTTCACTCAGGCGGCGCAGCAAAGTCTTGTCGTCTTCATGCCCCTCATAGGCCACAAAGGCAAAAATCTTACCGTAAGCGGCAGTCTGCCGGTGGTAGACCACCGCAGCCTGGCTCACGCCCGGCAGACGCATAAGGCCGCTCTCGATTTCTTCCAGCTCAATGCGATACCCCATATGCTTGATCTGATTGTCCTTGCGCCCCTGGAAGTAGAGCTTGCCGTCCACTTCACAGACCAGATCGCCCGTGCGGTAGGCGCGCTTCATAAAGCGCCGGGGCTCGTTCAAGGTCAGAAACGCGGTCGCTGTGCGCTCGGGGTCATTGAAGTATCCCGCCGATACGTTGGGCCCCGCCAGCACAAGTTCGCCCTCCGTTCCCCTATCGCCGTCCGCGCCTTCAATGAAATAATCGAAATTCTGATTCAGCCGTCCCAAAGGGGGCAAGCCTTCCAGATCCGCGAAATCCGCGTCGTCCAACTGGTAAGCGCTGCAAATGCAGGTACACTCGGTGGGCCCATAGACGTTGACGATGTGTGCCTGCGGCGCGAAAAGATCATAGAGCTTTTTCAACTCCGCTTTAGGGTAGCCCTCGCCCCCAAAAGAAATAGAGCGCAAGGCGGGCAGAAAACGGGGTTGCATGGCTTTCATGGCCATGACGTAGATGAGCAGCGAAGGCACGGAGAACCAGACGGTACAGGCCATCCGTCCCACATGAGCTACAAGATCATAGGGCTTGGCCAGTAGCTCACGTGGCACTGGGGCCAAGGATGCTCCGGAAAAGAGCGCTATGTAAAAATCAAAGACGGAATTGTCGAAATACATAGGACTGAGGTTGGCGAAAATATCTTCTTCGCTCACCTCAAAACATCGTGTGCCCCATTGGATGAAGTGCAGGATATTCTGATGCGTCACAGCCACGCCCTTGGGCACGCCTGTGGAGCCGGAGGTAAACATGATGTACGCCAAGGTAGAACCGTCCACATCCTTGGTGCGGCTATGGAGTTCTTCCAAACACGCGGCGCGGCTTTCCGGCAGTACGGCCTCGTCAAGAAAAAGACAGGGCACGCCGCTTTCCCCGGCCAGACGGCGCATGGGTTCTTCATAACATACGTCATCATAGAAAAGCAGATGCGGCTGAGCCGTGGCCATGATCTTCGCCGTGCGGGCTATAGGCGAGGCCGCGTCGACAATCACATACGGAACACCGAGGCGCAGAGCCGCCAACATCAGCGCGTAGGACAACGGGTGCTTGTTATGGGCAATGGCTATAACATCGCCGCGCCCACAGCCTTCTTTCATCAGCAATAATGCCAGACACCGGGAAATATCGGTCAGCCGGTCATATGTATACTGACCGTCAGCATAGCGTAGAGCAGTCTTTTGGCCCCAGCGGGCCGCCACTTCATCACAGAAAGTTCCAAGATTGTAATGGTACATGGCTACTTGGCGATAGTAAAAAATTCATACGGCGCGGCGCAGTTCAGAAAACCCAAGCGCTCACGCAGTGCCATCGAACCGGCATTATTGGTAAAACAATCCCATAACGGTTCCACGCCATGAGCCAAACAGTCGTCCACAAAGCGCACGGCGGCCATCATGGCAAATCCTTTGCCGCGATATTCGGGCCGTGTAAAAATATCGACTTCAGCTTTGCAGTTTTCCAAGGCGGCGGCATAGCAAATAGATGCAGGCTCACCTGCATGGCAGATCACCTGTGCGCGGGCATGAGTCACGAAGGCAGCGGAATCAGGCCAGAAACGCGATATCAGGCCAAAAGCGCTATCCACGCGATCTACGGTTTCCGTTGTCACGGGCAATGCGACACAGTCCCCATCCCGGGCCAGCAGACGCGCGTGGGCGGCAGCATAGGCTTCCGCCCGCAGGAAAAAGCGCTGCCGCTCGGAACGAACCGTTCGCATGGATTCGCAGGCATGGAAAGTCGGGATCAACGGCGTGTACAACCGCACTTTGGGTGCGGCGAACGCCTTGTCGTTCAACAAATACTTTTGCAGTTCCGCCTCAAAGCCGGGCACAGGTTCACCTAAAAGCTGGGCGAAGCCAAAGGCGTGCTCCACATAGATTTGCCGGGGCGCCTCCGCCCTATCCGCGTAAGCCATGCCACGTTGCGCGCCGGACAACACTGCCGCAATCAGCGGGAAAAAGGCGTTATTCGCGGTGTACGCGGCATATGCTCTGGCACGGGCTTCCGGAGAAAGAGCAAACATCAGAAACTCAATCCTCCGTTCACATCCAGCACCACACCGTTGATGAAATCATTTTCAGCCAGCGCGCACACAGCCTGGGCCACTTCATGCGTTTCGCCCAAACGCCGCAACGGCGTGCTGCCCACAATATGCCTGATGTGCACATCCTGCAGGGCCGCGTACGTCGACGGCGTGCCAATGAAGCCCGGAGCCACGGCATTGCAACGGATGCCGAGACGCCCCAGCTCCTTAGACCAGGTGACGGTCATGGCATTGACGCCCGCCTTGGCGGCCGCGTAGCTGGTCTGTCCCTCGTTGCCGCGCGCGCTGATGGAGCTGATATTGACAATACACCCCCGCGTACGGCGACGCACCATCTGCTCCGCCACGGCCGCGGAGACGATAAAGACGGAATCCAGATTGATTTTCACATCTTCCCGAAAGCTGTCATAGGAAAGCATCATCTGATCGGGCGACATGATATTCATAAAAGGCGCACTCACGATTCGGCCCGCGCAGTTGACCAGCAGGTGAATGGCCCCGTATTCTTCCGCCACATCGACCGCGACCCTGCGGGCCTGCTCGGGATCGGTAACGTCCAGCAGAGCGCGCCCGAAGCCTTCGGGCAATTCCGCCAGCGCCTTAGGATTGCAATCCGCCACCACCACGCAGGCATCGCGTTCCGCCAGCATGTCGGCAATGGCGCGGCCGAGACCGCCGCAGCCGCCCGTAACCAGGGCCACGCTTCCGCTAATCTTCAAGGCGCACTCCTTTGTCGCGCAGAACCTGCGCAATGGCCGCCACCGAAGTCATGGCCACAATATCCTGAATATCCAGAGTCAGATCATAGGCGCGTTCCAGCGACATGACCAAATCCATCTGCTTGAGGGAGTCCCAGCTCTCCACATCTTCCTTGACGGTTTCAGGCGCAATTTCCGATTCGCGCACGCCAAAAACATCAGCCAGCAGACCCTGCAATTTCTTATCCATGCTACACTCCGAAATATTTGGCGTATTCCTCGGCCGTACAACGGAAAGGCTCGCCCGAACGGGCCAGATGCACGGCATTGGACTTGGTGCATTTGGAAATAAAGGCGGCTCCGCCCACGATATTGCGCTCGCCCACTTCCACTTTGTTGGCAATGGTGGCGTTGACCCCCACAAAGGAACGGCGTCCCACCCTGGCCATGCCCGAAATCACGGCCCCGGCTGCCAGCCAGCAATGCTCCTCCACCACGGCGTCATGGGCCACTACCACGTTGCCCCAGATCAGGCAGTCCGCTCCCACAGTCGCTCCCGGCTCAACAAGCGCGCCGGGCATCACCAGCGTTCCCTCACCCAGCGGGTTCCCGGTAAGCACGTTGGCCCTGGGGTGAACATACGTTTCCATGACGTACCCAAGAGCTTTAAGACATTCAAACAGCCCCTGGCGCACTGCATTCACCTGATCATAGCCTACGGCCATGATGACACGGACTTCAGCCGGAGAAAAACGCTCAACCACACTCGAGAGCCCCGTGCAAGGCACGGCGGTAAAGCTGCCGGACGCCGCGTAGGCATCATCCACCACACAGCCGACGACAGCATATCGGGCATCATCCTCGAGATACGCATGAAGAATATGGGCGGTAACGGCATTGCCCGCCAGAATGATTTTTTGCATATTTGTTTTCCGCCGTGTAAAATTTATCAATGCAACGAGTTACGCATCTTCCAGAACGGCAAGGCCGAAGCCTGTCTTGCCGTATCCATTCCCATTATAGAGCATATACCGCTTCCCTTTGTGATCAAATACATAAGGATAGCAAATCATTTCGCTATCCCAGCCGCCTTCCGAAACATCAAGGGAGTGCATCTTTTCATCCATACGCGACCAGTGCACGCCGTCCGGAGATTCGGCGTAGCCGATGCGGTAAGTGGTAATGCTGGGTTGCCCCCGGTATGAATACCACATTTTATAGTCGTCAGGCCCGTCTTTGAGAACGCGAGGAGTTGAAATGGCGTACTCATATTCATTTTTAAAATCAATGACAGGCTGCTTCCCCCGACTCCAGTCGATGCCATTCCGGGATTCCGCATAACGGATATTATAAAAATGCTCTGGCTTTTGCGCACCTTCACGCAGCTTCCATTCAAGGCAGGACAGGTACCATGTTCTGAACAAGCCATTCTCAAACATGACATCGTTAACAGCTACAAACTGGAAATCATTCTTGTCTCTATCGATGACCGCGCCTCTAAAAAGTTTCGTAAAGGTCTTACCTCCATCATAGCTTTCAGCAAGGCCGATGGCACAAGTAAATGGAATTTTTACATGAATGTTCCAGCCACAAAAATAAAGCAGCTTTCTCCCGATGGCATTGACGATACAGCAGGGAGTCACACCGTTGTCGTCAAAAGCGCCAAGATTTTCTCCAAAGTCTAAAATGGGTGTATGTTCTATCTGCTCAATAACCAAGGAGGTCATGTTCAGCTTCGCTCTGAAGATACGCTCCCTGTTAGTTTCATCCCGTGAACCGAAATAAACCGCATAGATATCGTCCTCAAGACGATCAAGTACGGGGATGCGGGCATACCCGCGCATGAGCGACGACAAATTATCCGGAGCAAAAAGACAACCTAACTTTTTCCATCGCATGATGGATACCTCAATATTTGGCGTATGACGACATAAGGGCGGCCTTTAACTTCTTCAAAAATTTTAGAGAGATATATTCCCGTCGTTCCAAGAGCCATCATAGTAAGCCCGAAAAACAGACAGGTAATGACAAAAAGGCTGGTCCACCCCTCCACTGTAGTTCCCATCAGAATGCGACGCGCCATAAGAAAAGTTAGTGCAAAAAATGAAATGATCATAGTAGCTCCGCCGAACCAGAAAAAAAAATAGAGTGGTCTGGCGCTAAAGCTGGTTATGGAATCAACGCATTGGGCAAGTTTGCGCCTGAATGTATACGTAGTATTAGGCTTACTTTTTTTGACGCAGAGCAATGATGCCTGCGAAAACCCCGTAAGCGCAATAAGCCCACCCAGGAAAATAGTCCGCTCCCGGTGCTCCAGCAGCGCATCGGCGAATCGGCGGGTCATGAGTTTGGCAATAATTGTATTTTTGGGGATAGTGATAGGAGACAGCGCGTTGAACATTCCATAAAATAATCCACCACTCCACCGCTCAAACCAACCTCCTTTACGGCTTTTCTGAACACCATACACAAGATCGACACCCTGATTTTCCATGGTATGCCAGAATGCATGCAGGAGCTCTGGCTCTTCCTCAAGGTCTACGTCAATGACAAACACCTTTTCCCCAGAAGTCTGGCCGATACCCGCCATGATGGCCTTGTGGTGTCCAAAATTACGCGACAGGTCCACCACCACCATATGCGGGTCGCTGTTGGTCAACGCAATGGCTAAATCCACGGCATTATCCGGCGAACCATCATTGACCATAACAATTTCATAATCCTCACCCGCGAGTTGCCGCGCGGCGGCGGACGCCCTGCGATGGAACTCCTCCACATAAGGCGCGGAGTAGTACAAGGTGGTGACGATGGAAAGCTTCATCCCACATACCTCATATAACGTGAACTGTCTTTGCCGCAGTTGAAAAGTAGATCAAGAATGCTCACAAAATGCGTGAATTTGCCCCAAAGTTGGGGATATTCGGGATACCCTTCATAGTCGAACCACGTGAGTCTGATACTGTGCTCTGTAAAAATCCGCTCCTCAATATAATCTTTGGCGGCCGGGCCGGAAACATATTCCATGCCACCGGCTTGACGGCAGAGGTCGGCTAGGCGTTCGGTTTTACCGTCAACAA
Source organism: Desulfovibrio sp. Dsv1 (assembly GCA_000403945.1). Taxonomy (GTDB): domain Bacteria; phylum Desulfobacterota; class Desulfovibrionia; order Desulfovibrionales; family Desulfovibrionaceae; genus Desulfovibrio. The sequence continues at coordinate 15,045 of APFI01000174.1, forward strand.
GGGTATAATCCCAAGAATTGCTGATCTTGGTACGGATGTCCAGATAACGGCATATGGCTTCCAGCAAGGTACGGTTGAGCACGGAAATATGGCTATAGACTTTTTCTATATACAGGGGTTCCAGCCATTCGCGGATTTCCCCAAAATACGGCGCTCTTGAATAGTGCTGAGTGAGGCTTTTCCAATGCGACGCAGCCCAAGCGGCACCATCAATCTCGGTGTCACGAATTTTCTGAAAATACTGTCCTTTCACCCTGACCGGCACCGTCAGCCAAACCGTGCCCTGCGGCGTTTTGATCTTGTTGCGGTTGCGCCAGTCGCGCCGGGTGTACTGCATGTCGTCATACAGAATAAATTCGTCCACAGCGGCTACCATGTCAAAATAGCCTTTCCATGGGATATAATTGGACTGAAGTATGGCAACTTTTTTCATGCTCCCGGCCCCGTAGTGTCAAGTAGTTCATTCACGGCGTAGTTCGAAAACCTTTCCAAGCGCCGGAGTGGTCGCAGTGCCCGGCCCAGGTCAAGCACTCCCCTTCCGCACCGGCAGCAGCCCGCCCAGATCCACGCCGCGCGGGCTTACCGCAGCCCTGTAAGGATATATTTCCACCCCGCAGGCCGTCGCTTCGTAAAACAGCTCCGCATAGACCGGGTCGATGAAATCCGCCGGGGCGAAGCAATGTCCGTCGGGGCGCTGCACCAAGTAGAACATGGCCGCGCGCGCGCCCGACCTAACAATATCCATGAGCTCGCGCAAGTGTTTTTGGCCGCGCTCACTGGCCGCGTCCGGAAAGCAGGCCGCGTCGTCCTCCACCATGGTTACGTTCTTGCATTCCACCCAGAGCGGCGGCAAGTCCGGCCCGGTGAACAGGCCGTCCAGGCGGCTCTGGCCGCGTTTGGCCTCGCGGGTCAGAATGGCGTACCCTGCCGCGAAATCCAGCCGTCCGGCCCTGAACGCCGCATCCAACATACGGTTGGGCACGCTGGTGTTGATTCCCACCCAGAAGCCTCGCCCGTGTTCTGGACCGGAGTCTGCCGGGCCGCTGGGCACGGCGCTTTCCGTCAGCCAGACGCATTCCTGGGTGTATTTGAGCTTGCGTGCAGGGTTGGATGCCGGGGAGGCCAGCACCGGCGCGCCGGGCCGGGCCAAGCCCAGCATGCCGCCCGAATTGTTGCTGTGCACCCAGACCGATGCGCCGTTCAAAAGCAGCTCCACGCTGAAGCGCTTGCGACGTTGCACGAAAGCGCCGGTCACGCAGCCCGGCGGCAGCGGCAGCAGCGGCTTTTCCGGTCCGACCGCCATCGTGTCTTCAGAGACTTCCCGCATTTACACCCCGCTTTGAACCTGCTAAAAAACTGCGGCAGATTCTTCCGCTTTTTCCAGCCGCGTCCGCACGCATAACGTGAAGGAGCCTTCCATGCAGATTTCCGACCGCTTGCGCAGCATCAAACCTTCTCTGACTCTCAGTGTCAACAGCCGGGCCCTGGAACTCAAAGCTCAGGGTGTGGACGTGACCAGCCTGGCCGTGGGCGAGCCGGATTTTCCCACGCCCAAACATATCTGCGACGCGGCCAAAGCTGCCATTGACGCCAATTTCTGCCGTTACACCGCCGTGCCCGGCATTCCGGAACTGCGCAAGGCTGCGGGCGGCTATTTCCAGCGGACCTACGGCGTATCCGTGCCCAAGGAATCCATTATCATCGGCGCGGGCGGCAAACACTGTCTCTACAATTTTATGCAGGCCACCATCAACCCCGGCGACGAGGTGCTGATCCCCGCGCCTTACTGGCTGAGCTATCCCGACATGGTCGAACTGGCGGGCGGCGTGCCTGTGACCGTGCATGCCGGGCCCGAACGCAACTTCAAGGTCACGCCCCTCATGCTTGAGGAGAAGATCACGGATAAAACCCGGATGCTGATCCTTAATTCCCCCAGCAATCCCACCGGCGCGGTTTATTCGGACCGGGAATTCATGCAGATTATGCGTTGGGCCCTGGCGCGGAATATTTTTGTATTGGCGGACGAAATTTACGATCAGCTGGTCTTCCCGCCCGCGCGGATGACCAGCGCCATCACCTGGTTCGAGCACTGCTCCGAACTGGTGGCCGTGCTCAACGGCCTGTCCAAAAGCTACGCCATGACCGGATGGCGCGTGGGCTTCCTGGCCGCGCACCCGGATCTGGTCAAAAAAATCTCCTCCATGCAGGGACACAGCACCTCCAGCATCTGTTCCGTGTCCCAGAAGGCCGCCCTGGCAGCGCTGGAAGGCCCCATGGACTGTGTGGCCGAGATGCGCGCGGCCTTCATGCGCCGCCGCGATCTGGCCCTCAAGATCATCGGGAGCTGGCCGTGGGCTATCTGCCCCAAACCCGACGGGGCCTTCTACCTCTTTGTGGATGTGCATCAATGTTACGGCGACCGGGTGCATAATTCCACGGAACTGTGCACCTACCTGCTGGACAATGCCCATGTGGCGCTGGTGCCGGGTGCGGCCTTCGGCAACGACAACTGCATCCGCTTCTCCTACGCTGTGGCGGACGATGTGCTGGCCGACGCGCTGGCCCGCGTGGGCGAAGCTCTGGACGAACTGGCGGCGGGAGGCCCGGCGCTGGGCAAAAAGGGTTAAAACAATGGCTTGGGGAAATATCCAAAAAGACATTGACAAGATCCGCCCTTTGAAGCAATATATCCCGCTGTGGGGCTGTAGCTCAGTTGGGAGAGCGCTTGAATGGCATTCAAGAGGCCGTCGGTTCAATTCCGTCCAGCTCCACCAAGAATTTAAAACCCCTGGCCATCAAAAATGGTCGGGGGTTTACTTTGTTAATGATTTAAACACCGGTCAGCGGCGAAGCCGAAGTGGATGAAAGCCGCTTCGGGACTAGGTGGGTCAAAGGGTGTCAGAGGCCGTGGCGCTTGCGGCAAAACCATTGTTTTTGGCATGTTCGGGCGCAATGGGCGCGCATATGCCGAAATCGTGCCGGATTGCCCAAAAGCCACGCTCCAGGGGATAATCCGCAGCCGTGTGGACCCTGAAAGTGTTATCTATTTCAACGGTTTGGTGGATTCAGGATGCCGGAAACACTTCCGGGGCGAACACGGCGACAACGAGTTTGCCGGCAGACGCTCTTGCGTCAACGGGCTCGAAAGCTTTTGGACCTTCGCCAAAACGCGGCTTGCACGTTTCCGTGGCATCCACAGGCATATTTTTACTTCTACCTGAAGGAATACGAATTTCGGTTTAACCCGCCAGGAGAATATCTGTCAGATGCTCCTCAAAATGCTCAGGGAGCTACCTCTCAGCTAGAAGGTATCTCAACAATCAAAAAGATTAAAATCTAGAAAATATCTAGGGTGTGTTTGCAAACCTTATAATCAGGCCTGGTTCGTGTAGCCCCTGGACATGTGCCA
>APFI01000175.1 GCA_000403945.1 Desulfovibrio sp. Dsv1
TACCGCCCTTGTTCATTTGGCATTTTCCATGATTTTACTCGGAAGAGTCATCAGGGAATTATCAAATGACTTCTAGAAATTTTCTAGAAAATACCGCCTGTGATTATGAGATGGCTTCGAGTCTTGGGCGAAGGGAGTATATTCAAGCATATTCAACCTTCGCATGGGACGAACCTGACGCAGGCAGAGGGCGAAAGGATCATTTAGAAACAGATCCTAATCCAGATTCACCACTAAGGTCGCCCCAGCCCGCAGGCTTTTCTCATCCACATTGTTCCAGCGCTTGAGATCGTCCACGCTGACATTGTGTTTGCGCGCTATATTCCAGAGACTGTCCTTGGCCTGCACCGTATAGGTGGCTTTGCGTCCGGCCTTACCCACGCGGCCGCTGGAGCCTCCGGATGACGGCGCGGCGGGTACCGTCCCGCCCGGAATGCGCAGGATGCAGCCCGCGCGTACCTTGCTGGGATTGTCGATCTGATTGCAGTCCTGCAAATCCTTGAGGCTCACATTGTATTTGCGGGCCACGGCATAAAGGGTTTCGTCAGGCTGAAGCTTGTGGCCACCACCGGAGGCCACCGTCGTTTCCCGGACCGGGACGCGGCTGTCACCGGGTTTCAGACGCTCTTTTTTGCCCTGCCGCGTCTCCCTAGAGCTTCTGGACTCTTTGGGATCAAGCGCGGCCACGGCTGTGGCCGACATGTTCACCGAACGCGGCACCAGCACCATCTCCTCGGCGCGCAGCCGGTCGTTGCCGGGGTTGGCCGCTTTCAAGCGGGGCACGGGCACATTGCAGCGGCGGCTGATCTTGTCCCAAGAGTCCGCCGAAGTGGTCACCTTGACTGGGCGCCAGTCCGCATAGGCGTTGGCCTGGGGAGAGTGCAGAAAGGCCGTGGCTTGCCGCTCGTAACGCGCGGGCACATAGACGAAGGTCGCGCGTTCCGTGGAGGTGATGGGCCGTTTATGGTGCTGGTTATAGACGCGGAATTCCTCCCAGCTCAAGCGGCAAGCGCTGGAAAAAGCCATCAGGTCCGTGCCGGGCCGGGCCGTGAAGCGCAGCATGCCGGGAGCCTTGTCCGGCTGGATGGATTCAAAGCCCAGTTGGGGCAGGTTGCGCATAATCTTGGCCACGGCCAGAAAGCGGGGCACGTACTGTTTGGTTTCTTCCCGCAGCTGGGCATTGCTGTCCAGCTTGTGGTTGCGGGCCTTGATCTCAAAAAAATCACGGCCGCCGGTACCCTGCTTGGCGCGGATCATTTTGCCTTCCCCGGCGTTGTAGGCCGCGATGGCCGTGGGCCAGTCGCCGAAGTCGCCGTAGAGTTTCTGAAGATAGTCGGCGGCGGCTTCCGTGGCCTTATAAGGATCCAAGCGCTCATCCATCCACCAATCCTGGTTCAGGCCGTACTTCATGCCGGTGTAGGGCATGAACTGCCAGGCCCCGGCAGCGCCCGCCGGAGATTTGGCGTCGGACCTGTAGCCGCTTTCCACAATGGCAAGATAGGCCAGTTCGTCGGGCATGCCGCGCGAACGGAAGACTTTGCGGGCATAGGCCAGATACTGCTCCGAGCACTTGGAAAACGCGCTCATGGTATTGCGGCCTTTGCGCAGGAAATATTTGTATTGGCGGGCCACGTCCGGCATGGCCTCGGCGGGCACGTTCCTGTCAATCTGCCCGGTGGATTTGAGGGCCGCCAGTTCGGTCTGGGTCAGAGGCGTGGCACTTTCGTCGTCCGGCAGCATGAGGGACGGAGTGGAGACCTCCGGCCCTTTTCCCTGGCGTGTGGCACAGCCGCCCGCCAACAGCAGGCAGAGCGCCGCGACCGCCAGCCAGCACGCCCCCGCCGCGCGAAAACGCAGTTTACAGCTTGCCATATATTCACTCCCGTTGCCGCCCGGCTTGCCTTCAGCCGGGAAGATGCGTACACAGGCTGGAATGCGCCGCGTCTGCGGCGTCCAACTCCAACCCTGACCGCCCGTCAGCGGCCAGCAACATGTTCCGCCGGAGACGCCCATGAAAGATCACTCCGACGACGCTCCGCTGTTGCCGGGGCTGAAACCCGTGCTGGAGCTGCTTGCCTCCGAGCCCCAGCGGGTGGACTTCGTTTTTTGCAAAAAAAGCCTGCGCGGCCCTGAAGCGCGCGAGGTGCAGAACCTCTGCCGCCGGAACGGCGTGGGCCTCAGCCTGGTGGAAGCGGCGGCTCTGGACCGTCTGTGTGGCGGCACGCGCCATGGGCGCGACGCTGTGGGCCACCAGGGAGTGGTGGCCCGCTTGGCCGTCACCGGCTTTTGCGGGCTGGAAGAATTGCTGGCCGCCGTGGCCGACGCGCCCCTGCCCCTGATGCTGGCCCTAGACCAAGTGCAGGATCCCGGCAATGTGGGCACACTCTGCCGCACACTCTACTCCTTGGGCGGAGCGGGCATGCTGCTGCCCCGGCACAACAGCGCCTATCTGGGACCGGCCGCCCGGCGTGCCGCCGCCGGAGCCCTGGAACATCTGCCTGTGGCCCAAGTGACCAATCTGGCTCGCGCCTTGGACAGCGCCGAGGAAGCGGGCCTGACCATTTACGGCGCGGGCGGGGCCAAAGGCCCCCACAGTCTGGACGCTTTTACGGACCGGATGCGCCTGCCCGCCGTGCTGGTGCTCGGCAATGAGGACAAGGGCCTGCGTCCCGGCGTGGCCAAGCGTTGCGCGCACATGCTGCGCATTCCCTTGGCCCGTCCTTTTGATTCCCTGAATGTGGCTCAGGCCGGGGCCGTGCTGCTGGGTCTGGCCGCCGCGCGTTCTCGCGCCCCCGTAGTGTAGTTCGGAAGAAATACAGAGAACTATAGAGCTGAGAAGAAATTAGCCTGAGAGACCATTTTTGAACCGGCGCGACTGGTTGTAACCAATAGCTGTTCCTTGGCAAAACCGGTTTTTTTCATCTGCGCCTATAAGGCTCTCTTGCCGGCTGCGCCTTGGCAGACGCGTATTTGATCTGGCATCCGCATTTCTGTTGCTTGCATCCCGTAAACGGGTTTCCAAGGCATGGAGAAGACAGCTGATCTCCCGTCTTCCTGATCCAGCTGGTGTTTTATGTATTCTTGAATTTCTGTCTTTTTTTTTCCTACTGTATCCACGCACTACCCACGGTGCAAAAACGCCTATTGCAGCATTTAAATTTCATGCCACCGAATAGCCCATGCAGTATCAGACTGATTTTATCCTCCAGGAAGTGTAGTTACGAAATTGTCTGGAGTCTTATTTTGTGGCATGGTTCGCTTGTCTTCAACCGCAAACGGGGAACCCATGTCCATGATGGCCCGCGGGCGGCGCGATCTTTCTGATTCAATTCGGGAAAAATCCGAGCCCCGTTTGCCCGGCCGTGAAGGAAGCCGGGGCG
>APFI01000176.1 GCA_000403945.1 Desulfovibrio sp. Dsv1
TCATTAGAGCCGCTACCGATAGGAATCCCCCGACTTTAGGCGGGGGAGGATGTCAAAATCATTCGTAGAAACCACATTACAACTGTCATTCTACCACCCCCGGAAGTCTATGCCGCCCGCAAGCGGCACGCCCACATAGTCCCACGGCTCCATGCTGCCCAGCTCCTTGCGGGCGTCCAGCATCATGGCGCAGGCCACAACCGCGTCCCCGTGCCTGCCGCCCGTCCTGTCCCTGGTGCGCTGCTCCGGCACGCGGGCCACACCTCGCACGACGCGGAGGGAACGGAAGTCGGAAAGAACGCCCGCGTCCCTGGGCAGCACCAGCGTCCTGTCCTCAATGCCGCTCTTGAGCAGGGGCATGGTCTCCCTGTACCACGTCTCGGAAATCATCACTTCCCGCGCCCGTTCCGGCCCGTACTGCTGCCGGGCGGCCTCGGCCAGCGCGGAACCGTTGCCCCGCGCGTCCAGCGACACGCCGGAGAAGCGCGGCAGGGCGTCGATGACGGCGAAAAGTATCTGCTGCTGCGTGCGGTGCGGGCAGTCCCGCAATTCCAGCACAAGGGGCGGGGTGAGGCGCAGGTCGCGCTGCTCCGTGGCGGGCCAGAATACGGAAAGGTCGCCCGTGCGCCCGAAGTCCACGCCCATGAAATGGGCGCAGTCGGGCAGGTCCGCCAGCAGGGGGGCTAGGTTCTCCGCGATCCAGCCCTTGGTGTAGGTCTCGGCCACCTCCAGCGGCCAGTCCACGAAGTTCTCCGCAGGGGCGGTCCATGTCACCACGGGAGAGCCTGCGTCCATGCACGCCTCAAGCATCATGGTGGTCAGGTACGCGCCCGCCGAACGCCGGGGGATGCAGAACAGTTCCTCGTCCGCGCCGTCCCCGTAGTCCTCAATGATGCCCGCCCGCCAAGCGTCCTCCGCCTCCCGCGTCCATTCGCGGGGCGGGTGCGCCCGCTTGCAGATGGTCCTGAACAGGCCGTCCGCTATGGCGTCGTCCAGCGTGGTGCGGTGAAGGCTGTATGCCAGCCGCCCGGCGCGGATGTCGTTGACAAGCTCGTTGAAGGGGTTGTTCTCCCCGTTGTGCGTGGAAAGGATGGAAACGCTGCCGCCCCACATGAGCAGGGCGAAGGCCGCCTTCATCAGCTCGGAAAGGTCGTCCACGAAGGCCGCCTCGTCTATGATGACGCGCCCCTGCTTGGACCGCAGGGAACGGGCCTCGGAGGGCAGGCCCCACACGCTGAAGCCGGAGGCGAAGCGGATGCGGTACACCGTGATGTCCCGGTCCGCGT
>APFI01000177.1 GCA_000403945.1 Desulfovibrio sp. Dsv1
CGAGTTTGCCGGCAGGCGCTCTCGCGTCAACGGGCTCGAAAGCCCTTGGGCCTTCGCCAAAATGCGGCCTACACGTCTCCGTGGCATCCACGGCATATGTTTTACTTCCACTTGAAGGAATGCGAATTTCGGTTTAACCATCGCCAGGAGGATATCTGTCAGATACTCCTCAAAATGTTCAGAGAACTACCTCTCAGCTAGTCATGACCCTAACAGAAATGCGGTGGCCAGAAAATACGCGTCTGTCAGGGCGCAGCTGGTAAGAGAGCCTTATAGGCGCAAATGAAAAACCCCCGGCTTTGCCGGGGATAGTTATTTCGCGCCACGCGGTCTTGCGATTTGTGGTTCATGACAGCTATGCTGGCGTAGTCGTTTTTTATGTGAGGAACTATGCTTGACCACGCCTCAATGCCCCGGCGTGTCCGTTTGCCTGATTTTGCGGGGCGCGTTCTGAGTCTGCCCGACACTCCCGACGCATGGGAGCGTCTGGGATCGGGCGATGCCTTGCTTTTGCTGGGCCTGGGGCCTGGGCGGCCTTGGGAACTGCCCTTTGCGCGTGGCAAAGCGGAGGTTTTCTGGCTGGATGATCCGGAAATTTTGCAGCGGCTGGAGACCGTGTGCTCGGAGATGGAACGCCGTCCTCCCGAACATTGGCGACGGGTCACGGATGAACGGGCTGTGGATCTGGCCGGGCGCTGTGTGGTGCTGTTTTACCGACCTGGCTTGCGGTTGGCCCCGGATTTCTGGGGGCCGTTGCTGGGACGTCTGAACGCCGCACGACTGGCGCGTCAATGGGGTGCAACGCGAGTGGCGGCGGAGGAGGGCGGACGCGGTCCGGTGCTGCTGCCCGGCACGGAACGGCAACTGTTGCATCAGGAGTTGCGACAAGCCTTGGGCGAGGCCGGTTTCGGTCCGGTGCTGGAAACAGTGCCGCCGTGCAGGAGCGAGGCACATCTCTTGCCTGCCTGGGAGCAGTTGTTGGCCGGACGCAAGCCCGCCTTGCTGCTCTCCGTCAATCTGCGCGGCTTGGACCCGGACGGCCGGATTTTTTACCTCTGCCGGGCCTTGGGCGTGCCGGTGGCCATCTGGTTTGTGGACAATCCTTGGCATCTGCTCTCCGGCCTGCGTCTGCCTTGGTGGCGCGAGGCCGCGCTGTTCCTGATCGACGACAGTTTCATTCCCGGCCTGCGGGCCGCCGGAGCCCGGCGTGTCTGGCATCTGCCTCTGGCTGTGGCCCCACAGATGTGGCGGGATCTGCCGGACGAAAAGGAAGCGGCTTGTCTGGCGTTGAATCCGTCCTTGTTTGTGGGGCGATCGGCCTTTCCGGAGCGGGAGCATTTTTTTGCGGCGGCCCGCGTGCCGCATGATCTGGAACAGGAAGCCCGCAACCTGCTGGAACGGGCCACTGGCCCGGCGGACGGCCCGCATTTTCACTGGTGGCTGCAAAAATTTGGCTTTTCTCCCTGGCCGGGACAAGAATTGCGTTGCGCCGGTCTGGGCGCGGAGCTGTGCTCCCGGACCAACCGCGCCCGCTGGGTACGGGCAGGGCTGGCTGCCGGTATGCGCGTGGTGGGCGACGCGGGCTGGCGGGATCTGTTGCCGGACTGTCAAGTGTTTCCGCCTGTGGACTATTACACGGATCTGCCGGAATTCTACCGCTGGGCCGGGGCCGTGCTCAACGTGACCAGCCTGCTTTTGCCGCACAGCCTGAGCCAGCGTCATTTCGATGTCTGGGCCGCCGGAGGTCTGCTCTTGAGCGACGCCACGCCGGGGCTGGGTATTTTCCCCGAGGCCCTGACCCGGCCCATGACGCTGCACAGCCCGGTGGACGTTCCTTCCCATCTGGCGGCCCTGCGCGCTGACCCGACCCAGACCCTCGAACTGTGCCGGGCATGGCGGGCGCATCTGCGTGCGGGGCACACCTATGCGCACCGTGTGTCGCGCATTCGGGAAGCATTGGGTATCTGACGGATAACGCGCGGGAGAAACCGCAAAGGGCGTTTTGTCAATGCAGTCTTCCGGGTTATGCGCGCGGGCGCTCCGTGGCGGGATCCGCTCCCCGCCCCTGTCGCTCTGGAGCGACACCCGCCGATGCTTCATCCGCTGGCGCGATAATGGCGTGTGGGAGCGGCCGCATGAAATTCCGATTGACGATCCGGCCCCCGCATGGCTGATGATTGACGCCAGCCATTGCACAGGGTTCACCCACATGCGGCGGGCGCGAGAGGAGGCAACCGGGACATGATCCGCGCAAAGGGGGCTCAACACAAAATCGCATCTGGCCGCGGATGCGCATGGCACGCCAGTCAGGGCTTTTGTCACACGGGGAGCGGCGCGATTGCGACAGGGAGCCTTGCAGGGCCCGGCACCCGATGGAGAACGCGTTCCCTCATTTGAAGCGATGCGCGGCATTGCGACCCGGCACCCGAAAAATGCGGCGTCATTACTTGGTCGCTCCAGATCGGATGTATTTTTTTGTGGCCTTCAATATCGTGACTACACTATCCAAGGCATTCCGCTGCGGTTATTTTGCCGGAACTGTCGCGGAGTATAAGAATTTTCCGCCCTTGGCCAAGGCGTGAAGGGTTCCTGTTCGGAGACGGGAAATATTCACCGAATGCCTCGCATCTAAATGTAAACGGCAAGACGCCATCCGAACAACATGCGGGAAATTTTGCTGTTGAGTCGTGTTCAGGATGCGTACACCCTGAAAAAAGCGTATGCTTTTGAAACGCCTGTTTTGAATTTGCTCTATCTCCAGCATCCGCCGTAACCGCCGTGGCCATAGCCACCGTGGTGCATGCTCATGCTGTAGCCCATGGGCATGCCTGCCTTGTCGAGCTGTGCCCGGAGGTCGGTGCGGGCGGTGAACATCTTGCCGCGCAGCTCGTCGATTTCCTTGGACAGGTTTTCAATTTTGGCCTTGTCGGGCGAGGGGTCGCTCATCTGGGCAGCCAGCTCGGCGCGTTTGGTGATCAGAGCGTGACGGATGGCGTCCATTTTTTCATAGTGGCTGCTAAAAATTTTTTCAGCCTTTTCCTGTTGTTCCGGCGAGATGGGGGCATTATAGCAGGGGGCGTCATCCCATCCGCCATGACCGCGCGCCTGGCTAATGTCAGCGAAACCCAGAACAAGTATCGCCGCGAGGGCCAGAGACGACGTACGCAGAGTTGTCCTTTTCATTATGTCCTCCCACCCAACGGGTTGTATGCGGAACCGTTGCAATGTGCGCAGCTTGTCAGATATGTTGGTGTTCGTTTTTCTGTTTCAGATGAACTGTACTGCATATAGCAAAATACGTGCTGTTTATAATGGCATGCTGAATAATATAAATAATTCAAAAAATACGACCTGGAGCATTGTCCAAAGCGAGGGAATACGTAACCTTTTTTACCAAACACGCCATAGCGTCCCGCCCTTCAGGGCGGAGGCATAAGGCATTTCTTAACTGAAATTTCTGTCTTTAATTTGGATGTTCTCTGGGTTTCAATACACTGGCGCGGGACAGAAGCCAGCACTCTTTCGCAGTTCCCGGCGAAATAGCCTAGCAGACAGAGAGAACCACCTCAGAATTTTTGAATCGAAGGATAGCCTTTCTTTCCGGTCAGTCCGCTGGATACGCCTTTCAGGTTGTTAATCAAAGAGGAAACGGCCATTTTGGGCTGGCAGACGGCAGGCGGGTGGACATGATCGTTTTTTCCGTCAAACCCGGCAAGTTCAGCCTCAACACCCCGGTAAAAAACACCGGCAAAGATTTCCTTCAGGCCATCAAGGGCAACTTTTGTAAAGACCCCATGCCAGTATTTTATAACAGGGTCAAATGAACATGGGGGAGAAAGGCGCAATGTCTTCCGGTACGGGATAGTTGCCTTTTTCATAGGCTAGCTATATCCGTTTTGTGGAGAGATTGCAAGCCCGCAGGTTCCCGGCTCCGCCCCCAAAGCCGGACAGGAAAACCTCATGCGGCGTTTTGCCGAGTGTTGCCGTTTTTTCTGGAACAAAGCGTCCGCACTGGAGAACACTATGCGGGCGATGGAAAGCGTATGGGGGCTTGTCGCGCAGCCTTCTTCAGAATTGGAGAAAAGAAGAGAAAACGTCCTCCCTTGTCCGAAGCTCATTTGCGAATATTTCAGCAGGCAGTGAAAAATCTCGACAGGGCCTATGGAAGTTTCTTTGCAAAGCGGGCGGATTTCCCACGTTTCAGGCCGGACCCGGGTTGCCGGGATTGAAGGTCGCAGCCACGCCTTCAATGGCGAAAGGAAAGTTGACTAGGTGTTTAGTCCCACAGTGAAATAGTTTGGATCGACATGGAATCTTTCGGGCTCGAT
>APFI01000178.1 GCA_000403945.1 Desulfovibrio sp. Dsv1
GGGGTCCGGCTCGTCAATCGGAATTTCAGGCGGTCGCTCCCGCACGCCATTATCGCGCCAGCGGGTGAAGCGTCGGCGGGTGTCGCTCCAGCGCCAGGGGCGGAGAGCGGATCCCGCCACGGAGCGCCCGCGCGCATAACCCGGAAGACCGCATTGGCAAAACGCCGGTTGTTGCGGGCCCCGCCGCCCCGGCTTCCTTCACGGCCGGGCAAACGGGGCTCGGGTTTTTCCCGAATTGA
>APFI01000179.1 GCA_000403945.1 Desulfovibrio sp. Dsv1
CCGCTTGCGGTTAAAGACAAGCGAACCATGCCACAAAATAAAATTCCGGACAATATCGTGACTACACTGCCCAACGGTAAAGCGGAACGGTTCACCGGAACAGCATTAAAAGAGCGGGCATATGCGCAAACATGCACCCGTTCCCGGCAAAGGACCGGTTATCTGCTGATCTGGGCACACCGCTATACCTATGTGTGGCCGCATTCGGCTCTTGGCAGAAATCCTGCAGCTTCATTCCTGATCACAGGGCAAACAACGTATTGACACTCTATACCCCTAGGCGCGTCCGCGCCTCAACCAGTTCTACCTGCGTGAATTCGCGCGGGCACAAGAAATTCGTGTCCAGCGGATTCTTGAAAACGGGCCGATGGACGCGCAAACCTCGCGAAGCGTGAGAGCCCAGTCATATAAAAAAGCCCTCGCGCTTGCGGCGCGAGAGCTTTTTCTTCAGGGGAAGGGCTGCTCAGTTTCCGCACATTTCAAGGAAGTAGCGATGCAGCCGCGTATCGGGAGTCAGCTCGGGATGGAAGGAGGTCGCCAGCACGTTGTCCTGGCGCACGGCCACAGCCTGCCCCTTGACCTCGGCCAGCACACGCACGCGCGGGCCCACGCCGGTCAGCACGGGCGCGCGGATGAACACCGCTGGAAACGGCGGCAGACCCAGCTCCGGCAGGTCCAGATCGGTTTCAAAGCTGTCCACCTGACGACCGAAGGCGTTACGCCGCACAACGGCATCCAGCACGCCCAGACGGGGCTGGTCCGAGTTTTCGATCTCGCGGCAAAGCAGGATCAGGCCCGCACAACTGCCGTAAACCGGCATGCCGTCTTTAATGCGCCGCCGCAGGGGATCGAGCATGCCCAGCTCCACCAGCAGCTTGCCCATGGTGGTACTTTCGCCGCCGGGAATGATCATGGCGTCGATGCCGTCCATGTGCCCGAGCTGGCGTACTTCGCGGGCCTCGACTCCCAGACGGGCCATCGAGGCCGCGTGCTCGCGGAAGGCCCCTTGCAGCGCCAGAACACCCACGCGGGGGTTGGTCATCTTACCAGCCTCGTTCCTGCATGCGTTCGGCATCCGGGATGGAGGAAATCTCAATGCCGACCATGGGTTCGCCCAAGTCGCGAGAGATTTCGGCCAGCATGGCGTAATCCCTGTAGTTGGTCACGGCCTGCACAATGGCCTTGGCGCGCTTGGCCGGATCGCCGGACTTGAAGATGCCCGAGCCCACGAACACGCCGTCGCAGCCCAGATGCATCATCAGGGCCGCGTCGGCCGGGGTGGCGATGCCGCCGGCGGCGAAGTTGACCACAGGCAGGCGGCCTTCCCTGCGCACGGCCAAGCAGATTTCCAGGGACGCGCCGCATCCCTTGGCGAAGTTGGGCACTTCGGCGTCGGTCAGGGCGCAGAGCATACGGATTTCATCCATAACCTGACGGCAGTGGCGTACGGCTTCCACCACGTTACCGGTACCGGGCTCGCCTTTGGTGCGGATCATGGCCGCGCCTTCGGCGATGCGGCGCAGGGCTTCGCCCAGATTGCGGCAGCCGCAGACAAAGGGCACGGTGAAGTCGCGCTTGTCGATGTGGTAACGGTCATCGGCGGGGGTCAGCACTTCGCTTTCATCAATATAGTCCACGCCCAGAGCTTCCAGAATGCGCGCTTCCACAAAGTGGCCGATGCGCGCCTTGGCCATGACCGGAATGCTGGCCACTTCCATGATTTTTTTGACGATGGTGGGGTCGGCCATGCGGGCCACGCCGCCGGCGGCGCGGATGTCGGCGGGCACGCGTTCCAAGGCCATAACGGCGCAGGCACCCGCTTCTTCAGCGATTTTCGCCTGTTCGGGGGTAGTAACGTCCATGATCACGCCGCCCTTGAGCATTTCGGCAAGGCCGGTCTTGAGGCGGATGGTGCCCTGTTCCATAGCTGTACTCCTTCTATGCCGGGCGGACCCGGCGGATGATTTGGCGGATCGCCGCTCGTGCCAGCGGTGTTGCATGCGTGTATGTATATAGGCGATAATCGCCCGGCTGACAATACATCCGCGGTGCGCCGCAGCAGACCAGGATCCTGACGCGTCAGAATTCCCAGCCGAAGCTCATGCCCGCGTTGACAGACGAACCCGCCGTGCGGAATTCCCCGCCCAGATCCACTTGCGCAAAAAAGTCACGACCGCGCGTCAGCCGCAGACTGCCCTGCGCCAGCAGGGAATCCCGGCCCACAAGGTTAGTGGCCGATGAAAAATCCGCGGAGCTATAGCCCCGGAAGGAGGCGTTGCTGCGGAACGTGCCGTCCAGTAGCTCGTGTCGCCAGGCGGCCAGCACATCCACGGCCAGTCCCGCTTTTTCCGAAAGTTTCCAGACGCGGCCCAGATGCCCTCCCAGGGAGAGAGGCAGGGATTGGCATATGCCGCCGTTCACATTCAGACGGCTGGCTTGGCCGCCTGTTTCCGAAAGGTCGGGGCGCCGCACGAAACCGTATTCCAGCCAGGCCAGCGGCCCGGCGCTGTAGCCGTCCCACGTCCAGTCCTTGCCCGCGCCCAGCAGCGCGCCGCCGGCCAGGCCGGTCCAACGGCTTTCGTTGCGCCGCGCGTAGCCGTTGAAAGCCACATCGCGGCGCATTTCGTTGTCTTCCAGCCCCAGCCGGGCCTGTCCCGTCAGATAGAAGCCGTCCCACTGGTTGGGGCCGTACAAGGCATGGGTACCCAGATACGCGCCGCGCGTCCCCATCCGGGCGTTGTGCCAGCCGTTGACGTCCGTACGGCGGCCCGCCAGGGCCAAGTGCAGGCCCAGGGTGAACCCCGCGTCCCAGCGGCGCTCCATGCCGCCCAGAATGCCCATGCCGCTGCTGGCCCAGCCCGCCGTGCCGCCGTGATCCTGCCGCACAGCGGAACTGCCGAAAGGCGTGAGCCAGACCTGCCAAGAGGGCAATGGTTCATCCCTGGCGGCACGGCGTGAGCCCATGCGCCGCATGGACTCGTTGCCCAGCATGCGCCGGAGCAGCAGGCTGGTGAATTCCCTTTGCTGGAGAAGGCTGGCCCGGCCGGCCGCGTCATAGGCTTCCGACCCGAGTTGGGCCAGACCCCGGCGCACATCGCTGCCGCCCGTGGATGACCAGTCCAGGGCCGCAAGCAGGGCGCGCATGTTGCCTCGCGCGGTGGAGGCCACGCCCGGCAGTGCCCGGCCCACGCTGGCCGCGCCCGCGCTGTCGGCGTAACGGCTGTAGACGTCGGCGGCGCGGCTGACTCCCAGGACGGCGTTGTTCCCGCGCATGTCATGGGCAGCAAGGCTGAAGTCCAGGGTGGGCGAGGTGCTCCACACGCCGACCTGGGCGAAATTTCCCGTCAGCGGGCCCGTCGCCGTTACCATATCCCGCAGCGTCAGCGACAGGGCGTTGGGGTAAAAGACATTTTGACGGGGCGTCAGCAGGAGGTTGCCCTTCAGGTCGGCGGTGGTGGCTTGCAGCGCGCCGTGCCCGCCCTGCGGGCCGAAAGCGATGAGCATGGCACCCGCCTCAGTCTGGGTGTATGAGCCCACAGTCAGCGTGTCGCCCCGCCAGCCCGGCAGCACCCTGCCCGTATTGAGCAGAGTCTTGCTGATTTCGCCGTCCCCCAGAAGCAGGCCGTCCGGATGCACCAGCACATCGCTGTTTTGCAGCATGCCACCCGTGCCGTCGACGCGTCCGGCCACGACCAGATTGCCGCCGTCCACCACGGTGGCTCCTTTATACGTGTTTTCGCCGCTCAGAATGAGCGTGCCCGCGCCGGTCTTGCGCAGGCCCACAGCCAATCCGGCCAGGGCCTGCGCATCGGCATTGTCGCCGCCGGTCCGGAAATCCGGGTGGTGGTAGTCGTCCTTCCATTGCTCCTGGCTGATGTCATTGCCGAATTCGGCGACATAGCCCCTGGTGTCGAAGGTTTCCAGGGCGTCTTTGCTCCTTCCCGGCAGATCGGACACGTCCGTCACGTCGGTCGCGCGCATGCGGTTGGCGTCCAGCAGGGCGATGCCGCGCACGGCCTTGCCCGCGTCCAGGATGCCCCGGCCGAAGACCTGCTCCCTTGTCAGGCCTTCGATCACGTAGTTCCCGGCATCAATGTAATCGTACAGCCCCTGCAACGGGTAGCCCAGCCATGCTTCGGGATGCTTGTTGTGGGCCTGTGCGACCAGGGCCTTGGCGGCGGCCGTATCGGCGGGCTCGGGTATTTTTTTATCAATGATGCGGATGTAAATCTTTTCAGTCTCCCGACTAAAGGAGACGATGTAGTCCGGCGCGCTAAAATCCTTGTCGGCCGTGGTCAGCACGGCGTCGGCCAGTTGCTTGCCCGTCATCCAGGGATAGGCATGCTGCACCAGCGCCAAAGCGCCGCTGACCACGGGCGCGGCCATGGACGTGCCGCTCATGGACATATAGCCGTTGGTTGAGGCGTCCAGAGAGATGATCAGGCTGCCGGGGGCCATGACGGTCCACCGTTCGGCTCCGCCGGCCAGATTGCTGAACCATGGCACAGCCCCTTCCGAGAGGCTGAGCGTTCCTCCGGAGCTTCGCGTGATGCAGGATCCGTCCAGCGCGCCCACGCTGAGCCAGTTGCCCAGATCGGAACCGGCGTAACGCGGTGCCAGAGCCAGCAAGGACGGGCTGTTCATGCCGTTGTTAGCGGCCGCGAAAACCATGACGGATTCTGGGTGATCAAGGGCGTGGTCCAGAATGGCGATCGACAGCGGGTCATATTTCACTGTTTCAATATACTCCAACGGAGAAATCGCGTCGTGGAGCGTGAGCGGATCATAGTAGCGCGTCCATTCGAGCTCCCCCCAACTGTTGTTGAAGATACGCGCCTCGGGACGGACGGCGAGGTAGGCGTCCCAGTCCAGAAGAATGTCGACATCGCTGGCTGTCAATATGGGGCCGCCCCAGACGGCCGCGTCAAAGGCGACGCCGTGCATGCCCACACCGTCGCGCCTGGCCGCGACAATGCCCGCCACGTGGCTGCCGTGCGTATCCAGATTCCAGTCCGGCGCAAAGGCCTGGCCCGTCGCCTCGATAACGGCGGCGGCCGTCGCCGCCTTGCCAGCCAGCTCGGGGTGGTTGATGCGGATCATCTCGTCGATGACGCCCACCGTCACGCCCGCGCCGGTATAGCCACGGGCGTAAGCTTCGGCGGCGTTGATGACGTCCAGCGCGCCGCTTCGGTCATATTCCGGCGTCTTGAAAGTGTCCGGCGTGGCCGCCGCCACAGGGCCGCATACGAGAAAGAACACTGAAAACCAAAAAACGCGCATCTTTTGTACCCCGGTGTAAAAAGGCAAACATATTTTTTGCATACAGTAATTTTGATGGCCTCGTAAAAATTCACCTAGCCGCCCCCGGGTAATTTGCCCCTATCGGCTGGAGTTTTTTGTACATCGCTGCAATTCTCAGGAGTTGCCGCGCAATATGCTCTTTGAAACGTGCCCAGATGGTCAGATGAAGCATTAAAAAGCCTGGAAAAGAGGAAAATCCTTTGGTTTTCCGGCTTCGACACCTACCTGCCCTGAATATGTTCAGGCCGATCGCCTTCATGACAACGGCAAACCGCACAGCTTTCATCCCTCGAACGCGAAGGTGCTTGATACCGGTTCGGCGGTCGAGCTCCGACATGGTTGCCTCAACACCGGCCCGGTAGCGATACTTCTCCCTGAAGGCGGGACTGTTTTCCTCCTGCCTTCGCCGAGCAAGGCGGATATCTTTGGCGGCATACCGGTAGTAGCAGCCTTTTTTGCCCTTGGAGACGGGACACTGATCAGCCACCGGGCATTCAAGGCAGACAGCGACGGGAAAGAGGGCACTGTAGCCCGATGCAGTTTTCTTGACCCTGGTAGGTTCTGCACCGTATGGACAGGTAAGGATTTTCCCCTGCTCATCGCAGCTGAAATCGGCCAGATGGAATTTCTTCTGCGGCCCCGGCATGGCCGGAGAGATAACCGTTACCTTATGCTCCTGCAAGGCCGTCTGGCAATTATCGTCACCACCGTAGAGAGAGTCGGCCAGCAATTCCTTGGGCAACATGGCCTTCTGCTCCAGCTGTTCAAGGGCCGGCAGCAGAGCATGGGCATCATGCTGATCCGCTGATTCCACCGTCACCTGGGTGATCAGAGAACATCCATGCTTTTTATCGTGGGTGTAGTTTTCAACCACCTGTGCCTGATACCCCTGTCCCTTATGGCCGCTGTAGCCGGCATCAGGATCGGACGGGTTTTGCAGGGAATCGGAAGGCACATCCTTGTTCGGGCGGGCAACCGCCTTTTTGCCGGAGGCTGCCGTGGTGTCTTCCTCGATCACGCATTGCTCCTCAAACAGCCGCATCAGCAGCTTGAAGCTCTGCATCCTCCCCACCTCAGGGACTGCACCAAAGCGCTGGGTCAGGAGGAACGCATCTTCGGCAAGTTGGTCGAGCGTTCGCGTGGACTCTGTCGGCTTGACCATGGCAAAACAGGAGGTCTGCGACTTGCCCAGATAACGGCCGGTCACTTCCCCATCGAGTTGGTCGAAGATGTCCCGGTGGTGCCGTTTCAGGTTGAGCAGGAATTTTTTTATCGTTTTGGCGAACAGACCGATGCGGCCAAGATTGCGCATGTTGGATTTGATATGAACGGAGTCCATGCGCTGCTTGTTCAGGTCAGCCTTGAGCGACTCGGCCAGAATGCGGAGGGAGGAATCGAATATTTCGGTGTAAATCGCATCCGTTGCCAGATGATCACGCATGGTCCAGAGGGTTTTGTGACTGATGTACGAGGCTGCGTCCGAAAACGAGGTAATATTGAGGGCATAGTGCCATTGGATGTTGAAACAGAACTGCTCCACGGCCTGCTGATCCGTATAATCATGCATCTGCTGGAGGATCATCAGTCCCATCATGGCGTAGAGTTCCTTGGTGGGACGGCCTTGCGAACCATCATAATGTCGGCGCAATGACTCGACGGGCAGTTCCGGCAAGATTTTTTGCTGAAAAAGACCTGCCCACGAGCTGTCCAAAAGTTTTCGTCGTTTGGGTCCCAAATGAACCCATGGATCAAAGATGTTGCGCTGTTTGTGATTTTTTACGTGGAACATGATTTTACCTGAAATTGTTTGATATCACACAAAAATAATGACATGTTCCGTGTTGTCCTGCAAGTAGAAAATGGCTGCTATTGACAGAAAATTAAATAGTTAAGTTGAAAAACTTTTTACGAATCCATCAATTTTATAGAGTTAGGCTCCTTATATCGGCACAAAGCCGCACACCGACTCAGGCCAACAGGGCGCGCGCGTCGGCCACGCGGGCATCTTCTTCACGGGCAAGCGCCCTCAGGGCACGGGCCAGAGTCTGCCATGCCTCGGGCCGGTCGTGCAGCCCCACGCTTTTGCGGGCCAGCAGTTCGGCCATGGCCGGATCTTCGTTGCCGTCCAGGTAGATCTTGGCCAGCAGCAGCATGGCCGCCGCGTCATTGGGATTGCGCAGCAGGGCCTCGTGCAGCAGTTCCCGCGCCTCGCCGCCCCGCCGCTGGCACGCAGCCACACGGGCCAGATGCCGCCGGGCCAGACTGGGCGCGCCCGGCCTAGCGTCCTCAATGGCCGCGGCCTGTTCATAGAAACGCCGCGCCTCGCCGCGTCTGCCCCCCTGCTCGCAGAGCTGCCCCAGGCGGATATGGGCAAAGAGATGATCCGGCGCGATTTTGACGCACTGACGGTAATAGCGGGCCGCAGCCCGTCGCTCACCCAGATTCTGGCAGACCGTGCCCAGATTGTAACAGATCTGCGCGGCCCGCGCATCGTCCGGACTCTGCTTGAGGGCCTCCAGAAAATGACGGCGCGCCTCGTGCTGGCGGCCCAGGGCAGCCATGCACACGCCCAGAGAATTCCAGGCCATGACGTTGGTTTCGTCCGCCAGCAGGGCCAGTTTGTACTCTTCCACCGCGCCGAAGACGTCGCCCAGACTGTAGCGCCGGTCAGCGCTGATGTTCAGCGCCAGGGAATTGCAGACGCCCGCCTTGGGTTCGGGCAGAAGCAGGGCGTATTCCAGAGCCTTGAGCGCGCAGTCCTGCATTTCCGCCTTGCGGAACTGCAGGAAAGGATAGCCCGCCAGCCCGGCGGCGGCCTCCATGCCGTATTTTTTCAATCCGGCGCAGAGCTGGGCATATACGGGCAGCAGGTTCTCGGCCGCGTGGCCGGGATGGAAGAAAATCAGGCTGTTGCTGCCGTAGCGCCCGCCGAAAGCATCCACGTCTCCGGCCTCCGGCGGCGCAGATTGGGCCCGGACAGGAATGGACAGCGCCCGCCAGAGATCCAGGACCCTGCGCATGCCGTGTTCCGGTTCGCGCGCGGAACCCCTGCCGTCCCCGTTCCCTTGAACCAGACGCACAATGGACAGCGTAAAATGCGCGCATTGTTCCCGCTCACGGCTGAAGCGGTTTAAAAAGTCGCCGTGCCCGTACAGGCCGCTATGGTCCCTGCGGCTGCCGCGTTCTTCCTCCGCGGCGGGAGACGGAATTCGCGCCGGGGATTCTTTCGGCGCGTCATGCTCCACCGCCGCTTGCGGCGCGCCGCCCGGAAGTCCCGAAACGGACGCATTCGCCGCGTTTTCCAACGCGCTTTCCATGTCCGGAGGGCTCAGGGCGGGCAGGCCGTCCAGCAGAGCCAGGCTGTCGCCCGGCTCCGGGATCCGGGCCGCGTCCTCCAGGTGCAGGATTTCGGCTACGGCATCCAGTTCACGCACCTGCAAGAGCACGATTTCGCCTCTGGCCGCGCCGTCCGCTCCCCTGACCGCAAAGCGCAGGCCCTCGCGGGCCTTGGTCTGGCGGCCCAGGCTGACCCGCAGGCGGCCCAGCGGCAGACGTTCCAGCACCACGCCGCCATCCTGAAGAATACGGGCAAAGGGCATGATCCGGCTTTCACCGCCTACGCCCGCGCTGGTCCGCCCCTGTGCCGCCACATCAGCGGCCAGACGGGCTCGGGTCATGAGCAACCGGGCCTGCTCAAACATGGGCAGCACCAGTTCCGGCCCCTGCATGTCCTGGGGATAGAGCGCGTGTCCGGCACAGAGCAAAGGGAGCATCAGCTGCCGGGTCAGAGGGCTGGGCAGGCTCACGGCTTCCATGCGGTCCAGAGCCGCGCGGGCCAGTTTGTGGCAGGTTCTGCGGCCGCTGGCGGACAGCAGCAGGGCCAGCTCATGGCGTCCCACGCGGGCGGCCAGCACGTCCGAAGGCAGCGCGGCGCGGCAGGCATCGGCCACATGATGCAAAAAAGTTTCACCGAAGGCAAAGCCGACTTGGCGGGCCAGATCCTCACCGTTGCACAAACGCAGCACCACAAGCCCCATGCACAAACGGTGCAGCGGCGCGGGCCTGCCGTCGGGCGGGGCCGGATCATCCAGATGGGCACGCACCCGCGCGGCCTCATCTTCCATGCGCGCGAACAGGGCGTCTTCTGTGGCCAAGCCGGTGACCGCATCCGTGTGAGCGGCTCTGACACGGGCCAGGTTTTCCAGACAGAGCGCGGCCACGGCCGGCAGCGCAGGCAATAGCGGACGGACTTCACGCGCGCGCACGCCGTGGAGCATGAGCACGCCCAGCGGCTTCTCCCGCCAGACCAGCGGCAGCAGAAGGCGCCGCTCACGCGGCAAAAGCTGCGGCGCTTCCGGCGCATTGTGCGTAGGAAAATACAAGGCGTGCCCGCTGAACGAAAAAAAGGCGGCCAAGCCGCCGCACAGCAGACTTTCCATATCCATCAGGTCGCCGCGCGCAAGATCCAGATTTTGCTGAATTTGCTTCATCTCTATAGTGTAGATGCGGGAAGGCCGATTGTCTAGAAAATATCTTGAAATAGCTCTTCCCCGCAACGTGCCGCCGCCAGAGCAGGCTCGTCTAAAAATTTTGGCTCCTTACAAGGTTCAGGACTCATTAATCAAGATGAAAGATGACGGCGCGGGCGAGGCATATTGCCGAAAAGAATGCATGAGCGCGCCGATCGTAACGACATAATTCTGGTTCTGTATTTCGCTTGTAAAAGTTTTGATCATACCATATGGATCCGCTTCCGGTTCTTTTTTGACGGAAGGCACGGCGTGATGCCCCTGTCAGACAAAGCGTCACGAAACCGGGCCGCGCCGTAACCGCGATCCGCCAGGGGTTCTTCGGCTTCAGGCAATAAGCCCAAAGGCATGGCCGTTCCTTTATAATCGCCCGCCCGGTCTTCCGCGAGCGTCAGGGCAGGGGCTTTCCGCCGCCGTCGCGGAGCGCATGAAGTTTTGAATTCAATCCTCCCCTTGCGCGTCCGCTGCGGCGGGAAAGAGCCCTTTCTTGAGCGGGATCGCGGCGGTTCGATGAGCTTTGTGATGCGTGGCGTCAATCATTAACCGCCCATCAGTGCCCGCTGTTTTTGCAAGCTCCGCAAAGATGTTGTTGTTGTTGCATGCACCCATGCGACTCCAGCGAAAAAAGCGGTTATACAGAGTGTTAGGCCATATTCACGGTGAGCAATCCTTGGAATGTTCTAATCGTTTTTCAGATACCGTCTGTGCCTTGTTATGGAGTGTACGGTTCATGAAGCTTGTTCCTTAGTGCGTCATCCGGGAAAGTCGGGCGCCTGACATGTTTCAGGAAAGTTTGTTATAGTCCGCCTCACTGACGGGTTCATGCCATTCGTTTTTGGTATTTTCCCCCGGGACCTCAACGGCAAGATGAACGAACCAACTGTCTTTGGCCGCGCCGTGCCAGTGCTTGACTCCGGCGGGGATATTCACGACATCACCGGAATGCAGTTCACAGGCCGGCTTACCCCATTCCTGATACCATCCGCGTCCGGCGGTGCAGAGCAGAATCTGTCCCCCACCTTTGGCAGCGTGGTGGATGTGCCAGTTGTTCCGACAACCGGGTTCAAAGGTGACATTGCCGATAACCACGCCCTCCGTGGAAAGCATGTTCAGATAGCTGTTGCCCACGAAATACCGGGCATACGCCGTATTGGCTCCGCCACGCGGGAACACTTCCGTGATTCCGTTCATGTTTGTCTCCTTGTCGCTTGTCATATCGTTGTCGGGACTGCTGAATGCCTTTCTGACCTCTCTTGTCACAGCTTGAGCCAGGGCCGCATGGTTTTCCGCCGAGAGGTGAATCTCGTCCGCACCTTGGGCAAAGGGGACGACGGTTGCCGCGTCGAAAAAGAGAGCTCCGGAAGATTCCACCAATGGACGCAGAATGCCGGGGAGAGCTTCGCTTTTGGCGAGGGAACCCTCAAAAGCGTTTTTATAGGGGCTTTGCCGAAGATTCAGTTTCGGAGGACAGATGACCAGCACCCTTGGTATGGGAAAATGCGTGCGCTGCTGCCATTCGCCTTTCTGAATAATGGAAACGAGCTGCATGATGCCTGATGCGATATCCGGGGCATTGCGGCTTCTGTCCTTGCGGAGGTCGTTCGTCCCCAGCATGATGATGACCATGTCCAGGGGCATATGCGAAGAAAGTGCGGCCGGGAGGTACGCGGCTCCGTTCATGCCCGCGCCGGGGATGATGCCGGTGCCGGAACGCTCCGGGCTGTCCATATTGGTCGTGCGCCCGCTCAGCCCCTCGACCACCACATCATAGTCAGCGCCAAGCAGTGCGGCCATTTTTCCCGGCCAAGCCGTATTCAACGGTAAACGGCTTACTATCCCCCGGGCATCCTCAACATAGCCAAAGGTGTTGGAATCGCCGAACACCAGAACACGTTTCATGCCCTCGGCGGCCCCGGCGAAGGCGGTGAATCCCAAAATGACAAGGCCGCACACAACGGCGACCAGCGTTAGCCTTTTCATAGCTTCTCCTTGTTCCTGGCTGTGGCATGATTAATGGAACATTCATGCTTCTGTCTTCTGTGTAGGACGTTAGCCCTTCTCGCAAAAGAGCTTGTTTTGCCAAAAAATTGCCTTATTTTGTCAATGACTGTTCAAGAGAGAAGAAATAAGCCAGGAAAAAGACACGTTCATAAAACGGGCGAAAAAGCGATTCCTTTTCCTGACAGAGGACGGTATTGCGTATGGCTGACGACAATCAGAAAAAAGTAAAAAAAGTCAATAAAAAACTGAAAGAAATAGTGCTGCGGCATATGGAGAAGCCGGGCGTTTGCGCTTCCGCTATCAACGGGCTGACACTGGTGCGCCGGGAAGCAGTCAACTGTTCAGAACATTGCTTTGAAAAGCCTCTGGCTTCCGTCATCGTCCAGGGCAGCAAGCACTCCTCCGTAGGCACACAGGAATTCCATATACACGCGAACCAATGTCTTGTTTCCGGGTTGGACATGCCGAGCATGTCCCATATTATCGATCCCGCGCCGGAAAAGCCGTTCCTTTCCCTTTTCTTTTATCTGGACAGGCAGATTCTGAGCGATCTGATCATAAAAATGGAACCGGAGGAAAGGCCTTCCTTTATGGAAGGCCAGTGCGTATCCGTCGCCGATGCGGAACCGGAGTTTATGGAAACCATGCTGCGGCTCGCGGAACTTCTGGACAAGCCGAAGCAGATCCCCATCCGTGCGCCGATTATCATGCGCGAACTTCATTATCTGCTTCTCATCGGTCCGCAGGGAGGTGTTCTGCAAGGACTGTACACGTGCGATTCACAAAACAACCAAGTTGTCCAGGTCATTGCGCTCATGAAACAGAATATCTCTACCTCCCTGCGCATGGACGCATTGGCCAGACAGGTCAATATGTCGGTATCAAGCCTGCACCGGCATTTTAAAAACATTACCGGATTCAGCCCGTTGCAGTATCACAAGCAGTTGCGTCTGTACGAGGCGCAGCGCCTGATGCTCATGGAGAATAAACGCGCGGCCAGCGCTGCGCTGTCCGTGGGCTATGAGAGCGTGACACAGTTCAACCGGGAGTACAAGCGCATGTTTGGCGAGCCTCCGCATCGGGATATCAACAGAAGAAAATACACGGCATAGCTATGGATATACGTCAAAAATAAGAGATCCTGTCTGGAAATACTCCAGGCAGCTCCGGGATTACAAAGGTTCAGACCTATTCTGTCAGAAGGCCAAGCTTATGCAGCCAGGTGTCCACGTTCCCTTGTGCCTCGCCGGATCCGTCGGCGCCGCCGTAGCCGTAGCCGTTGCCGTAGCTGCTGCCATCGTACAGTTTGGACATTTTGGAGCTCCAGAAGAAAAGGCCCTCGTTGCCGGGGGGCCTTGTGGTCAGAAAAGTTGTTGCAGGCTGTCAGGAGTGCTTGCGGGTCAGGTAGAGGCCGCAAGCTCCTACAATACAAATCATGATGGTTGCAAGAATCCACGCGATCATTGGTCGTCTCCCATGCGTTTTGTGATCCACATGCACCAGCCAAGCGCCAGCGCAGCAACCACAATTCCCCATCCGTTCCCCTGAAACAAGCCAACTGCCAAAGCAGCCACGCTTACTTTTTCGAGCCAGTCAGCAAAGCGTTTTGTCATATCAATCTCACCCCATAGATAGCCATTTTCTTCCGCCCTGTCCACGTTAAGGGTTACTCGCGTCCTCCGTCTTGCGGCTTATCGACTCCGGCGCGTCGCGCCGTGGTTTCTCGCGCACCCCTTCTTGACGGCCGGGTTCTGCCTTCACCGCCGGGGCTGGCCTTGGGCCTTCCCCGTGTCGGTGAAAACCGACTGCGTTAAATCAAATTATTTGTCAATATATTTTTAATTCTTTTTTACGTATAAAATCACACCTTCAAGCGGAGATCGCATACTTCCCAGAGAACCTTGCCGGGGTCAAGATTCATGGCTTCGCACAGGGCAACAAAGTCGCCTAGGCGAAGCCTTTGCGGTTCCCCGTGTCCACGCTTGATGCGCAAAGCCTGAACCTTCATATATGGATTTTTTGCGTCAGGGTAAGCTCTTGTTCCCAGAGCTTCTTGCGACAGACCAAGCCGCTTGCGCTCCTCGTCCAGCCTCTCAACAGCCAGTCTTTCTATCTGCACAATGATTTCTTCCTTCATGGTTGCTCCCAATTTTTTCTTTTAGGAGTACCATATAAAAAGAATTGAAACACCAAACCGAAAAAACGCTTGATGTTTAATTTTTATTTACGTAATGCTCGCCACGAACGCAAGTTCAAAAAGTTCATTGACAACCGACCCCAACGACCACGCCAGTCCTGACGGCCACGGGCAGCTCCCGCCCTGCAGGTGTCGCGTGTGAGGGTACACCCGTAACACCGGGGAACCGCGCCTGGACGGCGTTTGGACCAGGGCGCAACCTGCCGCAAGGCAAAAGAAAAGGCCCCTCGTTGCCGGGGGCCTCAAATCCGAGGTGCTGTGCGGAAGAGTTACTTATGTTCTCCGCGCTTGCCAAGGTAGACAGCGTAGGCAAAAGCACCAGCACAAATCAGGACGGTAGCAATCCATGCAGTGGTCATAAAAACCTCCTTGAAATGTAGACGCTTCCGGCCAGAGTCCCAAGCCCGATAGCGATTGCCCACATATTGTTCTGGAACAACCCAATGAGGATTGAGCCAGCACTGATTTTTTCAAGCCAGTCGGCAATTCTTTTCATCGTTTGCCTCACCCCACAGATAGCCATTTTCACGGCGTCCGTCCAGATGCTTCCGGCGTGTGTGCTCCGGCTTGCGGGTACGGCGCAGGCAGCTATTCTCTCGCCGCATCCCGGGGCCTTCTTCGCGTCTGTTTTCAATGAGCGCCGGGGCTGGCCCTGGGCCTTCCCCGTGTCGGTGAAAACAGAATAGTAAATTGTTTACTATATGTCAAGCAAATTAGAAAATTATTTTCTCAAAAAAATAGGCGACACATTGCCGCCCTGGTAGAAATATTTACCGCGATTCTATTCCTGGTTGATTTGGTTCCAGAGCAGGAGCAACTCCTGCGCGGGGTTTTTTTCAAGGGCCTTGCACATGGCGCAAAAATCGCCAAGCCTGACACGCAGCCCCTTTTTTGTGGAGGTCCTTGCGTTCCACATGGCATGGACTTTTGACCACGGATTGGAGCTTTCGGGGAAGGCGCGCTTCCCAAGTTCTGCCTCTGTCATACCGGCGTCTTTTCTTGCTTTCAGCAGAAAATCCAGTGCTGCGCGTTCGATGGCAAGGATATTGTCCTCCTTCATGTCCACGCCTCCTTTTTTCTGCCGATTTATCACAAAAAAATTACTGCGTGGGTATTTTCTCATTTTTGTTGACTTAGACAATAATTTTCTATAAGTCGGAAGTCAACGGCAACCGCTCGACCGTTTGCCCCGCTCATTGACAACCGACCCCGACGACCACGCCAGCCCTGACGGCCACGGGCAGCTCCCGCCCTGCATGTGTCGCGTGTGAGGGTATGCCCGGAAACGACAGGGCCGCACCTGGACGGCATTTGGACCAGGGCGCGAAACCTGCCGCAAGGGCAAAAGAAAAGGCGGATCCAAAGAACCGCTCCAATACAGCCCGAGAACACTGGCTCACGGGCTGTCAGAAACGAAATTTGCCCCGATATGGTCGGTCAACAGGGAACCTTGCGCCCTGCGGCATGGCCGTCGCGCCCTTCCGAAGCGAACCGAGGACTTCATCATCCTCAAGGCCACGCATGCCGCTAAGGATGCCGCCCAATGACCAGGAAATACCGCAAGGCGTTTCTGTTCCTGATGACGGCAATGCGCCAGTACGTCGGGCGGGCTGTGAGGCTGAAAAAGAGAGATTATGAACGACCTGAAAATTCTTGAGAATGAGGCTTTCGGCGCGGTGCGTGTCGTGGAAGTAAACGGTGAGCCGTGGTTCGTGGCGTCGGACGTGGCGCGGGCTCTGAAGTATTCCGAAAGCTCCCTTGAAACCATAGGGAAGCTGTTCGTCAGTGTTCCCGTTGAATGGACTGACCGGAAACAGATTCCGGTCAGGTCTGAAAACGGCGTGGAGCATTGCGCGAGCTGCTCATCATCTCCGAACAGGGTCTTTCTTTCCTGGCCGTTCGGACAAGCCCGGCGCATTGCCCTGTCAAAAGTGGATCGCTGGTGATGTCCTGCCCTCCATCCGCCGCCACAGGGCCTACCTGACCCCGGACAAGCTGGAAGAGGTGCTTACCAGTGAGCAGGGCGGTAGGACAAGAGGAGGGGAGTGGGGTGAACACATGCTGCGGGCACATTTTTGACGCCAAAGTGGGCACATTTGGCACATTTTAAAAAAGACAAATCAATATTTATCAGTATGCTATGACTCTGATGCGTTGGGAGCAGGGGATCGCTGGTTCGAATCCAGTCGCTCCGACCAGATATTGCAAGGCCTTGCGACATTTTTTGTCGTGGGGCTTTTTGTTTGTGCGTCGCTGGTGCGACGCGGACAGCGCGCACCGCTCCCCCCTTCCTGCCCTTTCCTCGGCGCTCCCCGTGGGAGCACCGCAGGGAAAGTGTTCATGCATGGCTGGTGGGCGTGGAAGGGCGTGCCTCCCCTCAACGGAGTCAGTCCCTGGCGGCCGGTTCACCCAGCAATGCGCGGGCGTAATCCGCGCCGTTGAAGGGGCGCAGGTCCTCCATTTTTTCGCCCAGGCCCACAAAGGTGATGGGCAGATGGTGCTGCATGACCACGGCGATGGCCACGCCGCCCTTGGCCGTGCCGTCCAGTTTGGTCAGGATTAGTTCGTCTACCCCGGCGGCCTCCTTGAAAAGCGTGGTCTGGGAAAGGGCGTTCTGGCCGGTGGAGGCGTCCAAAACCAGAATGCTGCGGTGCGGCGCGCCGGGGTGCTTCTTGCCCAGCACCTGACGGATCTTGGTCAGTTCTTCCATCAGATTGACCTTGGTCTGCAAGCGCCCGGCCGTATCCACAAAGAGCACGTCCACGCCTTCCTTCACCGCCCGGTCCACGGCCTCAAAGGCCACGGAGGCCGGATCCGAGCCCGCCGGACGGGCATGGAACAGGGTTCCCACCCGCTCGGCCCAGATCCGCAACTGCTCGATGGCCGCCGCGCGGAAGGTGTCCGCAGCCGCGATCATCACCTTTTTGCCCTGCATGCGCGCGCGATGGGCCAGCTTGGCAATGGTGGTGGTCTTGCCCACGCCGTTGACCCCGACCACCAGCACCACTTCCGGCGGATTAACGGCCGAAATACGGCGCGGCGCGCGGAAGATTTCTTCCAGCTCGGCCAGCAGCAGCCCGCGGGCCAGCTCGGCGCGCGCGACCTTTTCCCGCCGGGCGCGCTCCCTGAGGCGTTCCACCAGTTCCAGCGAGGGTTCATAACCCAGGTCGGCCATGATGAAGAGTTCTTCCAGCTTTTCCCAGAAGGCGCCGTCCAGCTCGCCATGACCGGCGAAGAGCGTGCCCAGACGGCGGGCAAACTGCTCGCGGGTACGCGAGAGCCCCTCGCTGAACTTCAGGAAGAGACGGACGCGCTCGTCCTCCTCGTCTTCCAGATCCAGGGCCAGAGCCAGCCGGTATTGCAGCTCGGAGCGGAACTCTTCCACATGGCGGTACTCCATGCGCTCAAGCCAGGCTCGGAAGTCATCCACAAAATTCCGGACCTCATCCTGGGGTGCGTCCAGAGCGCGCAGAAAAAAGGCCAGCCGTTGCCAGAGCAGGTCGCCGGAGCTGTTCACGTCCTCCAGAATGATACCCAGCCAGACTGAAAGACGGGGTTCGGCCTCGCGCAGCCGCAGGGTCAGCGCTTCATCCTTTTCGGAACTATCGGAAGTCCCGGCGGAAACCGGGGCTTCGACCGGGACGGGCGCTGACCCCGGCGCGACAGCTTTCGGAACAGGTTTTGCCGGGACTACGGGCGCGTCCTCCGGTTCCGCAGGCCCGGCCCCGGCTTCAGACTCCTGCGCCGGTACGGTTTCGGAAGGCGGCGCAAGTTCATCCTGGCGCGATCCGCTGAAAAATTTTTTAACGGCTGAAAAAAAGCCCATGGCAACCTCCTTGCGCCAGAGCGCTCATTTCTCTCCGCCCAGCGCCGCCAGCACGTCTTCAAGCGCGCGCGCGCAGGCTTCCACGGCCAGCGCGGCGGTTTCGCACCGCGGATCATTGAGGGCGGCCTGCATGTCCCGGGCCGTATCCTCCAGCCGGGCCGCGCCCAGGCAGGGGGCCGCCAGTTCCAGCATGCGCCCCAGATGGCAGAGGCCCGCCGCCTCGCCGTCCGCGTACAGACGGCTCAAAAGTTCGGGTGCGTGGGCGAAACTCTGCCGGAACAATCCGGCGGTAACCCGCCAGGCGTCGGCGTTTTTGCGCTGGAAACTCCGGCCCAGATCCGGATTGACCGGAAAACCGGCGGCGGGCGCGCCCACGGCCGGAGCCTCGGCGCTGCCGGCGGCCGGTGCGCTCAGGCCCAGCACGATCCTGCCCGGCGCGGCTTCGCCGCCTCCGGTCAGCGCCTCGTCCGCCCTACGGGTCAGCAAACGCCGCAGGCGGGCCAAATCTCCCCAGTGCCAGAGCAGCAGAAACAGCGCGCCAGTACAGAACAACGCCGTCAGGGCGAAGCGCCAAACCTCGCGCCGGGCCACCAGCGCCTGCTCCTCCGCGCTCAGGCGCGGAGAAAGATAAACTTCCACCGAGCCGATGGTCCGGCCTTCCATCTTGAGCGGATTCATGCCCTGCACGGTATTTTCCGCAATTTCGTCATCCCAGGGCACAGGCTCCCACTGATAATTGCGGCGCTGGCCCTCCAGCATGCCCTGCCGGGTCTGGACCTTGACGGCGTAAATCCTGTCGTCTTCCATGGCGGCCATGACTATGGTGCGGGCCGTCAGTTCGTCCAGCTCCCAGGCGGGCAGCGAAAGCAGGGCCGCCAACTGCGAAGCCATGTGCCCGGCCTCGCTGATGAGCCGGTTTTCCGCGTCCCGGCGGCTGCCATTCAGATTCCAGAGGCCGAGCAGCAGAAAAAGCAGAAGTCCCGCCGCCCAGGCGGTCAATGCCAGCCAGCGGCGCGTGCCGTGTGTGATGTAGGGCATATGACGTTATGCGCGCAAAAGCCGACGGCCTTGCGTCCTCCTTCTCATTTCATTTCGCGCAGGCGGCCCGTCAAGGCAGCCAGATCCTTATTGCCCAGCGCGGCCAAGCAAAGCAGCCAGGCCGTCAGCCCGGCGGCAATGGCTAGGGCCAGAGCGCTCCACACGCCGCCCCGCCAGCCTCCGGGAACCATAACGGCCCACGCGGTCGGCACCGCCCGGGCGGCCAGACCGGCCGCCAACGCGGCCAGCGCCTGCTGAAACAGCGCCCGCCAAGCTATGGCCCGCGCGGGCTGCCCGCAATCGAGCAACGCCCGGCACAGGCCGGACCAGAGCAGGCAGGCCTGGAGCCAGAGTCCCAGACTCACGGCCAAGGCTGGTCCCATGGCCGAACAGGCAGCGGGAAGACTATGGCCCAGCACGGCCCCGGCCGCAAGTGTGGCCGCCACGGCCCAGCCCGCGCTGACCGCCGCGCGCCGCGTCGCGCCCAGCGCGTTGCA
>APFI01000180.1 GCA_000403945.1 Desulfovibrio sp. Dsv1
TTTGCATCGCAGTTATTGTTATTTTCCATCTTAATTAATGAATCCTGAGCCTAGACTTTTGCGGCGGTGTGCAGATCTGTCACCGCGTCGGTAGCTTCCCAAGTGAATTCCGGCAGTTCGCGGCCGAAATGCCCGTAGCAAGAGGTTCTGGCGTAAATGGGGCGCTTGAGATTCAGGCGCCTGCTGATGAAGTAGGGGCGCAGGTCAAAAACCTCGCGCACGGCCCTGGTCAGGATTTCGTCCGGAATGTCGCCGCTGCCTTGGGAGGACACCAGCACGCTCACGGGCTGGGCCACGCCGATGCAATAGGCGATCTGCACTTCGCAGACCGGCGCGAGACCGGCGGCCACCACGTTTTTGGCAATGTAGCGCCCCATGTACGCGCCGGAGCGGTCCACCTTGGAGGGGTCCTTGCCGGAGAACGCGCCGCCGCCGTGATGGCCGCTGCCGCCGTACGTGTCCTGGATGATCTTGCGGCCAGTGAGCCCGCAGTCACCCATGGGACCTCCCACCACAAAGCGGCCCGTGGTGTTGATGAAGATTTCGCAGTCCTTTTCGTCAAAATAGCCGGAGGGTTCCAAAATGGGGCGGATGACCTCGTTCTTCACGGCTTCTTCCACTTCGTCCTGGCTGACGCTGGCCGCATGCTGGGTGGAAACCACCACGTTGTTGACGCGCACGGGCTTGCCGTCTTGATACTCGAAGGAGACTTGGGTTTTGCCGTCCGGGCGGAAGAAATCCACGATGCCGTCCTTGCGCACGCGGGCCAGTTGCTGCGAAAGCTGATGGGCCCAGTAGATGGGCGCTGGCATCAGTGTGGCGGTTTCATTGCAGGCGTAGCCGAACATCATGCCCTGGTCGCCGGCGCCCTGATCTTCGGGCTTGGTGCGCAACACGCCTTGGGCGATGTCCGGGGACTGGTGGTCGATGGAGGAAAGGACCGCGCAGGTCTGCCAGTCAAAGCCCATTTCCGAACTGTTGTAGCCGATGTTCCTGATGGTGTCACGCACTACTGTGGGCAGGTCCGCATAGCCGCGCGTGCTGATTTCTCCGGCGATGACGGCCATGCCCGTGGTCACCAGGGTTTCGCAGGCCACGTGGGCCTCCGAGTCCTGGGCCAGAAGGGTGTCCAGCACGGCGTCTGAGATCTGGTCGGCCACCTTGTCGGGATGCCCCTCGGTCACGGATTCGGAGGTGAAAAAGTATTTACCCTTGGTTTGCATTGTCGTCTCCTTCTCTGATCCTTGCGTACGTGAATCGCCGCCGTCATTGGCGCAGCAAAATATTGTCGATAAGCCGGGCCTTGCCCATGTGCACCGCGCATGCCATCAGCGCCGGGCCGTCCACCACGTCGAGCGGAGTCATGGCTTCGGGATGCACAATGGAAAGATAGTCCAGACGACCCAAGGGCAGGCGCTCGGACCAGCGTCGCAGCACGGTTTCGCACAGCAGGGGCGCGCTGGTTTCGCCCTCTTGGGCCAGCTTCTGCGCGTAGAGCAGGGCGGCGCGGATTTCCGGGGCTTGGGCGCGCTCCTCGGCGGTCATGTATACGTTGCGGGAGGACAGCGCCAGCCCGTCGGCCTCGCGCGCCGTGGGGCGGGTCTCAATGCGCGTGGGCACGTTGAGATCCCGGACCATGCGGCGGATGATGGCCTGCTGCTGCCAGTCCTTCTGCCCGAACACGGCCACGTCGGCCCTGGTGAGCAGAAAAAGCTTGAGCACTACGGTGCAGACTCCCCGGAAGTGGATGGGGCGGCTCTGCCCGCAGAGGCCCTTAGCCAGTTCCGGCACTTCCACCCATGTGGCGTGGTCCGGCGCATACATGGAATCTGGTTCGGGCATGAAAAGCACGTCCGCGCCGCAGCGTTCGGCAATGGCCGCGTCGCGTTCAGCGTCGCGGGGGTACGCTTTCAGATCCTCGCCGGGGCCGAATTGCGCAGGATTCACGAACAGGCTGACCACCAGGCGTTTGGCCAGACCGCGCGCGTGGACCATGAGGTCCTCATGCCCGGCGTGGTAATAGCCCATGGTGGGAACTAGGGCGACGTCCTCGCCTTGGGAGTGCCAGGCCCGGCATTGGGCCGCCAATTTTTGGGGGGTGATTAATATTTGCATATCAAGGTATTGTGATATATTTGATGAATGCTCTCTTATACATGCGTGCCACCGGCTTGTAAAGGAAAAGGGCGGACGCAGCTGATTTCAGCTTTTGCCAGCCTCTTCGCTGCCGTGATTATCCGTCAAAACCAGCCTGTTCGGCACCGGCGGCATTTTGTCCGTTCCTTGGGCCCTCAGATTTTTTAGGTTCAGTATTCGTTTTTCTATCTTTCCACCAGCCTGAACGCGTCAGGCCATTCTTTCCGCTTTCACATGGCATGGTGACCTAAGAGCGCCCGGCGGAATCGTTTATGGCGTCAGGCATGGCCCGCAATGGAAGAGGGCTCACCGTGAGCATGGCCCCCCTTCTAAAATTTCGTATAACCGCTTTCTTAGTTGTATGGGCGTATCCAACAGAGCATCATTGCGGAGCCTGCAAAAACAGCGGGCAATGATAAACAATTAATGTGCGTCTCAAAGCCCGGCGAACCGCCGCGGGTCCCCTCAAGAAAGGGCTCTTTTTCGCCGCACCGGACGCGCAAAGGGAGGATTGAATTCAAAACTCCATGCGTTCCGCGATGGCGACGGAAAGCCCCTGACCCTCGCGGAAGGCTGGTCGGGTGATTATAAAGGAGCGGTCATGCTTTTGAGCTCATTGCCTGAAGTCGAAGAATTCCTGGCGGATTGTGGTTGCGGAAGCGGCCCGGTTTCGTGACGCCTTGCCTGACAGGGGCATCACGCCGTGTATTCCGTCAAAAAAGAAGCAGGGAAAAACAAAATTATGTTCGGATGGCTCACAGGGACCGGCGCGGGATTGCCATGCGTTACGACTGGCACGCTCATGCCTTCTTTTCGACAATATGTCTCGTCCGCACCGTTATCTCTTATCATACTTAATGAGTCCTGAATGTAGATGTACCAGCCCTGCGGAGCGCGCCCTCGGCCGTCTTGACCCCTCCCGACCTTGTGGGCATAACAGGGTCCGGAGGGGCCGTACATGGTCAAACCGTTTTTCCAGGGCAAGCTGGACACCTTTTGCGCCATTTACGCGGTGCTCAACGCCCTGCGTCTGACCCACGGTATCCGAGTGCTCAAGGCGCGGGACATTCTCAACGAAACCCTGCTGGCTCTGGCTGGCGCGCCCGAGGCATTCAGGGCCGTGCTGGAGCAGGAAACCGATTATCTCGATCTGGTGGACGGCATGCTGCGGGCGCAGAGCCGCAGCTTTCCCCTGGAAGTGCGCGCACCCTTCAGCGCGGAGGCGCAACCCTCGGTGAGCGAGTTCTGGCGGTTTTGTCAGGAATGGCTCGCGCCGCCGAGCGGGAGGGCGGTTATTTTCCGCTTCATGCGCAGCCTGACCCCGGGAGGGTCGCCGGTGAACCGGCACTGGACCACCGCTGATCGCATGGACGACGAAATCCTGCACCTTTTTGACTGCAGCCATGAGGCCGAAGCCATCCTGAACATCCGCAAGGACAGCTTTGTGACCCGCCCTGAGGCCGTGAGTCCCGGCCGGTTGCTCTACATTCAGCCCGACAGCCTGCGTCTGCTGCGCCTGCCGTTTTAAGTGGCGGGAATGGAGCCCGCCTGTGTGACTTGTCGGGGCTGCTGGCCAGCGTCAGCGGCCCCGGGGCTTCAACTCAGACTTTCACGCACCCGCAGGGCGGCGGCAACCATATGTTCAAGGGAAGGATAGGCTTCTTCCCATCGCCGTGTTTTCAGGCCGCAGTCCGGGTTCACCCATAGCTGTTCCTTGGGGATATGCTGTAGCGCTCTGCGCAGCAGCCCGGTTATTTCTTCCTCTCCGGGAATGCGCGGACTGTGAATGTCGTAGACGCCCGGCCCCACTTCTCCCTGATAACGGAACGCGGTGAAGGCATCCAGAAGCTCCATGCCGCTGCGGCTGGATTCAATGCTGATGACGTCCGCGTCCATTTGGGCGATCCAAGGCAAAATGGTATTGAACTCGCTGTAGCACATATGGGTGTGGATCTGTGTCGCGTCGTCAACTCCGGAAGAGGCGAGACGGAAGGCGTCCACAGCCCAGCGCAGATAGACCGCCGCTTCGGCCTCTGTCAGCGGCATGCCTTCCCGCAGGGCGGCCTCGTCGATCTGGATAATACGGATGCCCGCCTTTTCCAGATCCAGCACCTCGTCGCGGATGGCCAGGGCGATTTGCTTGCAAACCTCGCTGCGTTCCAGATCTTCGCGCACAAAGCTCCAGCAGAGAATGGTCACCGGGCCGGTCAGCATGCCCTTAACCGGCTTTGCAGTGAGGGATTGCGCGTACAGAATCCAGTCCACGGTCATGGGATGCTTGCGGTATACGTCGCCGTAGATGACGGGCGGCTTCACGCAACGGCTGCCGTAGCTCTGCACCCAGCCGTTGCGGGTAAAGCAGAAACCGCCGAGCTGCTGGCCGAAGTATTCCACCATGTCGTTGCGCTCTGCTTCGCCGTGCACGAAGACATCAAGACCGAGTTTTTCCTGCTTTTCAATGCACTCTTTAATTTCTCCTCTGATGGCCGTGAGATAGTCCGCCTCGGACAGATCGCCCCGCTTGTAGTCCAGGCGGATTTTTCTGATGGCGTCGGTCTGCGGAAATGAACCGATGGTCGTGGTGGGCAGCAAGGGCAGATCAAGCCAGGCTTGCGCGGCGCGGCGTTCCGGGCGGGCGGCATGGCGGGAAAGCTGCGCCGGGCTTACTGCGGCGACGCGTTGTCGTACGGCGTCAATACGGATGTCGGCATGGTCGGCCGCGTCTGGCAGCAGGGCGGCGTGATCGCCGTTTTCCGCGATGGAGCGCAGCTCGGCCAGCTCCGCGCACTTCTGCGCGGCAAAGGCCAAGCGGCTCCGGATATGCTCGGGCAGGGCCGTTTCCTCGTCGGCATCCACCGGGCAATGCAGCAGGGAGCAGCTTGAGCCTAGGAGGATGCGTCCTGCCCCGAGCGCCGCGACAGCCTGTTCAAGCAGGGGAAGTGCCCTGGAATAATCCGTTTTCCAGATGTTGCGTCCGTTGACCAGCCCGAGCGAAAGCTCCATGCCTTCAGGAAGCTTGGCCAAGACGGCTTCCAGCTGTTCCCGGCCGCGCACCAAGTCCACATGCAGCGCGGCGCAGCCTGCGGCGATGGCCAGATCCAGATTCCGGGCGAGTGGCCCGAAATATGTCGTGAGCATGAGCTTGCCGTCGCCGCAGACGTTCAGCGCGGCATATGTTTCGTGGAAGCGCCCGGCCGCCTCCGGGGGCAGCAGCTCCGTGCAGAGCGCCGGTTCTTCGATCTGGATGCGGACGCACAAAGGGGCAAGAGCTGAAAGAAGCTCCGCATAGGCGGCGGCAACGGCGTCAAGCCGCGTCCACGCACCCGCGCCGCCTTGGGCTTTTGCCAGCGCCAGCCAAGTGAACGGGCCGATCAGGGCCGGTTTGGGAGAAAAACCGAGTTTCAGAGCCAGGCGGGTATCCGCCACAACAGGATGCTCCTCTCCCTTCCAGCGGGTGTCGGCGACGATTTCCGGCACAAGATAGTGATAGTTGGTGTCAAACCATTTGGTCATTTCCAAGGCCGCGATATTGCGCTTCACATCGCCGCGCGCCAAGTTGAAATATCTGTCCAGGCGCGTGTCGCCACGGCAGGGGGCAAAACGGGGCGGCACGGCACCGAGCATGCAGGTGATGTCCAGCATGCGGTCGTACAGGGAAAAATCGCCCGTGCTCACAAAATCAAGGCCAGCCTCTTTCTGAATGCGCCAGTGGCGCTTTTTCAAGGCCGCGCAGGTTTCATAAAGCGATTCGGCGGAAAGACCGCCTTGCCAGAAGGATTCGAGAGCCTCTTTCAGCTCCCGCTGTTTCCCGATGGACGGGAAACCAAGAATGTGGGTCCGCATGGGATGCTCCTTTCAAAGATATTGAAAGGGCAGTCCATTTCACGCGTGTCCAGAGCCGGAATGTTGCGCGCGGACGGCATAGCCATAGAAAAACGGCATAGTTCCAATGGCGAACGGCTCTGGATGGTCCGGGCAAATTGCCTGTACGCGAGACAGTACTGCCATGCCGCGCCAATGGCGGCATTGTGACAAGTCGTCGGCTTGGCGGGTTTTGTTCCGGTTACATGGCGCGTCCGTAGCAGATTTTCACCGCTTTCCATTTCTTATCACCATATCCGGATAAACTGTATACGTTGCGGGACAGCACTGTCAAGGGGCACAGGAGGCCCACGCGTATAAACAGGCGCCCCGCAGGGGTTTGTAGCGGAAATGGAGGCGTTCGGGCCAGGAAAAAAATACGGCCGCTATGAAGTGTAGTCGCGAGATTGTCCGGAATTTTATTTTGCGGCATGGTTCGCTTGTCTTCAACCGCAAGCGAGAAACACATGCCCATCGCGGTCCACAGGCGGCGCGATATTTCTGATTCAAT
>APFI01000181.1 GCA_000403945.1 Desulfovibrio sp. Dsv1
AGCGGATCGCGCTCGGGCAATCGCTCCGATTGACGGATTTGCAGCGGAAAAACTTTTGGCGGACAAGGGCTACGACACGGACGAGATTCTCGCCCAAGTCGAAAGGCGGGGAATGGAAGCGGTCATTCCTTCGAGGAAAAACCGCAGGGAGCAGCGTGATTGCGATAAGGAGTCTTGCAGGGCCCGATATCCGATAGAGAGCGCGTTCCTTCATTTTGAAGCGATGGCGCGGCATTGCGACCCAGCACGCGAAAAATGCGGCGTCATTACTTGGCTGTTGTCCGGATCAGATGCATCCTTTTGTGGGCTCCAATCTCGTGACTACACTATCTAGCTAGGACAGCCCCTTAATTATTTAAAATGCTGTCATTTAATATTTGTATCTGTGCAATGGTAGGATGATATATTTGCCATATCAAGCCCATTAACCGTCTTAATATAGCGTATATTGCAGATTGAGCAGTATAATTTTTTGTCCAGTTTTTCACCACAACGGCAGACCCAACCACGTCGCCGGGCTGGATTACCGTAAACCAAGGCATGGTCAGGCACATTGTGCGTGACCACAGCCCCGGCTCCGACCAAAGCCCAGCGTCCCACAATGACACCACAGACAATAGTGCAGTTGGCACCCAATGTCGCACCATATCTGATCAGAGTTGGTAGTATATTGTCCATTTTGCAGATGCAGGCACGCGGATTGAAAACATTTGTGAAAACGACACTTGGGCCGCAGAATACTTCATCTTCAAGTGTAACTCCATTGTATATAGAGACATTATTTTGTATTTTACAATTTTTACCTATAGTCACATCAGGTCCAATTAGTACATTTTGTCCTATATTACAATTTTTACCTATATGTGTTCCTGACATGACGTGCGAAAAATGCCATATTTTTGTACCCTCGCCAATGGTGGCGTCGTCATCCATGCAGACTGAAGGATGAATAAAAAAGCTCATGCCACGTCTCCTGTCAGCGCATCCGCCAAGGCCTGCGCAATCTGTGCTATGCTGTCCCGATCCAGATAAGGGTGGAAAGGCAGGGCCAAAATCCGTCGTGAGGCTGCCAGCGCTTCAGGAAAGTCCCTAGGCGTGTAGCCAAGGTGCGCGAAGGCCTTTAGCAGGTGAAGTGGCTTGGGGTAATATATGTTGGTAGGAATTCCCCTCTCCATCAAACGTATTATTACTGTATCGCGTACCTCTTCCGGCAACAGCGTGCAATATTGCGCCCATACGCTGGTGTTTCCCGGTTCCAGAATAGGCGGCAGCAAGTTCGGTATCCCAGCCAAGCTTTCGCCATACCAGACGGCTATTTTGGCGCGCTCCGCCAGTTCGTCTGTGAAAATCTCCAGCTTGGCCAGAAGCACTGCGGCCTGCAACGTATCCAAGCGGCCGTTGATGCCCAGCCGTATATTGTCATATTTATCGCCACCCTTGCCGTGTACCCGGATGGAGCGCAGCTGTACAGCCAATTCGGCGTCATCAGTG
Source organism: Desulfovibrio sp. Dsv1 (assembly GCA_000403945.1). Classification (GTDB taxonomy): domain Bacteria; phylum Desulfobacterota; class Desulfovibrionia; order Desulfovibrionales; family Desulfovibrionaceae; genus Desulfovibrio. Next base: position 1,492 of record APFI01000181.1, read on the forward strand.
AAGAGAGCTCCACCATCGCCGTAGCAGCCCAGAGGTTTGGACGGAAAAAAGCTGGTGGCTGCGGCATGACAACCCAAGGCGCAGGCGCGGTTACCGTGGCGTGAGCTGCCAAAAGACTGGGCGGCATCCTCAAGCAACATCAGCCCGTGCCGGTTGGCGATGGGGAGCAACTTTTCATAAGCTGCCGGTTGGCCGAATAAGTCCACCGGCACGACAACACGTGGTCGTAACTGTCCCGCCTTTTTCACGGTTCGGATGGCGTGCTCAAGGGCGTCGGGACACATGAGGAAGCTACGCGGCTCAATGTCCACAAAAACTGGTGTGGCACCTAGCAGTGCCGGCATTTCCGCTGTTGCGAAAAAGGTGAAGGGAGGGACAAAGATCGCGTCGCCAACACCGATGCCCCATGCCATAAGCGCCATAAGCAGCGCATCGGAACCGGAGGCGCAGGTCACGCAGTGCGCGGCACCGGTAAAGGCGCACAGATGTTCCTCCAGTTCAGCCACTTCCGGCCCCATGATGTAGTGCCCGTGTTTGAGCACTGCGGCTATGCGGGTTTCAACCTTGTCCCTGATGCGTGCTTGTTGCGCCGCAAGATCAATGAACCTCATATGTGTCCCTATTCCGGCAGTATGTGACGCGGGCACGGCTAATACTCCAGCGGCAGAGAAACGGTTCTGCCGTCCCGCGCCGAAATATAGGCGGCAATAAGCACTTCCAGCGACTTCAGGCCTTCGCGCCCGTCAGTTTCGGCTTCGGCCTCGCCCCGCAACACGTCAATGACGTTTTTGTAATAGAGCGGATGTCCAAAGCCGTACACAGATGTGGTCTCGTAGTTGACGGTAGATATTTGTGTGTCATAGTCGGCGGGCTCCGCAAAATCCCATATCTGGATGTCGTTGACAGCCACACCACCCACGCGCGCCGTACCCTTTTCACCGATAATGGTGATGGAGCCCTCCAGATTTTTGGGATAGGTCAGCATGGTCACGGCCATGGAACCCAAGGCGCCATTCCGCCACCGCACATTCATGACGCCCGAGTCTTCCACCTCAATGTCTCTGGCCAGAGTACCTGTCATGGCCTGCACATCGGCGATGGGGCCGACAAGCCATTCCAACAGGTCCACATAGTGGCTGGCCTGATTCATAAAAGCTCCGCCGTCCATCTCCCATGTGCCGCGCCATTTGGCTGAATCGTAATAGGTCTGGGGCCGTGTCCAGAAAACATTAAGATGAACCATGTAGATTTTACCGAAGCGCTTTTCGTTGATGGCGCGTTTAAGCATCTGCAAAGTGGTGTTGCGGCGGTTCTGCTTGATGACAAACAAACGTCGATTGGCGGCGTCGCATGCCGCCACCATGTCCAGCCCGTCCTTCCAGCGGGTGGCCATGGGTTTTTCGGTCATGACATGCTTGCCATATCGCGCGGCTTGGATGGTCATCTGCGCATGCAGCCCGCTGGGCGTGCACAAGGCCACTAGGTCACAGTCGCATTCGCGCAACAGGCTTTCATAGTCACAGTATGGATGAATTTGGTATTTCTGGGTGGTTTCCTCCAGCACGGTGGGATTATCATCACAAATGGCGCACAGCTCCATATTTTCCGCGTGTTTTTCGATGGCGCTGAAGTGATTTTTAGAAATACGCCCGCAACCGACGACTGCGATTTTGATTTTTCGGCCGGTGATAGTTAGAAACATAGATTCTCCTGTAGCGGGCATATGCTCGCTTATGGCTGTGCCGTGGATGATCCGTTATGAAATTGCAGTTGCGCCAGAAAATCCTGATTGTCATCGCCGGAGCGGGCGTAAATCTGAAGAAAATCTGCAAAGATCCCTGTAGCAAGGCGGCAGAAGTCGCCATAGTAGCTCCTGTGAAAATGCCTGTTACAGAACGCCATGCATATGCAATTTCTCAACTCAGTACACATTACAATATATTACATTGCGGATTAGTAAAATAATTGTCGCCTTCGCACAAAACTGCATATTTTGATCGACATGCATTAAAATTTTCTTGTACATTTATATTTTGAGCAGCGATATAGAAAAAAAGATTTGAATAATATTTTCATGTTTATATGCACACTCATATATAAGAGTATGTGCAGCATATAGATCACTATTTAACAATAATATTTTCTACATAAAAATTCTTCTTCTGATCTAATATGCTGTTTAAACATTGTAAAAAAAATGTTCATATTTTTTTCAGAGTTAGTACGCTGCACAGAAGTTGTTCTGATAGTGCAACCTCAAATTTTTATAAGATTGTTCCGCAAATTTTGGTAGAGTCTTGACTAGAAATCATTTCATAATTCCAGAAAAGGTCATGAAAATCGTGTAATCGAATTTCATGAGCAAATACC
>APFI01000182.1 GCA_000403945.1 Desulfovibrio sp. Dsv1
AGGTTGGAGAAATTAAGTCCCAAAGGTGCTTCGGATATCACTTCTGCAAATTTCAAGAAAAATCGGGCCTGATCTCCAGTGCGATTTCCAGACAGCACACCGCCTTGGCCTGCGCATAGCCCTTGGCGAACACCTGGGCCATATTATAGGCTATGGTCGCTGAAGAATGCGGCAAACCGGCATTGAGCGAAAACGCCTTGAGCATCATATGATTGGCTGTCTTGAAATCGCCCCCTTCGGCATAGGCCATGGCGATATTGTAATGCAGCACATCGGAATTGGGCGCGAGGGCAAAAGCACGTTTATATTCTTTAACCGCATCCAGCCAGCGCCCCTGCTTGCGCAGAGATATACCCAGCTGGTTGAATGTGCCGAGGTCGTCGGGCCCCAGGTCGTCCTGCTTCAGGGCCAGGGCTTTGCGCAAATACTTTTCAGCCTGAACGGGATCCACGTCTTGCAGCGTGGTGGCGATTTTTTCCGACATGGCCGCCACCTGCCGCACGGCATCCTTGTACGTGCGGCTGAGGGCGGTATCAAACAGTTCTTTGGCCGCGTCCATGTCGCCCATGGACATCTTGAGTTCCGCCATTTCCATCTTGCGCTGGCAGTTTAACGGCGAAAGAGCGTCCAGACGCTTGAGGTACTCCAGCTGCCGTGTAGAATCCCCCTGCTCTTTGGCCAAGTCGGCCATTTTCTGCAACGGTTCCATATAGCTTTCATTGTACTTGGAGGCACGCTCATAAGCCATTTGCGCCTTGTCGTCATCGCCGGACCTCCTGAGCGCGTCACCCATGACGACATAGCCCGAGGCGCTGTCAGGTTTCACCTGCAAGACCTTCTGGGTTATCTTGAGGGCTTCGGAATCCCCATTTCTGGTGAGAAGACTGCGCGCCGTATCCAGCAACTGGCGAATTGCGCCCGGGGGTCTGAGCGTAACCGACGCCTTTTCAACAAGATCGATGCCGCTGATAGGCTTGAGCAGGCAATTGTCCACGCCCGACTCATAGGCCAGCATGATACGTCCCTTGTCCGCCGAAGAGATCATCAGAAAAATTTTGAGTGATGGAAAGGCGTCACGGAACTGCCTGATGAGAAAACTCGTTTCGCCCGTACCGCTCAGGACATTCTCAATAAAAAGAGCTGGAGTCCTTTTTTGAGCGAAAGCATCGCTTATCATTTTTAATGCTTTTGTGGGCGAAGGAATTGTTATAATGTTGTCAGTGCTTTTGATGGCAAGCTCCTTCAGCATGGCACGCAAGAGAGACATAAACGTCTGATCTTCTGAAAGGCAGAGAAATTGTCCGCTTCGCTTGGTAAAGAAGTCATGCAAAACGCTTTTTTGCTTGTTTTGTTTTTGCTTTTCCTGAAATTTGGCGAAAGACATACCCTCTCCGATTCAAAATGTGGTCATGACGCGCGGGAGCAATGCGCGAAAAACCCTTGCCTGCGGGCCATGCCCACGGCATGCCGCAAGCGGCATATAGCTATAACGACAATGCGAACCTTACGGAATTTGTTCCAGAACAAAAGCGCGCCGTCCATCCGCCAGTTTCAGCAAACAGTAGTGCGCCGGGAATACGAGTACCCGTCCAGTGCCGGGCAGGACAGTCACATAAAGTCCGCCCGTCTGCGCAAACATTTCATTACGCGCGGCCTTGTACGCATCAAGCTCCGCGCGAAGAGTCTGCTTTTCCGCGCGGATTCCGACCGTCGTCCATGCCAGTCCTCCCTAGGACCAGCGCCGTAGCGAACACAGCAACCATACCAATAATGACAATGCGTCCGGTTTCGCGCCTGACGCATTGTGTGACTTCATCTATTTGCGCGGGAAGTTCAGCAAGAGCCCGACATGCGGCCACCTGAAGTTCGGCGGCCGCAGCCCGGGATTCCTCGGCGACTGCAAGCAATGCGTTCAATTGTTTAGCAGTCTGCATGCCCGCTACCTTTATGAGCCGCAGAGACCCCAAATAACCGGGCAGAGAAATTAAACATAGCTCTCTGCCCGGTCGTCATAGCAAAAAAGCAGTTTCATATATGGATATTCAGAGATGATTGAACATTCATGCGTTCCATACTTTTACCGTTTTTTGAATATTGCGTTGTTACGTTAGCACGACTATTAAAAAAGTTTATCTCTTGATCCGAAAGCCAAGGGAGAGATTCTTTGCTAAAAATTGCCTCTCCTGCTGTTGATGCGCCCTGAACCGAGACATCAGTACTCGCTGCCACGCCTATGTTTTTCTTGAAATTTGCAGAAGTGATATCCGAAGCACCTTTGGGACTTAATTTCTCCAACCTCTGCCCATATCCACCAAGGATAGAAGCTATCTCCATTTTTCCCCTCCTATCTCAGGTTTTTCTGCTCTGCCCTTATTTAACATGGCTAAACTTCATCTGATTTGAAATTTTATACCCATTACCTAAAATTTGCAAGGCAAAGACTCGCATAATCTTCATTTAATATCTAGAATTCATTTCATAATTCTAGAAAAAGTCATGAAAATCGTCTAATTGAATTTCATGAGCAAATCAAAGACCAACAGATGAACAATGGGCAATTTGGGAACCTCTCCCTGCAAGTGAGGCTTCCTCCGTGCGGG
>APFI01000183.1 GCA_000403945.1 Desulfovibrio sp. Dsv1
AATCGCTGGGCAATCTCGCACCAGAGAAGTTTGCTCTCAACCATGCCGGGGACTCCGGTTTGAACTTGCACTAACAAGGGGGCTTTACAGGGCGACATGAACAACAGCAAGGGCTAGGGTTTGCAGCGCGCGATGGCGTGATATCTGCTCAGGCTTTCCAGTAAAAAAGTGCTTGTAGTGCGCAAACATATAGCCGTCGAAGATGCACGGACCTTTCAGGCGGGCCTGTGGATGGCAGGGCGCGACGACCCTCCCCCGGTACAGCAGCGTGTCCGGCAGGCAACGGCTGTTAACGAAAACGCCGGAAGCAAATTTGTCCATGCTGTTCGCAAAGGGCATGAACAAGGCGTCATGGCGCAGGGGAAAGGGCTGCGGCGGAATGTTCGGCCGGGGGGAACGGCATCCCCGTTTTGGTCGCTTCCGCTTGCACATGACGTAAACATGCGGGGCGATCGTCCTCGGTCACGGTAAAGTCGGTGGATTCCTGTTCAGGGTGGAATACGGTATGCCCCTCCGGCGCAGCGGGAGAACATTTGCGCGCTTCCTCGCAAGCATCGGAAGCGGGCGCGTCGCGAAAGTAGCGCGCTTTTTCATAACAGTATTGAGGAAAACGGCGCAGACCATGCGCGCGCTGCAAGCCGTCTCCAGCACGGGCGCTGGCCCGTAGCCCTCCAGTTGCCGCCGATGTTGGCGGCGCAGGCATCGCCCATGTTGCGCGGCAGAAGAAAGAGATCATCGATGATCCCGGGCTGCCTGAATACCCGCAGCCGCGCTACCATCCGCTCATCGCCGTTGTCACCACAGCGATGCAGAAGAAAATTTCCTGCGAAGTCTTGCGCAGGACCGCCAGCGGCCGCTGCACCAGCTCCGCGTGGTTGAACACGGGTATCGTCACATTGAGCACGGCTTCGGCGGGCATGGAAAATACCTTGTCAGGTATATTGGGGTTCGTTTTCCTTGATGATCTGGAATGCCTTCATGGCTTTGACCGTACCCGCAATGCCCTGATATTTGTCCACCCCGGCCACCGTGCAAGTGAGCAGGTCTTCCACATCGGTGTCCAGCACCAGCACGTCGCCCACCTGCATGCGCAGAAGCTGATTGCCGGTGATGGTGGTGTCGCCAAAATGTACCTTGAGCTCCACCGGCGTTTCCATCAGCCGTTCCTTGAGGCGCGCCACCCAGGCGTGGTCTACTTCTAGGCGTTCGGTCTGAAAACTGGCATGCAGTTTGGAGCGGATGGGTTCGATGGTGGCGTAGGGCAGGCAGAGGATCATGGAACCCAATGCCGTGTCCAGCTCTACCTCGAAGGTGATGACCACCACCACGTCGCTGGGTGGCACGATGGCCGCGAACTGGGGATTGATTTCACTGCGCACCAGTTCCAGCTTGACGTCGTGCACGGGCCGCCAGGATTCTTCCATATTGTCTAGGGCGATCTTGACAATCTTGTCCACCACAGCCTGCTCGATACGCGTGAATTCGCGGCCTTCGATCTTGGGCTGGGTACCCGCGCCGCCGAAGACGTTTTCCACCAGAGCGAAGACCAAGCGCGAGTCCACCACCATGATGGCGTTGCCGCGCAGGGGATCCATCTTGAAGATGTTGATGGAGGTGGGCACGGGCAGGGAGCGCATGAATTCCCCGAACTTGGTCATGTCGATGGAAATGGGGTTCAACTCCACACGTTTGCGCACGGCGTTGGACAGGGCGTTGGTGCAGAGCCGCGCGAAACGGTCATTGACGATTTCCAACACCGGCATGCGGCCGCGGATGATGCGGTCCTGATTGGCGAGGTCAAAGCTCACGATGCCGGACTCGTCTTCCAGCACCCCGGGTTCGCTTTCGATCTCGCCGCCGGAAAGTCCGCGCAGCAGGGCATCCACTTCGTCTTGTGCCAAAACTTTGTTCATACCGCATCGAAACTCCTGCTGATGTGTCTGTTCGGAACAGTATGCAAAAGAAAGGCCAGATTGACAAGGTCATCGCCACAGCACGCGGGACAGGCATCCGTGCCGTTGTCGGAAGTCTGACAGTTCGCCCGTTTCGCCGTCCGGTTTCGGGGTCGGATCAAACATGTCTAGAAGTCATTTCATGATTCCCTGATGACTCTTCCGAGTAAAATCATGGGAAATGCCAAGTGAACAAGGGCGGTAACGTGTT
>APFI01000184.1 GCA_000403945.1 Desulfovibrio sp. Dsv1
CCTGGGGATGGTTTACCAGAAGTCTCCAGTTTTGGTCTGCACCATGTTAAGGGAGGGTTACACCGGCGTACAAAAGATGCTCTTACAAGAAAACGTGCCGAGGTAATTGTTCTCGGTCGTCCAAAAGGACGAAAATCAGATAAGGTAAAACTTTCTGGTCATGAAAATAAAATAATAATGTTGTTGCAAAACAGGGTTCCTAAAACAAAGATTGCAAAAATTTGTGGTGTACATCGAATGACGATTGATGCGTTTATCAAAAACAGGCTTCTTAGCAATCAGAACCTATGAATTGTTTACTTTCTTCACACAGGCTATGTTTTGTATATTATACAATACCGGGAGCGGCGGTTTGTTCACTGATGCGTTGTGCAGCGTGCCCGCGTTATCTGTCCTGTCCCCATGTTTCACAGATGAGGCCCTCCACCTGCGAGAACTCCCGCAGGTTGTGCGCCACCAGCATGCACTTTCTGGACAGGGCAACCGCCGCGATGAGCATGTCCATGCTTCCGATGTGTCGGCCGCGCCGCTCTGCCGGCGCGGATAACGCCATACGCCTGCGCCGCCGTGTCGAAGGCCCGCAGTGGTGCTGGGCTGGAAACATCACAAGGCGGTTATTTCGGATGATCCGGAGTTACAAGGCCCATGCGGCAGGTGGATTTACAACGTGTCGTTCAGAGAAATGGGACAAGAGGCTTTAGCACAGGCGCTGGCGCGCCGAAACCCGTGATGCGCTGCGAGGATTGGGATATCTCGATTTTTCATGTGCTCCAGGTTTCCGACCCTTGGACATGGGGAAGGACGGCAAGGGCTGGTATTGCAAGGAAAGTTGGCGCAAGCGCGAGGAGTTCCTTGACCATCCCGGCGAATGGCGGCGCGGCGATCCCATTACCCGTGCCGAGGCGCACAAGCTTATCGGAAAGTAGGCAAGGGAGCTTTTCCGCCTGCTGAAAGCTTGTCGGGAAGCGGCTTTCCGACAAATCCCGCTTGGATCCAGGCCTGCTGCGGCTAAGCTTATCTGCTGAACATCTCCGCCAGCAGCCGGAGAACGTTTTCCTGCGCCGCCGTGCCCAGCACGGCCATGAAGCCGCAAAGGCGCGCCTTGTCTAGCGCCCGCATCTGATCCAGGGCGACCTGCCCCCGGACGCCGTTGGCGACAACGGTGGGACGGAAAGGGTAGGGGCGTATCGTGGTAGTCAGCGGCGCCGCCAGCACCGTGGCCAGATGCCGGTTGAGTTCATCCGGCGAAACGACGAGTACCGGGCGCGTTTTTTGGATTTCGTGGCCGATGGTCGGGTCAAGATTGGCCCGGTAGATGTCGAAGCGGCTTATGGCTTTTGCGGCCATGTCCACTCCGAGGCGTCAAAGGATGATTCGACGGCATCGAATGGGGCGAACTCCGCCGTGTCGTCCTGTGCCGGGTTGGCTTGCAGCGCTTCTTCCCACCCGTGGCGCGGCGTATTGACGGGCGAGACAAGTAGCCCCGCGTCAGTCACTGTCAGCCTGACGCGGTCATGGATGCCGCATTGCGCCAGCAGGGCCTTGGGAATGCGCAGTCCCTTGGAATTGCCCACAGCGGTGATGTGTGTTTCCATAGCTGCCTCCATAGGCACAATGTAAGCACACAAAAGGCGGGCTGTCAATGTGCGGCAGGGGATGCTTGAAAACCGCCCCGCGCCATACTGAAATCGTCAGATATAACGCTGTATTAGCTTATGCATCTGCTTGTATCCGATAGTGTCCGGAGAAGTTTTTTACGGGCCAGATACCCTCGCGGCCATCGGAAAAACGGCGCAGCCGCCGTCCGGAATCCCCGGCACGGCGTGAAAGTTCGCGCGGTCGGCGGGTTATGAGTCCTGAGCCTAGCGCTTCAGTTCCATGGCCTTCTGGAGCATCTGGTCCGCCGTGGTCACCACCTTGCTGTTGGACTGGAAACCGCGCTGGGTGATGATCATGTTTACCATTTCCATGGCCATATCCACATTGGAATTTTCAATATTATAGGCGTTCACGGTGCCGTAGTTTTCCGTACCGGGCACGCCCATGTCCATCTGTCCGGCCTCGTCTGTGGCGGAAAAAAGATTGCCGCCCTCGCGGCGCAGGCCGTCCTCGCTAGTGAAACGGCAGATTGGAATCTGCCAGAGGTTCTGATCGTGCCCGTTGGAATAGCAGCCCACTACCGTGCCGTCGGTCTTGACAGCGACAGTGCTCAGAGTGCCTTCGGAGTAGCCGTCTTGCTTGTAGGTGCCGATGGGCGAGGAGTTGTTGTAAAGCGTGGTGGCACCTTCGGCGCGTACGGCGTCCGTGCCCATGGCGGGCAGCTTGTTCTGGTCCGTGTCCACATCTGCCGCCGAAGCCGGTGCGTTCTGCCAACCTCCGGCGGCGCTGATGCCGAAGTTCACGGACATGGTCGCGCCCTCCAGGATAAGCTGGGGCAGGCCGCCGTCCAACGCGGCCGGTTGCCAGTCCGCCAGATTCTTGCTGCCTTCCGTTGCGGGCGTGAAGGCGGACATGCCCGTCAGGCGGCCCCAAGAGTTAAATTGCAGCACGCCACTCATCAGCAGGCCGTCGCCCGGTGACGGAGGAATGACGTCGCCGTCCGCATCGGTCTTGCCCGTGGCCCCGGCGGCAATGAGAAATTCCATCATGGAACCCGACGTGCTGTCGGGCGCATCGTCGAAATAGACTGTGACCGTGTGCGGCTTGCTTTCGGCGTCATAGAGAGTCATGGTTTGGGAATAACTGTACGCAGTGTTGGGGAGCGGCTTGATGTTCGTGGCGTTATAAAGGCCCAGCATGCCGAAGTAGGGATTGTGCTCGTCCACGGCATTGTCCTGGCCCGAATTCAGATTCATGGTCAGGTCCACCCGTGCCGTGCCCTTGCCTGGCATGGTGCTGAATCTGTCGATCTTGACTTCTTGCAGACCGCCTAGGCTGCCGTCCCCATTATATTTGTAGCCGTTGAGGGCCAAGCCTGTGGGGGTGCGCCAGACGCCCTTGTTGTCCGGACGGAAGTCGCCCGCCCGGGTGTAGTAGAGGTTCACGCCGTCAGTCACCTGAAAAAAGCCCTTGCCGTTGATGGCCATGTCCGTGACCGTATTGCTGGACTGCATGGTGCCCTGCTGGAAGCTGGTGCGCACCGTGTCCACCTGTACACCCTTGCCGGTCTGGCCCAAGGCTACGCGTGAGTTCTCTTGGTTGTTCCACCATTCGCCCATACCGGCCTGGCTCGTGGAGATCAGATCAGAGAACAGGATGCCCTGCTGCTTGTAGCCGATGGTGCTGACATTGGCCAGATTGTTTGTGGTCACCTGCATGCCTTGGCTCAGGCCCTTCATGCCGGTGGCACCGATGTACAATGCCGAGTTCACGCTGCTGCCTCCTAGAACGGATTAACTTTACGAATTGATATTCTTAAAGCTATCCTGCCCGTAAAAAATGCGCGAAAGGGAAAAATTTTCCTCTCCGCTCCATATAAAGCAGTATCCGTGCCAATGGCACAGGGGCTGCCTCTCAAAAAAGTCTTTTGTCCCTTGGGCCGTGTCAAAAGCCGTTCGCGGCCCAAGTCTGTCAGAAGAGTACTATCCCCGGTCCGCGAACGGCTTTTTTCTTGCCAAGAAACAAAATACATCTTTTTAGAGCATTTCAACTTTAATGCTCTGACGCCGTGCATGGTACGCCACGCCGCGAAGCGGCGTGGATTCAGCCAAAAGCCGTGTTTTTCGGCTGAATGAATCTTTGAAAAAGCGCAGCTTTCAAAAAAAATCTGCTCTAGGGGCCGTCTCTAGAAGTCATTTCATGATTCCCTGATGACTCTTCCGAGTAAAATCATGGAAAATGCCAA
>APFI01000185.1 GCA_000403945.1 Desulfovibrio sp. Dsv1
TGGCATTTTCCATGATTTTACTCGGAAGAGTCATCAGGGAATCATGAAATGACTTCTAGGCTCCGCATCGCAAACCATGAGCACACTATGCCCCCACCCGGATCCGAAAAAGGACGTTGGGCTGGCTTTTCCCCTTCGCCGCCGGGTCTGAACGCAAAAGAAGCCACAAAAAATTCTGAAAGCTAGTTGACTTTTTGTTAGATTATTCACAAGATAAACGCCGGAACAACCCCCTTTCCGGCCGGATTGGATTTTGCTCGGCGCGGTGAGGCTTCCATAACTAAAACACGGAGGATTTCGCGATGTCCAAACTGGTACCCCCGCATGGCGGCAAAGGCTTGGTGTGTTGTCTGCTGAAGGGCAATGCATTGGAAGATGAGAAGAAAAAGGCCGCCGGCCTGAAGCAGATCGAAATTTCTTCCCGCGCCAAGGGCGACCTGATCATGATGGGCATTGGCGGTTTTTCGCCCCTGACCGGCTTCATGGGCAAAGCTGACTGGAAAAGCGTATGCGAAAAGATGCTGCTTGCCGACGGCACCTTCTGGCCCGTGCCGGTGACCCTCGACATCTCCGCCGAAGACGCCAGAAATTTGAAGGCCGGCCAGGAGGTGGCCCTCGTCCGCAAGGGCGAAGTCATGGCCACCATGAAGGTGGAAGAAATCTACGAGATGACCGAAGCAGACAAGAAGTGGGAATGCGAACTGGTCTTCAAGGGCGAAGGCCCGGACTCCGAAAAATTCTGGGAAGTGGCCCCCAATGACCATCCCGGCGTTAAAATGGTGCTGGCCCAGAAAGAATACAACATTGCCGGTCCGGTGAAAGTTCTCTCGCAGGGCGAATTCCCCGAAAAGTTCCCGGGCGTGTACATGACCCCCGCCCAGCTGCGCGAAAAGATGGACGAACGCGGATGGCAGAAAGTGGCCGCCCTGCAGCTGCGCAACCCCATGCACCGTTCGCATGAATACTTGGCAAAGATCGGCGTGGAAGTCTGCGACGGCGTGGTCATCCACTCCTTGGTGGGCTCCCTGAAGCCCGGCGATATCCCGGCCGAAGTGCGCGTGAAGTGCATCGACACCCTGGTGGACAAATATTTTGTCAAAGACTTTGTGATCCAGGCCGGCTATCCGCTGGACATGCGTTACGCCGGTCCGCGTGAAGCCCTGCTGCACGCCACCTTCCGTCAGAACTATGGCATCAACAATCTGCTGGTGGGCCGCGACCACGCCGGTGTGGGCGACTTCTACGGCATGTTTGAAGCCCAGGAAATCTTCCGCAAGATGCCCGTGCCTGCCGAGGAAGGTAAACGCCTGCTCTGCGAGCCCCTGAACATCGACTGGACCTTCTACTGCAAGAAGTGTGACGGCATGGCATCCATGCGCACCTGCCCGCACAGCAAGGAAGACCGCGTGATCCTGTCGGGCACCAAGCTGCGCAAGATGCTCTCCGAAGGCGCGGAAGTGCCGGATCACTTCGGCCGCGAAGAAGTGCTCGTCATTCTGCGCGAGTACTATTCCGGTCTCACCGAAAAGGTGGAAATCAAGATGCAGCGCGCCGCCGCCGGTTCCACCATGTAGCGAACCGCGTCAGCATGATATAAAAGGGACGCCCCGAAGGGCGTCCCTTTTATATTTGCATTGGCGACAAAACGCGCTTCGCGCGGCATACGGATGGGTGTGCGGCCGCTCTCGCAGCCGCCAGAGCAATTTCAAAATAATATTGCTTATTTTTTGCATTTCACAATAATATTCCGCATTGGCGTGTCGCGCACGCCAACGGTATTGGTGGCGACAATCTCATAGGGGCCGCCGCACTTGTCCGCCGCCTGATTATAGCAGTCCGCCCAGTCGGCCCCTCCATCGCAGTTGATGGAATAGCCCTCACTGCCGTCGGGCAGTTTGGCGTTGCGCGCGCCGCCGCAGGCGCAGAGCAGAAAAGCGAAGGCTCCCAACAACATGACGTTCTTCCACATAATTTTTCTCCAGACACGTTTTTGACGGGCAATCCCGAAATCCCGTCACCGGTTCAGTGTGGCCCACGCCATTACGGAAAACAAGGTTTTTCCGCATCCATCAGTCCGCAGCTTCAGGGCGACGGGGGCACCAGGCCCGCCAGAGCCATCAACAACTCCAGCACCACGCGCCGGAAGCGGGCCTCGTCCACGCGCCGAAACCAGCGCGCGCCCAGCCAGATGCCCAAAGCCACGCAGGGCAGTAGCACGGCGACCGGCAGGAACACCTGCACCGTCATCACAGACTGTAACGCCAAGACACCAGCGCGGCCAGCACATCGGTGAACAGAAAAAGGCAATAAGCGCGGCGCGGCTGACTGCCGCGCTAGAGGAAGGCCCGGACAGGGAAAAAAGATCACCGGCGGTCCGCTGTTGGCCGACGCGCCGTTGATCAGGCCAACGTCCACCGCCCGCGCCGTTGTCGATTCTGACTGTCTTTTCTTATATGTCATAGCCCGGTTCAGGGCAAGTCCGGCCCGCCGTCTGACCGTCCGGCGCGAGGCAAAGCGCTCCAAAAGCTTCAGCGCTTTACGAGCAGTAAAAAACAGCCTATAAATTTTATACTTTTGCGGCCAACGCTTCTTTTAGGAAGCGGTCTCCCCCACGGTGTATTGAAAACAGCGGCGCGTCCGCGCCTCACAGCCATACCACAGGTGTTTCATGAAGCGATCCCGCGAAATACTCACCGGCCCTTTGTGCATCGCGCTGCTGGCAGCGGCTTTCTGCATCTGGAGCGCCTTCGGCAATGGCGTCAATTTCTGCGTGACAGCCGGTTGCTCATTGTATCAGGATTTCACAGTGGGCGGCATTTCGCTCTGGTGGCTGGGCACGGGAACCTTTGCGGTTCTGGCCCTGCTGGCCCTGCTGGGGGCCGCAGCGCCGGGACGCCTTCTGGCCGGGCTGGCCCTGCTGGGCGATATATGCCTGTTGCTGCTCATGGCCCTGACCGCGCCCTGCGTGAGCTGCTTGGTGGTGGCCGTATTCTTCGTCCTGACCTACTTGGGCTTCCGCCATGCGGAACAGGGACAGGCGCGCGGGCGCGGCATCCAGCCCCGCCGCTCGCCCCTGCTTCTGCTCTGGATTCTGCTGTTCACGGTCAATGTGGGAACCGTGACCCGCTCCCAGACCGCGATCTGGCCCATTGCGGAGGGCGACGAGGCCACAGTGCGCATGTTCTTCTCCCCCTCCTGCCCAAGCTGCCGCGAGGGCATCGACATTCTTTCGGGGCATGTGGACGTGGCTTTCTATCCCTTGGCTGAAAATGACAGCGACGTATACAGGGTAGCCCAGATGCGCCGTCTGCTGGACACGGGCATGAATCTGGCCGAAGCCTTGGGCCAGTCCCAAAACGTGCCCCCAGCGCGCGGGTTCGCGGCTCTGAGTCCCGATCTGCTCTGGCTGCGTTTCAGAATGCTGCGCAACAAGGCCCATGTCTTTTCCGCTGGCGCGCAGACCGTGCCCTTCTTTGAATACCACGGGCTGCCCAGCATCCTGATCAAGCAACAGGCCCGGCAAAACCGCCAGCTGGCGGGCTCCGCATCAAACCGGACAGACATGCTGGCGCCCCCCTCGCCCTCGCAGTCCCGGGATACGCCGTCTTCCGCGCGGGACGGCCAAACCGGCAGCCAGCCTGAAGTTCAGAACGGACAAGACGCCGCTCTGCCCTTGACCCCCCAAGTGGCGGGCCAGTGTCGCGGCACTACTCCTTGTCCGTAACCGGCAGCGGCCCGGCACCGGGGACAGTTCAGATTGCGCCTTTTAGCACAATCTGATGCACATTCTCTTTCCGAGAGCGGGCAACCTTTTTTCACAGCCTACCCAAACGCCTTAGCGCCTTTGCTCCCGGCTTCGGGCATGAACGGCGTGCTTTTTTCCAACGCCGGGGGCTGGAGAAAGCGCGTAAAATACCCGAAAGGGCTTGACGCGCTTGACCCTTCCCGCTTATATGAGAAAACTATACGCTTGGCCGTTTAGCTGAAATCCATGAACATACAAGAAATATTTCGCAGCCGGAAAAACGATATTGTCCGCCTCTGGACGGAGGCGGTATACTCTACTTATCCTTTTGAAACCACAGGCTTTCTGCGCACCAAACAGGATCCTTTCGGCAATCCCGTGGCCCATATGACCAAAGAGGCGGCGGGCACGCTGTATGATGCCGTGGCCGGGGAAGAGGTGAAAATCGACACGGTCAAGGCCGCGCTGGAACGCTTCGTGAAACTGCGCGCCGTGCAGACCTTCACGCCCAGCCAGGGTTTGGGCGTTTTTTATCTGATGAAGCCTCTGCTGCGGGAGCGCATCCTGCCGCCGCTGGCCGCCCGGAGCGGGCTTGACGCCTATCTCACGGCCGAATCCCGGCTGGACAGTTTGGCGTTGCTGGCTTTTGACATCTACACCGCAGCCCGCGAAACACTGGCGGAGTCGCGTATCAAAGAAATCCGCAACCAGCACGCCCAACTGGCGCGCTGGGCGCAGAGGTTGGAGGAAGGCCCGTTCGGCGCGCGCTGACGCGCAACGGCGGGAGGCGGCTTGGAAGCCGGAGCGCGGCGGCGGACACCCTGCGTCCGCAGCCGTTTTTCGCTGTGGCGCGGGACGCGACGTAAGGGTGTCGGGGGCGGCACATCCTGCCGGTCCCCGGCGAAAACACAGCGCAAAAATCTTCCCGGAATCCACTCAGATAGTCGGGATAACTTGTAGTCAAGCGAGGTAGGGAATGTTCTCATCATTACTGCTGGTGCTGCTCATAGGGACCATCGCTTGGGCGGGAGCGAGCGCGGGGCTCGCTCTGTTCGGCGTAGCGCTGCCTTATGTGGCGGCAGTCGTCTTCATCGTCGGCATGGTCTGGCGCATGGTCTACTGGGCGAAATCTCCCGTGCCCTTCTGCATCCCCACCACCGGCGGCCAAGAGCAATCGCTTGATTTCATCAAGCAGAACAAGATCGACTGTCCCAGCACCACCTGGGGCGTTGTCCAGCGCATGTTTCTGGAAGTCTTTTTCTTCCGTTCGCTTTTCCGCAACAGCTTGGCTGGCGTGCGCGAAAACGACCCCGTCAACAACGGACCTCGCAGCGTCTATTATTCCTCCAAATGGCTGTGGTGTTTCGCCCTGCTCTTCCACTACTGCCTCCTGCTGATCTTCATCCGGCACTTCCGCTTCTTCATTGAGCCGGTACCGTCCTGTATCACCTTCCTGGAATCCATCGACGGGGTCATGCAGATAGGTTCACCGCGCTTCTTCTGGACCGGCGGGCTGGCCCTGGCGGCCCTGCTCTTCCTGCTGGCCCGGCGCATTTTCAACCAGCGCCTGCGCTATCTCTCCCTGCTCAACGACTACTTCCCGCTCTGGCTGCTCATCGGCATCGTGGGCACGGGCATCTGCCTGCGCTATTTTGATAAAACCGAAATCGCCCAGGTCAAGGTCTTCGTCATGGGCCTGACCCACTTCGCTCCCGTGCCGGACGCGAACATCAACGCGCTGTTCTTCGTGCACCTGACCTTGGTCAGCGTACTGCTGATCTACTTCCCCTTCTCCAAACTCGCGCATATGCCGGGCGTGTTCTTCAGCCCCACGCGCAACCAAGCCAACAATTCCCGCCGGATGCGCCACATCAATCCCTGGAATCCGCCCAAGCAGTACTTCACCTACCCCGAGTACGAAGATACCTACCGCGACGCCATGGCCGAAGCCGGCCTGCCGCTGGAGAAGCAACCCGAAAAGGCCGCCGAGTAAGGAGTCGTCATCATGGCAAAATTACCTACGCCGCAAATGCTCGTCGCCAGCCGCCCGGCCTTTCCGGACAAAAGCTGGCTCGACACCAAGCCTGAATTCACGCCGGGCAGCTTCTGCTACCCGGCCAAGAAAGAGACCATGGAACTCCTGCACATGCCCAATCCCCACGATTGGGATCCGGCCGCCGAGGACTGGAACCTGCCGGAGAACTGGGAAAAACTTCTCTGCGACGCCTTTGCCGATCGTCTGGAGAAGCACCGTTCGCTGAAGCTTTTCATGGACATCTGCGTGCGCTGCGGCGCCTGCGCGGACAAGTGCCATTTCTTCCTGGGCACCAACGATCCCAAGAACATGCCCGTGCTGCGCGCCGAGCTGTTGCGCTCCCTCTACCGGCGCGACTACACCATGCTCGGCAAGATTCTGGGCAAGAAGGCGGGCGCGCGCGACTGGGACATGAGCGTGGTCAAGGAGCTTTTCTACTACGCCTACCAGTGCACGGAATGCCGCCGCTGTTCGTTGTTCTGCCCCTACGGCATCGACACGGCCGAAATCACGGCCATCGTGCGCGAACTTCTGCATGAAGTAGGTCTGGGCATCCACTGGATCATGGACCCGGTCAAAAACTGCAGCTTCACCGGCAACCACTTGGGCATCCAGCCCCATTCCTTTGTGGAAATCGTGGAAATGCTGGCCGACGACTGCGAAACCATCACCGGCATCCGGCCCAAGACGCCCTTCAACGAAAAGGGCCACGAGATCCTCTTCATCACGCCCTCGGGCGACGTGTTCGCGGATCCCGGCATCTACACCTTCATGGGCTACCTGATGCTCTTCCACGAGCTGGATCTCGACTATACCTTCTCCACATATGCTTCGGAGGGCGGCAACTTCGGTTCCTTCACCTCCTTCAACATGGCCAAGAAACTCAACGCCAAGATGTACGCCGAGGCCGAGCGCCTAGGTGTCAAATGGATTCTGGGCGGCGAGTGCGGGCACATGTGGCGCGTGATCAACCAGTACATGGATACTTACAACGGCCCGGCCCCGACCAATATGGAAATTCCAGTCTCGCCCATCACCGGCACGGTGTTCTCCAACGCCGCCTCCACCAAGATGGTGCATATCGCGGAATTCACAGCCGACCTGATCCACCATGACAAGCTCAAGCTTGACCCGAGCCGCAACGATCACCTCGTCACCACTTTCCACGACTCCTGCAACCCGGCGCGCGCCATGGGCCTACTGGACGAACCCCGCTACGTGCTCAAGCACGTCTGCAACAACTTCGTGGAAATGCCCGAAAACACCATCCGTGAGCAGACCTTCTGCTGCGGCGCGGGTTCGGGCCTGAACACCGAGGAAATCATGGAGCTGCGCATGCGGTCCGGCATGCCGCGCGGCAACGCCCTGCGTTATGTGCAGCAGAAAGACGGCGTCAACCACATGGTCTGCGTCTGTGCCATCGATCGCGCCACACTGCCTCCGCTGGCCGATTACTGGGCACCGGGTGTGAGCGTGAGCGGCCTGCACGAACTGGTGGGCAACGCTCTGATCATGAAGGGCGAATGCAAGCGCACCATGGACATGCGTCAGGAAGACCTGCCCAATGTGGCGGACGATCCGGAGGAAAGTCCGGCTGATACGCCTGAGGCGCAGGGGGAGGGTCGATAGATGTATAACGCCAAAGTTGTGATCACGGGCATTGTCATTTTTGTGGTGCTGTTCAGCTCCCCTTTCTGGGTGAGCTATCTGGGACAGGACTACCCAAAAACCGACGTGGTGCTGCCCAAGGATGAAAAAAACTGCATTGAGGACGTGGAATTCATGCGCGCCCAGCATATGCGCCTGCTCAACGAGTGGCGCGACGAGGCTTTGCGCAAGGAAAACCGCGTTTATGTGTCCGCCAAGGACGGGAAAAAGTGGGCCATCAGCCTGCAGAACGCATGTCTGAAGTGCCACAACAACTACAAGGAATTCTGCGAAAAGTGCCACGTGGCCAACAGCGTCTATCCCTATTGCTGGACTTGCCACATTATTCCCACGGAGGGCAAGTAATGAACACGAACAGAAGAAATTTTCTGAAAGTGGCGGGGCTTTCTGCCTTTGCCCTGAGCAGCGGGATGGCGGGTGTGGCCAGCATGGCCGGAGCGGCGCGGGCCCAGATCGCGCCCGGCCGGTATGAGCGGGGGGAAAACGCCCTGACCGCCAAGCGTTGGGCCATGGTCATCGACACCCGCCAGTTCCACAACCCCGAGGACTACGAGGCGCTCATTGAAGCCTGCCACAAGGTCCACAACGTGCCGCACATCCCCGGCAACCAGAACATCAAATGGTTTTGGCTGGACAAGCATGACCACGTCTTCCCGGACGACATGAACGCCCATATCAACGACAAAACGCGCCAAGCCGAATTTCCGCTGCTGTGCAACCATTGCAGCAATCCGCCCTGCGTGCGCGTCTGCCCCACCCAGGCCACCTACAGGATGGAAGACGGTATCGTGGCCATGGACTACCACCGCTGCATAGGCTGCCGCTTCTGTATGGCCGGCTGTCCTTACGGCGCGCGCTCTTTCAATTTCGTGGACCCGCGTAAATACCTTTCGGATCCCGTGCCCAACCCGGCCTTCCCCACCCGTATGATCGGCGTGGTGGAAAAATGCACCTTCTGCGCTGAACGTCTGGCTGTGGGCAAGATACCCGCCTGTGTGGAAGCTTCGGGCGGCAAGATTCTCTTCGGAGATCTGGAAGACCCCAATTCAACGGTGCGTCAGGCCCTGGCCGCCAACTACAGTATCCGCCGCAAGCCCAATCTGGGCACGCAGCCCGGCGTCTACTACCTCATCTAGGGAGAACTGGCCATGCTTGAAAAATTGTTTACCGGTCCCAAGAGCTATTATGTGTGGCTGCTCTTTCTGCTCTGCGCCATCGCGGGCTGCGGCCTTGTTTACCTGGACCAGCTCCAGAGCGGTCTGGGCATCACGGGCATGAACCGGGACGTATCCTGGGGACTGTATATCTCGCAGTTCACCTATTTTGTCGGCGTGGCGGCCTCGGCCGTGATGCTGGTCCTGCCCGCCTACTTCCATCACTACAAGAAATTCAAGCGCATGATCATCTTCGGCGAATTTATGGCTGTGGCAGCCGTGGTCATGTGTGCCCTGTTCATCGTGGTGGACCTCGGGCAGCCCCAGCGCATGCTCAACGTCATGCTCCACCCCACGCCCAATTCGGTCATGTTCTATGACATGATCGTGCTCGTCGGCTATCTCTGCCTAAACATCATCATCGGCTGGGTCACCCTGGAGGCCGAACGCCTGGACGTGGATCCGCCCAACTGGGTCAAGCCCCTGATCTACCTTTCCGTGCTCTGGGCCTTCTCCATCCATACGGTCACGGCCTTCCTGTACGCAGGCATTCCGGGCCGCCATTACTGGCTGACAGCCATCATGGCCGCGCGCTTCCTGTCCTCGGCCTTCTGCTCCGGTCCCGCCATTCTGCTACTCCTGCTCTTCCTAGTGCGGCGGCTCACGGGCTTCGACCCCGGCAGGGACGCCATCAAGACCCTGTCCGCCATCATTGTCTACGCCATGTGCGTGAACGTGTTCTTCTATCTGCTGGAGATCTTCACGGCCTTCTACAGCCAGATTCCAGGCCATATGGAACCCATACTCTTCCTGTTCTCCGGCCATGGCGGACATCTGGCATGGGTGAGCTACTGGATGTGGGCCGCCGTGATCATGGCCTTCGCCTCTCTGGCCATCCTGATTCCGCCGCAGTGGCGCACCGGCCCCCTGCTGCCCTTGGCGCTGATCATGCTGGTGACCGCCAGCTGGATCGACAAGGGCTTGGGCCTGCTTATCGGCGGTTTCACGCCCAACATGTTTGAAGCCTTTACGCCCTATATGCCCACGGCAAAAGAAATCGCTGTGGCCCTCGGCGTCTACGCCGTGGGGGCGCTGGTGCTCTCTCTGCTCTGGAAGATCGCCCTGGGCGTCAAGCGGGAAGCCCGCCATTTTTGTGACTAGAGCAGATTGACTTTACGTATGGCCGCTTTCGCGGTCACCGGGGCAATTTTAAAGTAACATTGCTCCTAGCTTTAACATCCGCGTTAAAACAACGCCCCGCGCTGCATTATTAGGCGCGGGGCGTTGTCCGTTTTCAGCCGCCGCAAAACAAATCATCATGCTTGACTTTCAGACCTCGTCCTGTACATAATTGAAATATTGCGCCAATCCCGTCTTTTCGTATGCGATGGCGGCGTATTACCCCCATTTCGCAAGGAGCCCACGATGCACCAAGCGCTCAAAGAAGCCATTACCATCTGCAAAACCCTGCTGCGCAACGGCTATGACGCACACGTGATCAACGCGCCCTTGCAGGAGCAATTGCTGCGCTCCGCCAAGCAACCCGCTGTGGACATCGCCTGCGAACCGGATATGGACACCCTAGTCAAACTCTTCCCCAAAGCCCGCATAGAGTCTGAAAAACGCGCCATGGCCGAGATGGAGGAAAACGGCATCCTGTTCCGCTTCTATCCGCTGGAAGTGGAGGGTGCGGGCCATCCCGAACTTTCGCTGCTGCGCATCACGCCCAGCATGGCCGCCATGATGAACCCCAAGGAGCGCCAGCAACTCCGCCTGACCGGCTTCGGCAGCCCCGCGCCCAGCGGCGACGCCTACGAGGGTTTCGCCGACTTCAAGGGTGGCAGCATCCGCTTCACCGGCCTACCGGACGAAACCCTACGTCACAACTATCTGCTGGCCGTGCGGGCTTTACGCTTCGCGGCCAATTTTGACATTCCCATTGAACCTAACACATGGCTGGCCATTGTGCGTTCCTCGGTGCGCGTACTGGACTATGTTCCGGCCACGGACATTATGGATGAATGGCGCAAAGTAGCCGCCGAATCCATGCATCGCTTCGTGCGTCTGCTGTATGACGCCCATATTCTCCAGGGCTTGATCCCGGAAGTGACGGCGCTGTCCTGCGTCTGTCAGGAAAAGGACAAGGACGGCGTGGAAGTCAACGTCTTCGACCACACACTGGAATGCATGAAGCACTATCCGGAAGAGGGTTTTCACTACGACTGGCTGGGCACCATGGCCATACTGTTCCATGATGTGGGCAAGCTCTTTACCGGCGAGTATTTCGACGGACAGTGGACGTTCTACCAGCACCATCGGGTAGGCGCCAAGGTCACGCGCAAGATTCTGCGCCGCCTGCACTTTGCCCCGGAGGACATTGATCTGCTTTGCCATCTGGTGAACCACCACATGCGCTTCCATTTCATGATGACCGACAGGGGCATCCGCCGCTTCAAGGCACTGGACGAATACCCGCGGCTCATCGCCATGGCCCGCGCCGACCTGCATGCCCGCGAAGGCAGCTACACCTCGTTCAATCACAATATGAAGTATCTGGGCCGGGCCGAAACACCAGAACAAATGCTCGAACCCCTGCTCAACGGCAATGAGATCATGAGCGAGACCCGCCTAGCCCCTGGCCCGCTGGTGGGCGTGATCCGCGACGCGCTGCTGCAGGCCCAGATCGCTGGTGAAGTGACGGATTTGGAGTCCGCTGTGGCCTTTGTACGGGAGTACGCGCGGAAGTCCGTGGGATAACGGATTTCCGACGAACGAATGTGATAAAAGAAGATCGGGGTTGTCACGCGGAGACCCTTTACGTACCCTGTGGGCATCGAATTTTTTCACACCACTTCTGCTTGATCCGCCACAGCATAAGCAAAGGACGGGTTGGGATGACGCTCCCCCCTCTCCGTCCTTTTGCATCCCCCGGAACACCCCTACGGAACTTTCCATTGCTTAAGGACGGTGAGAGCTGTGCGGCTTATACTTCGGGAGTTTCCTTCGCCCGCTACGCGGTAGCAGGCGATCCTCTTTTGTGCCGCGCAACGCTATCCGCCGTCAGTCTATGAACATTGGGAATATCCGGTCGTCGGTAGCTGGCATGCGGCGCTCAATTGTTAGCCACGCGGTCTCTCATTCACGCGGCGCGCCGCCGTGGTCAAACCCGCAGAATGAGTCCAAGAGCATGGCCGCTCCTTTATGGTCGCCCGGCCAGCCTTCCGCGAGCGTCAGGGCCAAGGGCTTTCCGTCGCCGTCGCGGAGCGCTTGAAATTTTGAATTCAATCCTCCTTTTGCGCGTCCGGTGCGGCGGGAAAGAGCCCTTTCTTGAGCGGGCTCGCAGCGGTTCGCCGGGTTTTGAGACGCATCATTAACCGTCCATCATTGTTCGCCGTTTTTGCGGGCTCCGCAAGGATGCTTTGAATACACCCATGCGACTCCAGCGAAAAAAGCGATTATGCAGGGTTTTATAAGGGCCATGCCCACGGGGAGCATCCTTCCATTGCGGGCCATGCCTGACGCCATACATAAATAATTCCGCCGGGCGTTCCCAGGTCACCGGAGCGTGAAACTCCATGTGAAAGAGGAAAAAATGGCCTGACACGTTCAGACTGTTCGCTGGAAAGATAGAAAAGTTGGCCCATTGCATCTCCATGAGCACAACTGGTCACATTTTACTTGGGGCTGTCCTGGCCAGGCCGAATAGGCCAGGATAAGCACGAAAAACAACGCGGGTTAAGCTCTCGACAACAGTCTGAATTGATAAAACCTCTTGTTGCCGGAGCCACCGCGCGCCGCTGACGGGCTTGTCGGCGTTCATCGAAATACCGCCGCGACATGTTTCATGCGGCTGCGGCGATTGATGGCATCCC
>APFI01000186.1 GCA_000403945.1 Desulfovibrio sp. Dsv1
TGATTTTACTCGGAAGAGTCATCAGGGAATCATGAAATGACTTCTAGTGAGCACATCGACATGGACGTGACCGGCCTGATCCACATGAATATGACCTGAACGCGGCGGGCGCCAAACTGCTGGACATGATGATCCGCACCTGCAACGGCTGTATACCAGCGCCGAAACCTTGGGTCACCGCGAAGAGGATGCCCCGACGGGACCCGAAACACCGTCGCTACAGAATCCTGCCGCACAGTGAACGCCCGCCCTTCTGCTGCTTTGTTACGCCGTGGACAACGCCCTTCCCGACGGCATGCTGACCGTGGCCTGCGACGCCTACATTGCCATGGGCAACACGGTCATCCGGCCGGGCGATATTCTGGTAGGCGGCCTTGTGGACACAAGCCGGGACGAGGCCAAAGCCGTGGAGGATCGGGCCCGCGCCCTCAGGGACGAGGACCTGCGCAAACTCGCGGCCAAATGAATTTCAACTGGCTTTATGAAAAGCTGGCGGCCAACTCCTGCACTGACAAACTTCCGGCAAATGCAAAGGGGGTGGGCCGCCAGCCTGTCAGTCCACAGGAAGGCCGAGGGAACGGTATTCGTTGAGCTTGTTGCGCAGGGTGCGCACGGAAATTCCCAGCAGTTCGGCGGCTTGGGTGCGGTTGCCGGAAGTGGCTTCCAAGCCCTTGATTATCATGATCCGCTCCATTTCATGCAGCGGAATCACGGGCCCGGCGAAATGCCCCGTTACCGCCTCCGGTGTCGTCTGGCCCGAGGCGACGCTCGCGGCGGCTGCGACAGCATCGCCGAAGTCCTCTCCCCCGGCATCCGGAATGTCTTCCTCAAACAAAGGCCAAGCCTCATTTTCCAGCAGAAAATGGCAGGGCTCCACCGGGCGGCCGTTGGCCAGCAGCACGGCGCGCTCCATGAGATTCTGCAATTCGCGCACATTGCCGGGAAAATCATACTGTTTCAGCCAAGTCACTGCGGCATCACTGAGGGCTGCGGGCGGCAGCTTATACTCACGCACATACATGTCAACGAAAAACCGGGCCAGTTCCAGCACGTCGTCGCCGCGCTCGCGCAGGGAAGGCAGGCGCAGAGGAATAACATTGAGCCGGAAATACAGATCCTGGCGGAATTTGCCCTGTTTGACCCAGTCTTCCAGATCGCGGTTTGTGGTGGCCAGCACGCGCACGTCCACCCGCACGATTTCCGCGCCGCCCACCCGGTCGATCTCGCCTTCCTGAAGTACGCGCAGCAATTTGGCCTGCAAAGCCATGTCCATTTCTGAAATTTCGTCCAGCAGCAGGGTGCCGCCCGTGGCCAGTTCAAACTTGCCAAGTTTGCGAGCGATGGCCCCTGTGAAGGCTCCCTTTTCATGACCGAACAGTTCGCTTTCTAGCAGATGCTCGGGCAGGGCCGCGCAGTTCACGGCCACAAAAGGCCCGCGCGCACGCTTGCTCATGGCGTGCAGGTAGCGTGCGAACATTTCCTTGCCCGTGCCCGACTCGCCGGTAATTAGCACCGTGGCTTTGGAGGCCGCCACCTGCCGAGCCAGCTGCAGCACTCTGGCGATGGCCGGATGCCGCCCCACGATGCGCGGGCCGCTCTGGCCCTCGGCATACTGCGGCCTGTGTCCGCCCAACGTGCTGGAAGGCGGCACGGACGCTGCCTTGCGAGGTTCGCGGGCCACAGCCATGATCCGTTCCACATCCAAAGGCTCCAGCCAGTAGTCTCGCGCGCCTAGGCCAAGCAGGCGTTCCGCTTCTTCCGGACTGCCTTTGTCGGTGGTGACGATGACCGGCGGAAAATTGGGATCCTCCGCGCTCACGGCCAAGAGATCCTCTACCCGGAAGCCGGGCAGGGCAGGCCGCGCGAAAATCACGCCGGGACCGGACTTGCGGATGAATACCGACGCCCCTTTGAGGTTTTCGGCAATGCCCAGTTCATAACCGGCATCCCGCAAGGAGGGAAAAATAGCGGTAATGGCCTGGGCCGGAGCAAGAAAGAGGAGGCGGTGGGTCGACATGGACTTTTTGTATCGTGTCGCGTTCCACAATGCAACAGCATGGCCTGAAAACGGCCTGATTACTGGAAAAAAGCTGACAATGAACATGCCTTGGCGTATAACATGTGCCATGCAAAAAAACGTCATTCGAGATATTCTGGCCCAAGTGGCCGGGGGCGGCCTTGATCCTGACAAGGCATTGAAGCAATTGAGTTTTGCAACCGTCCAAGACACGCTGCACGGCCTGAACTTGGACCCGCAACGCGAACTCCGCACCGGTCTGGGAGAAGTGGTTTTCGCTCAGGGCAAGAGTGAGGCGGTTCTGCTGGCCGCCGTGGAAGGCCTTTCCCGGCACGGGCCGGTGCTGGTCAGCCGCGTCGCGCCGGAACAGGCTGAACTTTTGGGTTGGCGTTTCCCGGCGGGTCTGCACTGGCCCGAAGCCCGCCTGTTTTCTCTGGGCGGTCCGAAAAATCTGCAACAGCGAATGACCCCCCCCTGGCCCACAAAGGGGAGCGCTCTGGTGGTCTCCGCTGGCGCGGCGGACATGGCCGTGGCTCTGGAAGCTTTCGGCACACTGTCATTCTGGGGCTGCGACTGCGGCTGCGTCACAGATGTGGGCGTAGCCGGACTGCACCGCCTGAACCCACATCTGGAGGCTCTGCACAGCGCCGGGGTAATTATTGCCGTGGCTGGCATGGAAGGGGCCCTACCCGGCGTTCTGGCGAGCCTCACGCCAGCACCGGTGCTGGCTGTGCCCACCTCCGTGGGTTACGGCGTGGGTGCGCACGGCTTCGCGGCCCTTTCCGCCATGCTCTGCACCTGTGTACCCGGCGTGGCTGTGCTCAATATCAACAACGGATTCGGCGCGGCAGCCTTCGCGGCCAAGCTGCTGGGCGTAAATCAGGCCGGATCGGGTTACGGAACAGACAAAAAGTGAAAATTCTCATCCATACGCGCTGACCACATTGCCAATATCCCGCATATTTTCCGCCACGGCCCTCCACTGATTCTGCATGAAGGAAGCGGCGCTGACCGCGTCGGTCAGTTGCGCCCCAGCGGCCGTGCCGTCGATGAATTCGGACGGCATGTAGGAAATTACCAAGGCGTCGCCCGGCGGCGTATCCTGCACCACAGGCGCGATCCCGGTGATGGGATCAAAAAAAATCATCTGGTCCTCCTCCGTTTTTTCCCTGAAACGATCCGGACACACGGACAGGTCTTGGAGCAGACTAGGGTATGTTTACAAACTATCTGATCCAAATCATTGAGGCTGCCAGGTAAACGTAAAGAAAGAAAAGTTTGGGAAAGCTTTT
>APFI01000187.1 GCA_000403945.1 Desulfovibrio sp. Dsv1
TAGGCGGACAGGCACAACCTCAAAACGGAGAGAACTGTCTGATCAAGTCTGAACTACTACATATAAAGGAGTTTAAAGTATTGAGTGACTCCATATGGCTTTGCTTCCTGTGGGCCGTATATTCCGCTGCAAGCTGCGCCTGTTTTTTGCGTAACGTATCCACTTCCTTCTCCTCAGCCTGCCGCTCATACGTTTCAATGTTCTTTTTCAGCTCTTCCTCGTGCTGCTCCAGAGCAGCAATGATTTGCCGAGAACTTTGGGCAGGTTCTTCGGATTCCAGAATCAGGTTGTTCAGGGCTTCCTGTTGCTGCCTGAACTCCCGCGTATCCAGATGCTTTTTCGCGGAATCGGGCTTCTGCTCGACACCGCGCTGATGCTCGACACCGCGCTGAATGTCGAAGCTACGGTCTTGCAGATAGCAGGGCAGTTCGAGTTGCAGCTTTTTCAGACTGGCGTGGGTATAAATGCTGTTGGCGCTGAGTCGTCCGCCTGGTGTCACCGGAACATGAAGGGAGTGCATATGTGGCGTTTTTTCATCCATATGCACTATTGCCGAGATGACATTTTCCTTGCCGACAAAGTCGGTCAGAAAGGCTGCGCTCTCCTCGAAAAGGCGTCTGGTTTCTCTTTGCCGAGGCGTGTAAAAAAAAGACGTGTCCGAACTGACAATCAAGCCGCACATATGCACGGCGTCCTTGCGCACAGCCTTGCCCATGCGCAGGTCGTCAATGCGATTCTGGATGGTTTCGGCATGATTGGCGGATGGATTTTTGGATAAATCATAATTTTCGGCGCTCCGGCTATAGTCGATATCGAGGTTGGAATGGCTCCGTGTTCGCGCCGGTTGTGCGATTGAATGCCGCGAATGGAGTCTTTCTTGAATTTGTTCATATGCAGAACGAGTGTGCACATAGCGAAACTTCCTTATCCTGTAGGAAACAGGTGTACCGCTGTACCGGCGCTTAAGCATTTGTGCCATCGGGGTAGATGCGTTGCAGGCTTTGCAGACTGTTTGCGGTATCCAGAAGGGGATGAGCAGCGTACCGTCGCCTGCTGTATGCTGGAAAGAGCCGAAATGCCCTTGTGGCGCAGATAGGGATGGTTGGCGTCGCACACTCGTGTCGAACTCCACTCCTGTCTGGCCTGCTGGACTGCTTCAGCATGGCGTTCGGCATATTTCGTTTCGCGTTGCCGCTGTATGGACTGTTGACGTTCCCGCCATGCCGAGAGTTCGAACACGGAAAGCGTTTGCCTTTCTTCGGCACGGAACGTGCCTTGTATCGTCGGTTTCCCAGTTGCGCCACCAGAGAATGATCGGGTTTGTCCAGAACAGTTAGCTGGAATCAGCAGTATGGCAGGCCATGCTTGAGATGCACCAGGCTGCCCAGCCGAAAGCCAGGACGACATGTCCGGCCAAACGGACAGCCACGCCAGCCGTATCGCTGACCAGCATGAGCATCAACGAAATTTACCAATTGACCCAGGGACCATGCGTCCAGTAGCCTGTTTCCGGGCACATTTGGCGCATGATGGAGGAGACATCATTGCCGTTCGGTACAGAAAGGGTCGCGCGTCGCCGTGGCAAACCTACTGGAACAATCCGCTGACCGGCAAGCGCGAGTGCGCGAATTTCGGCACTCAGCGCGAGGCTGAAAGGCACGACTCCCTGATCAAGCATCGCATCAGGTTTGACAGGGAGTCGTTCAGGAAAGAGGAGGAAGAGCACGAGGAAAAGACAAGCACTCTCACGCTCGAAGGTGCATATCTGATGTACCTCCGACACAAACAGTTTAGCCGGAAAGGTCTGCAATGGCAAATGGACGCCATGCGTTATCCCTTGTCACAGATTGGCATGTTGCCCATCACGGAAATTACGCGGCGCCACCTTGAGCAAATCAGGGAGGCAATGCTTGCGATGCCGGTGAAGCAGACAAGCACCCGTGGACGCCTGTCCGTCCTGCGCACAGTGCTGCGCTGGTGCGCCGCCCAGGGGATCATGAACCCACTGGAGTTTCCCAAGCTCCCTCCGGCACAGTATGAGAAATTCATACCGCCGACACCAGGAGAACTCGCGGAGATTATGGCTGCGGCAGCTCCACATGTCGTGAGGGTCATTATCCTTGGTGCGCAAGGCGGCGTCCGTGTCGGGCCGTCTGAAATGTTCCGGCTGACCTGGGATGACGTCGATCTGATACAAGGCATCTTACGCGTCCACGGGGCAAAAAAAATCCTAACGCCCCGTGGCGTGAAGTCCCCATCCGTGAAAGCCTCCTGCCGATTTTTCATAAATGGAGGCAGGAAGACGAGGCCGCAGGAATGGCATATCTCATCCACCATAATGGCAAGCCTGTGCAAAAAATCAAAACGGCATGGCTTTCCGCTCTGCGCCGGGCGGGTATCACACGTCGAATTCGTCCGTATGACCTGCGTCATGCTTTCGCCACTGAGCTGATCGCTGGAGGCGTGGACATCGGAACTGTGGCAAATCTTATGGGACACAGCAGCCCAACCATGATCCTGAACCACTATCAGTATGTCATGGACGGGCAGAAACGGGCAGCAGTCGAGGCATTGCCAAACCTTCAACATGTGCCCAGGGATATGTGCCCAAAAAAGAAAGCACTCACGTCATAAACGCAAGTGCCTGAAAAATTGGTGGGTCGTGCGGGGATCGAACCTGCGACTCTCTGCTTAAAAGGCAGATACTCTACCTACTGAGTTAACGACCCATTGTAAATGGGAGCATAGCCGCTTGTGCCCGGGCTGTCAAGCCGTGCATGTTTCGAAATACGAACGACGCGGGCGGGTTACGTTCCTTTTTTTTCCAGCTTGGCCCAGGTGTCACGCAGGGTGGCCGTGCGGTTGAACACGGGTAGCTCCGGCGAACTGTCCCTGTCCTTGCAGAAATAGCCCAGGCGTTCGAACTGCAGAGTCCGGCCGGCTTTGCCCTCGGCTAGGGCCGGCTCCAGCATGCCGCGCACCACCCGCAGCGAATCGGGATTGAGGTTGTCCAGAAAGGTCTTGCCGTCGGGCGCAGTATTGGGACTTTCCACCGCGAAGAGATGGTCGTACAGGCGCACCTCCGCCGGAAGGGCGTGCGCCGCCGACACCCAGTGGATGGTGCCCTTGACCTTGCGGCCGTCCGGGCTCTGCCCGCCCCGGCTCTGTGGATCGTACACGCAGCGCAGTTCCAGCACGTTGCCCGCCTCATCCAGCACGGCCTCGCGACAGGTGATGAAATAGGCGTAGCGCAGACGCACTTCCGCGCCGGGCGAAAGACGATGGAATTTCTTGGGCGGGTCCTGGCGGAAGTCGTCGCGCTCGATATACAGCTCACGCGAGAAAGGCACTTTGCGACTGCCGTAGGAGGGGGTTTCCGGGTGGTAAGGCATTTGAAATTCCTCCACCTGCCCTTCCGGATAATTCTCAATGACCACCTTGACGGGGTCCAGCACGGCCATGACGCGCGGGGCGTGTGCGTTGAGGTGCTCGCGGACACAGAATTCCAGCATGGAATAATCCACAATGGAATCAGCGCGGGCTAGGCCGATGCGGGCGCAGAACTCGCGCAGGGCGGCGGCTGGTACGCCCCGGCGGCGCAGGCCGCTGAGCGTGGGCATGCGCGGGTCATCCCAGCCCCGGACGTGGCCCTCCTTGACCAGCTGGATCAGCTTGCGTTTGGAGAGCACGGTATAGGTCAGGTTCAGGCGGGCGAATTCGATCTGCTGCGGATGGTACACACCCAAGGTGTCCAGCACCCAGTCGTACAGTTCGCGGTTGTTCACGAATTCCAGGGTGCAGAGCGAATGCGTGATGCCTTCCAGTGAGTCGGACAGGCAATGCGTAAAGTCGTACATGGGATAGATGCACCAAGCATTGCCCGTGCGGTGGTGCTCGGCGTGGCGGATGCGGTAAAGCGTGGGATCGCGCATGACCAAGTTGGGCGAGGCCATGTCGATCTTGGCCCGCAGCACGCGCACGCCGTCTGGGAACTCCCCTGCGCGCATGCGGCGGAAGAGAGCCAGATTTTCCTTCACGCTGCGGTTGCGGTACGGGCTTTCACGGCCGGGCTCGGTGAGGGTGCCACGATATTCGCGAATCTCGTCGGCGGAAAGATCGTCCACATAGGCCTTGCCTATCTGAATCAGCTGCTCGGCGTAGGCGTAGAGCTGTTCAAAATAATTGGAGGCGTAAAATTCCCGGTCCTGCCAGTCGCCTCCCAGCCAGCGCACGTCCTCGCGAATGGACTCTACGTACTCGACTTCTTCTTTGGTGGGATTGGTGTCGTCGAAACGCAGGTTGCACAGACCGCCGAATTCCCGCGCCACGCCGAAATTGAGGCAGATGGACTTGGCGTGCCCGAGATGCAGGTAGCCGTTGGGCTCCGGTGGAAAACGCGTATGGATCTGACCGCCAAAACGGCCGGAGGCGTTGTCCTCCTGGATGCGGGCGCGGATGAAGTCCACACCTGGCCTAGCCGGTTCAGGGGTCGTGGTGTCGCTGTTGATCTGCATCGTGTCGGGATTGCTGGTGGGGGCCATAGTGCGCTCCATGCGGAAGTGATAAACAGGAATCTAAAAAAATACGCCAAGCCGCCCTGCGGGTCAACGTGCGCCCAGCCTTCGGCCAAGGCAGACGCATCTAACTTCTGAGAGCCTGAAGGAGGAAGTCCCCGTTCAGAGGTATTTTGAAGCGTTTGCCTTTCAGGCTCGATCTCCCGGGTATACGTCGTAGTAAATTAAGGCTGATACTTCATAGAGTTCCTAAATTCTTGACTGCGTTACGGGCTCGCGCCAGACTTTGATCCTCGTTAAAAACGGTATCCAGGCGCCAGCGCGGGGAGTTTTCTATCACCAATGCGCACGACCGCTTTGGGCGACGTAAGATTCGTCTTGGGTGCAGACTGCTTATGTAGCAACGGCAACTTGTTTCCATACTATCTTCGTGCTTCCGGGCTGCTTCGATATGTGCAAAGCTGCGCAAGCCTGGCCATTCCGTCTTGTCCGTGTACCAGTCAACGGAAACCGGCTGCCGGCAACGCCGGGTTTCAATTCGGACATGGTCTTTCTCTACTTGTTCAAAGCCTGATGGTTACCCTTCAGAGTCAATATGTAATCGGCCTTTTCCCCCAGAGCCTTGACGGCGACGGCTTTTGGGCAGTTAAGTGTATCTGCTGTAACTACGTATTCTTTAATATCCAGCATGCCCATCAGTTGGGGAGCCACCGTTATTCCATTACTTTTTTCTCAACACCTTTAGCGGAACGTGCCGCAGAGCGGATCATCTTTGAAATATTATGTTTTTCAAAGATGATCCGCTCCGCGGCACATACTGCCCGCAATGTTTGCGTGCGGAGGAGAAAACCCGGCCAAGCCTATGTGAGGCATATAGAAAGTGTGAAAAAGCGCATCGGCTTCAGCTTTCCGTATTACTTTCGGTATACAGCAAACTTGTGTGATGTCCGCCCCCGCTCACGTTCCAGCCGTGTCGCTTACATTCGTGGAGATCAAACAATCAAGCGGGGGCCGCTCCAAGGCAAAGCCCGTCTGCCCGCCTTTCGTGTCTCAACTGTCCTCACCGTCGCCTTCTTCCTCCAAGCTGGCGCGCATATGCCGGGCCTGCCGACTGCCCATGTTCAGAAAAGCAACCCACCAGATTGCTTTTTTCAGCAACTGGACGCACTGAAAACGATGCCGCTCGTCGCTGGTGCCCAATGACGTGATTTCCAAGATTTTTTCGCTGCCGATTTCGCTGAAAAACGCGATTCGTATGGCCGCATGTTGGATGGTTTTGAGCTCTCCGGGCGAAAAAAAACCGAGAACCTTGCCGCAAAGCTCGGTGGCCCGCAACGAAGTGGTGGACTGCTCCGAGTCGCAGTCAAACTCATACGGCCGACCGTTGATCAACAGGTCCACCCGGGCAATGTTGGCCAGATTGATCCTGCTGCGGTTGATCACCTTGCTCTGGCACAACATGCGGTAATAAAAGGCGCCGTCTTCCTCGGAAGCGCCGATGATCACAGTGGTCTGCGTGTTCGGAGAAAAAACGCCGATGCTGGCCGTCATGCGCGAGGCTTCGGCAATTCCGGCCTTTTCTTCAGCGATTAGATTCTGCAGGCGGGCCGACCGGCGCTTTGTTTCCAGACAAAGAAAAAGCAGAAAGGCAATCAGCAACGCCCCTAAGGTAATTCCCATGCTGAGATTCTCCCTTTCTGGGCCTAGCCTTGTCCGGACGTAAATGTCAAGACCGGTTCGGCGTATGTCCCGGGCAGGCGCATCCTGTTTAGAGCGGGTGGATAGAGGGGAAAGACTCTTGTTTCAAATACTCTGTAACATTGCGGTCAGCTTGTAAAATCCGTTTCTTCCGCACGGGCGGTGCTCAGTCCTCAAAGCGCAGGCGCTGCAAGGTCCCGGCACGCGCGGCCAGCAGTTCGGCCACCACGGACACGGCGATCTGACGCGGCGTCTCCGCGCCGACGGGCAGGCCGATGGGGCAGCGCACCGCCGCCAGTTCCGTGTCAGGCACGCCCTGAGCGCGCAAAAAGGCGTAAACCTGTTTCCACTTGGCCTTGCTGCCGATCATGCCGATATAAGAGGCATGGCTTGTCAGGACCTGGGCTAGGGCCTTCCGGTCAAAACTGTGCCCGCGCGTGACAATGGCCACATAATGCCGCCGCCCGATGCCACAGGCCTCCACCAAATTTTCAAAATCGGGCAGGGTCAAGCAGCGCCGGGCCATGGGAAAGCGTGCCGGGGCAGAAAATTCCGGGCGGTCATCCACCACGTCCACCACAAAACCGCATGCCTGGGCCAGCGCCGCCACCTCCAAGGATACATGCCCGCCGCCACAAAGCAACAGCACGGGCGGCGCGTCCAGGGGCTCCACATAAACGACCCGCTTTCCGAGTCTGAGCAGACCGGCCCTGTTTTTGAGCTCTTCCAGCAAGGAAAGGGTCGCATCCAGATCCGCGCGCACGGCCGGGGAGCCATCCAGTCCCGCGAAGCCTTCCGGCAGAGCTGCCAGATGCAGACGGCGCTGTGGCAGACTCTCGCGGCTTACGTCCACAGTCCAGACGCCCCGTCCGCCCTCGCGCAGCACTTGGCCGGCCAAGGCGAACAGCCCGGCATGTTCCGGCGTGAGCGCCTCGCAGAGCACTTCCATGCCGCCACAGCTCATGTCGCTGGCCGGGGGCAGATCGATGAGATCGCAGAAAACGCGGGCGGAAATGCCGCTCTCCAGGCTCTGGCGGGCGGCCTCCACGGCGCGGGCCTCCAGCGCGCCGCCGCCCACCGTGCCCTCCAGCCCGGCCGGGGTGAGCAGGGCGCGGGTGCCTGCATGGCGCGGGGCCGAGCCTGCGCGGCTGATGACGGTGAGCAGCACTGTGGGAATTCCGGCATCCAGCAGGAGGGCCAAACGAGCCTCCAGGCAGCCTTCGCCCGCCGGAGACGGAATATCCGGCAAGGCGGGCAGCTGCGGCGTCTTCGGGACGGGATCCGAGGCGCTTTCCTTTTTGGCGCTCTTACGCATCGCCCTCCTCCTTCACATAGCCGCAGCCCTTGACCGGGCAGATGACCTTGACCCCGTTCCGGATCTTCTTTTCCACCAAGTAAGGGGAATCGCAGCGCGGGCAGGGGCCGGGCACAGGCTTGTCCCAGAGGGCGAAATCGCACTGGGGATACTGGTCGCAGGAATAAAAGATCTTGCCGCGCTTGCTGCTCTTTTCCACTAGGCTGCCCTTGCCGCAGCGCGGGCAGGGCACTCCCATGGAAAAGGGCGTGGCATAATCGCATGCCGGATATCCCGTGCAGGCGATGAAACGGCTGCCGGTGCGTGATTTCTTGATCGCCAGATCCTTGCCGCAGCGCGGGCACTGGCCCACTTTTTCATACTGCGGTTTTTCCTGGGGCACGGCCTCCACCTTGCCGTCCTCGGTGCGCGCGAAATTGCTGGCGTAGCGGCATTCCGGATAGCCGGAGCATGCCAGAAACGCGCCCGCCTTGCCGAACTTGATCAGCAAAGGCTTGCCGCATTCCGGGCAGGGCAGGTCCGTGGGCAGGCCGCCCTTGAGGCTTTGCATGTTCTTGGCCGCAGCTTCCAGGGTGGGGTTGAAATCCGCCGCAAAGGCGCGCATCAGGTTCACCCAGTTTTCACCACCCTCGGCCACCTTGTCCAAGCCTTCCTCCATCTGGGCAGTGAAGCCCACGTCCATGAGTCTGGCGAAATGCTCCACGAGCTGACGGCAGACCACTCGCCCTAGGTCTGTGGGCACAAAGTGGCGTTCGATCAGTTGCACATAGCCGCGGTCCTGCAGGGTGGAAATGATGGCCGCGTATGTGGAGGGCCGGCCGATGCCCAGATCTTCCAGCTCGCGCACTAGGCTGGCTTCGCTGTAGCGGGCCGGGGGCTGGGTGAATTTCTGCTCCTTGCCCAGCTTGTTCAGGGTCAGGTTTTGCCCGGCCGCGAGCGGCGGCAGTTCGGCGTCCGCCTCGTCCTTGCCGCGCGGCAGCACGGCCAGAAAACCGGGAAAAAGCAGACGCTCGCCCTTGGCCCGCCAGAGGGTATGGGCGCATGCGATCAGGGCCGTGGTGTCGTGGAAGCGGGCTTCGGCCATCTGCGATGCCACGAAGCGCGACCAGATCAGGCGGTAGAGATTGTACTGCTCCAGCGGCAGATGCGGTTTGACCATGTCCGGCGTGATAGTCACATCCACCGGGCGGACGGCTTCGTGAGCGTCCTGGGCTCCGCCCCTAGCCTTGTAGATGCGGGCCTTTTTGGGCAGATGATCTTGACCAAAGGTCCGGACGATGAAGTCCCTGGCCGCTTGGCGCGCCTCGTCGGCAATGCGCGTGGAGTCCGTGCGCATGTAGGTGATCAGGGCCGTGAGTCCCTTGTCGCCCAGCTCCACGCCTTCATAGAGGCGCTGGGCAATGTTCATGGTGCGCTTGGCTGTGTAGGACAGGCGCTGGTTGGCCGCCTGTTGCAGGGTGGAGGTGATGAAGGGCGGCTGGGGGGCGCGTTCGCGCTCCTTTTCCTCCACGCTTTCCACCACAAAGGCCTTGTCCCTGAGTGCGGCTTCCAAGTTATCCGCCTGCTCCGCGTTGCTGATAACGGCCCTTTTGCCGCTGATCTTGACCAGTTCCGCCTTGAACGGCGGCGCGGCGGCGAGCAGTGCCTTGAACAGCCAGTATTCCTCGGGCCTGAAGGCTTCACGCTCGGCCTCGCGCTCCACGATCAGACGCAGGGCCACGGACTGCACCCGTCCGGCGGAGATGCCGCGCTTGATGGTTTTCCAGAGCAGGGGCGAAATCTTGTAGCCCACCAGACGGTCCAGCACCCGCCGGGCCTGCTGTGCGTCAAAAAGATGGCCATTGAGCTCACGCGGGTGCTCCAGGGCTTCCTTGACGGCTTTGGCCGTGATTTCGTTGAACTGGATGCGCTTGATATCCTTGGCCTTGTCGCGGATCAGCTCGGCCACGTGCCAGGCAATGGCCTCACCCTCGCGGTCCGGGTCGGGGGCCAGATAGACCATATCGGCCTTGGCCGCAGCGGCGCGCAGTTCGCTAACCACATTTTTTTTGTTTTCAATCACTTCGTAATGAGGCGCGAAGTCATTGGCCTCGTCCACGCCCAAGGAGCTGGCGGGCAGATCACGTACGTGGCCCACGCTGGCCTGCACCGTATACTGCGGCCCCAGAAATTTTTTGATGGTCTTCACCTTGGCCGGGGATTCCACTATGATCAACTGTTTGCCCATGCGCCGTCCTCATCACGGATGCCGGGCGCTGCCGCAGGGGGCCGCCGACGTTCCGGGTTCATTGCATTTATTATTGTAGGGGCAAGATACGACAAACGCGGGCGGCGTCAAGTGCGGCGGTGGTCGGCCCTCCGCTGGCGCGACCCCTCAGTCTGGACAGGTGCGTTCATCTGGGCTACTGAAGTAATGCCGATCGGTTCAGAGCGTTGCCCCGACACGACCGTAAGGGACTATATATGCGCGCGTTTCATTGGTCATGCCGACATCTCCTGCCACTTTGCCTACTGCTTTTCGGTCTGCTGGCCGCTTGCGCCGGGCGTCAGGCCGGAGATGCCGCTCCGCAAAACTGCATACGGGCAAGGCCTTGGGCGGCGCGGGCTTGGGCGCGGGCGGCAGCACATTACCGGGCTTGGGCGTAGCCCTGCTGGACAGCCGGGACAAAAGCAAGGTCTGGGGCCTGCGGACCAGTGTGGGCATACGTTCCGACGGCCGTGAACCCGCTGAATCGGCGCGGGCGCCTCTTGGCTTGGTTCCAAAAGTTTTCCATCCCGTTGACATGATTGCCCTGCAATACAAAAATCCCTGTGCCTCATGGATGAAAACGCGCCGACATCTGATGCATTGCATACCGTGAATGTATCTGTGT
>APFI01000188.1 GCA_000403945.1 Desulfovibrio sp. Dsv1
AAAATTGCCCATTGTTCATCTGTTAATCCTTGGTATTTGCTCATGAAATTCGATTACACGATTTTCATGACTTTCTTAGAATTATGAAATGACTTCTAGTCAATACCCATTCTAAAATGTCTAACTGTCCGCCAGCTTTTGCAGTCCCGCCCCGTCCAGCAAGATCACGCGGCGACGCTCCACGCTGATCAGGCCGTTACCGGCAAGCAGGCTCAGTTCCCGGCTCAGGCTCTCTCGGCTGATGCCGATAAGCCGGGCCAGAACCTCACGACTGACGGCGAGGTCCAGCGTTTCGGATTTTTCCATTTTCGCCCGGTGCAGTAACCAAGCCGCCACCCGGCGGGAGGCGGAAATCCGCCCCTGTGACCCGGCCAGTTTGTTGATGAACAGGCGCTGGCGCAAGGAAAGTGCGGCGATCATGCCCAAGCTCAGCGCCGCGTTGCCGCGTAGCGCGGCCAATAGGGCGGACTTCTCCAGCCAGAGAAGGCGACCTTCCTTGAGGGCCACCGCCGTGGCGGGCAGCCCCCCCTCATAAAACAGCACGCCCGCGTCCAGCATGCGGCCCGGACGTACCAGATGCAGCGCGCATTCCCGGCCACGGGCCGCGCTGCGGGATAGTTTGACCAGACCGGACAGCAGAAAAGCGGGGTCAACGCTCTCTTGTCCTTCCCGGAAGAGCACGTCGCCCCTGGTAAAGGCGCGCAGCCGGGCGCGCTTGGCCAGAGTCTGACGTTCGTCGTCGCTCAGGACGGCAAAAAGGCCATTGCCAAGGCCCGCCAGCACGGCCTGTGATGTATGTTCTTCGGGAAGCGGTTCCGGCATGACGCCCTGTCCCTTTTGTCCGCGCCGCCGAGCGGCCTTGTCACCGCCCGGCGGCTATGGCGTCACTGCAGAATAGTCGCCAAATCCTCATCCGGCGTGCTAATGGGACGGATGCTCCATTTTTCCACCAGAAGATTCAAGATGTTCGGCGAAACAAAGGCTGGCAGACTGGGGCCCAGACGGATATTCTTGATACCTAGAGCCAGCAGCGTCAGCAATATGCTTACGGCTTTTTGCTCATACCAGGAGAGCACAAAGGAGAGCGGCAGATCGTTGACTCCGCATTTCAGGGTCTCGGCCAGGGCCTGGGCCGTGCGCACTGCCGCATAGGCGTCGTTGCACTGTCCCATGTCCAGCAGGCGCGGCAGATCGCCGAGTTTGCCCAGAGCCTTGTCGAAGAAACGGAACTTGCCGCAGGCCAGGGTCAGCACCAAGGTGTCTTGCGGAGTTTTTTCTACAAATTCCGTGTAATAGTTACGGCCCGGTTTGGCTCCGTCGCAGCCGCCCACCAGGAAGATGTGGCGCAGCTTGCCCTGGGCCACAGCCTCCAGCACCTTGGGCGCGGCATTGAGCATGGTCTGGCGGCCGAAGCCTGTCAGAATTTCCTTGCCCGGCTTGTCTTCGTCAAAGCCGGGCAGCTCCAGAGCCCTGGCAATGACCGGCGCGAAGTCGCGCCCCGTGCAGTGGATACAGCCGGGCCAGCCCACGTTACCACTGGTAAAGACCTTGTCCCCGTAGCCGCGAGGGTTCTGGATGCAATTGGTGGTAAAGAGCACCGCGCCGGGAAAGTCCGGCAGTTCCCTCTGCTGATTCTGCCAAGCCGTGCCGTAATGCCCGGCCAGATGGCTGAAGGCCCTCAGGCGGGGATAGCCGTGGGCGGGCAGCATTTCGCCGTGGGTGTAGACGTTGACGCCCGTACCCTCGGTTTGTTCCAGCAGGGCCAGAAGATCCAACAGGTCATGACCGGAAACCAGAATGGCCTTGCCCTTGCGCTGGCCTAGGGAAACCGGGGCGGGCACGGGATCGCCGAATGTCTCGGTATTGCCCTTTTCCAGCAGTTCCATGGCGCGCAGATTGGCCTTGCCGCATTCCAGCACCAGTTCCAGCCAGCCGCCCAGATCGCGGACTTCCTCATCCCAAGGACTGCCCGCAACCAGAGCCTTGCGGATAAAGGCCGCAAGTTCAGGGTCGCGTTGGCCGAGCCGCGCCGCATGATCGGCATAGGCGGCCACGCCCTTGAGCCCGAAGAGCAGCAACTGCATGGCCGAGGCCACGTCCGCGTCCGAACTGAGCCTGTCAATGCCCACCACGCTTTCCGACAGGCGCGCCGTGTACTCGTCTGGCGAAAGGCCGAGATCCTCCGGATGTTCTCCCAGCCGGGCGGCCAATGCTTTGGCCCGTTCCAGAGTATCGGCCAGCATCCGGCGCAGGGCCCGCAGATCAAAGTTCACATTGGTCAGCGTGCTGAACAGGGCTTCGACCATGAAGTCGTCCGTACCCGTATCCGCCATGCCAGCGGCGCGGGCGTTCAGGCCCAGGGCCGCCAGCCGCCGCAGGAGATACACCAGTTGATCCTGAATGGCCGCCACATCCGCGCTTTTGCCGCAGACGCCGGCCACGGTGCAGCCTGTTCCTTTGGCTGTCTGTTCACACTGATTGCAAAACATAGGGATAAATCTCCTTTTCCTTCCTCAGTTGAAGATGCGCCCCATATACAGCACAAATCCACTGCGGACACTGTGATTGAAATCACAGTTTTTTGCAAAACCTAAAAAAAAGTGCCGAACCTTTGATATTGCAAAGGTCCGGCGCGGCAAAAGCGGACGGCGCGGCAAGCTCAGCTGTTGCTGCCGGGTTTGGCATAGGATCCGGGCAGGCGGGAGGCGGGCGGCACAAAATTCTGCACATGGGCACGCGCCGCCGCTTCCGGTGGGGTGGCCGGGGCCGCCGCAGCCGGAGACGGCATGGCGTTTCTGCCGTAGACGGCCTGAGCGTGGGCGCGCGGCACCGTCGTCACCGGCGACCGCATGATGGGCTGGGCCGTTTTTACCGCCGACCCCACAGGCTGCATGCGCCCGGCGATTTCCGCCGCCGCGCGGCGGGCCTCCGGCGTGTCGAGAATCTGGGCGTAGGCCCCGCGTAGGCCGGAGAGAATCTGCACCACGCTGTCCAGGGATTCCACGTTCATTTTCAGGTTGGCCTGCAAGAGGCGCGCGGTGCAGAGAATATACAAGTTGTTCAAATTCACAGCCAAGCTGCCGCCCCTGTCCATATTCAGGGAACCAGAGAGCTCATTGACGATGTCAATGACTTTGGAAATCAGAATACCCTTACCCGCGAAATCCCTGGCCAGCATTTTGTCGCGCGCTTGCTGGAGATAGTTGAGCGCGCCGTCGTAGAGCATGAGCAGAAGCTGCCCCTGATCCGTAGTGTTGACCTTGGTCTGAAAATACGCTTGCGCCGCTTTATTCATAGACTGTTCCTTCTCGTTGCGCGTTCCGGGCCGCCGTACCGGAACGGAAATCAATACTTAACTGTTGCCGCTCAACTGCTTGAGCTGCGACTCCAGGGATTTCTGCTGTTCGCTGTACTTCTTGAGCAGAGTTTCCAGATTGGCGAAAATCGTCTTCTGCCGGCTTTCCCAAGTTTCAATGCGGAGCTGCTCCTGACTGATCTTTTTGTCGATATTCTCCATGACCATCTTGTAGTTGTCCCGCAAAGACATCAGGGCACCGTTTTTGGACTTCAGGGCAATGGCGTCCACTATTTCAGCCGGTGTGCTGTTGGCATTGATGTTCACATCAGTGAAGGTCAGCTCATCCTTGCAAAAGCTGTTCACCGTCTGTACAAGGCCCTGCTTGATACGCACATACATGGGTTCTTTACCGGCCGGGGGATGTTCGCCGGGCGTCAGATCGTCGATCAGGATGGACAGGCCACGCGCCTCGCCCGATGGCACGCTGTAATAATATCCCGGCATGCTTTCGTCACGCGTGACCGGCACGCCGCCCACAGTCACATTTGTGGGCTGGGGATTGCCGTTGCTGTCCAGCGCCACCTCGTACTTGACTTCATAGTTGCCGGCCTTGGTGATGCCTTCGACGTGGCTGCCGTAGCGGAAGTCCGTACTGGTGGAACTGCCTGTGCCGCTGGCGCAGAAAAAATCTACCACAGCTTCCAGGTTGTTGGTGATCATGTTGTTGTAATTTTCTTTGTCCAGCGTCTGCAGTTCCGCAATGCCGGACTTGGGGGCGATCACCAGCAGGCCGTAGGTTTTGCTGCTTTCATCCGTGTCGGTCTTGATGCCCAGATTGGCCAGACTGGCCAGCACGTCGCCGGAAAGGATATCGTCCGCTGACTGGCGGCTTTTGAAGCCGGGCGGGGATGAGCTGAGCATGCCCGAAAAGCGGCTCTTGAACAACTGCACCCCGT
The DNA here is from genome assembly GCA_000403945.1 of Desulfovibrio sp. Dsv1. Lineage (GTDB taxonomy): Bacteria > Desulfobacterota > Desulfovibrionia > Desulfovibrionales > Desulfovibrionaceae > Desulfovibrio. The sequence continues at coordinate 4,255 of APFI01000188.1, forward strand.
AGTTGCCCATGAGCAGGCCGCCCTTTTGGTTGGTCAGGCCCGAGGGGCTGTAGTTGTCCTTGCCGATATCTTTAGGATCGCTGGAGGTGACCTCTCTGTCCTTATCATAGGAGGTATAGTCGCGGATGGTCAGCAGAACGGAATTGACCGCGTCCAGAAACTTTTGAATGGACTGCTCCACCGAAACGATGTCCGTGCCTACCGCAATGCGGGCGTCGCCCACATCTTGAATATTGAAAACCACGCCGTCAATGACGTCGCCCACGCGGTTGGAGGAGGACTCCATCTCCATGGGCCAGTTGTCCACTTGGTAGCGGGCGTTGGCTGAACGCTGGATCCTCCAGTTGCTCGACGTGGCCATCTGGCCCTGGATGCTTGGGCCGCTGACGTTCTGGACGTTCTTGACCTGCAGGTAGATGGGCTTGCCGCTGGCGGCGATCTCGTCCAGCGTCAGGGGGGTAACGCCGTCCGCTCCCACATACTCCTTGCCGGCGGCGTCCGTGAAGGCCACGCCCAAGTCGGCGGCAGACGGAGGTGTGGCGGGGATGTCGTTTCCGCCGGAGTCCTTTTCCGTCCATGTCCAGTTGGAACTGCCGGGCTCCTTCAGACTTTCCAGCACCTGCTTCATGCTGGTGCCGGAGGGCAGGGTCAGGGTTCCGGTCTTTCCGTCGTTAGTGGTGACGGTGTAGACCAGATCTGGCGGTTCCTCCAGATAAACGCCCGTACCGTCGGTGTAGAACAGGGAATTTTCCCCTGGCGCGGTATTCGTTGCGGGCACGGTTGTGCTGGTTTCAATCCTGGTCGTAAAACCGGCCGTCCCGCTGGCGCCAGTGGTCAGTTTGAAGTCCTGCACGCCGTCCAGTTTCAGAATATTGTTGTCCGCTCCCGAAATTGTGCCGGGATAGGCGGCATTGACGGCGTCCAGCAACTGCTGGTTGGTCATGCCGCTGTTCAGCTTCGTGCCGTCGGTCAGACTCTCCACATAAACGACAGATCCGTCATCCAGGGTGAGGGTAAAGACTAGGTCGACGACGGGGTCGCCGGCGGCCTTGCCGTCAATGCGCTCGCTCAGTTTGTCCTTGTCAAAGGTCAGTGTGGCGGAAGCCGAAGTCAGATTACCACCCAGAGTGTCCTTGACGCCCGAGGCGGCTGTGGGCATGGTCGTCAGCTGGCTCGCGTCGGTGAGGTCGGCGCATGCCACATTGGTGACGCCGCTCAGACTCACCCCCCACCCGTCAGCGCCGAGACCTATATTCACGCTGTCGCCGCTCTGGGTGGCTTGGGCCATCTGGACCAGTAGGTCGCGCTTGGTGGCTCCGGCCTTGATCTTGAATTTGCGTGTGGTGCCGTCCTCCATGGTCATGGTGAAGGCCAGCAGATCGTTGTCGCCCTTGCCTGCGGCCATGCCGCCAACGGCGTTCAGCTTTATGTCATTATTGTTGGAATCCTTAAGATCTCCAATGCCAACCCAAGTGGAAGCCGGCGTGTAGGCGCTGTCCGAACTTTTCCGGCGGCTGAACGACTTGACCCCGCCCAACACCAGATTGCCGCCGCCGTCCAGGCTGGCCGTGATGCCGCCTGCGGCGTTGAGCGCTGTCACCAGGTCAGCGGCGGTGGCGTTGCCCTTGATGGTCACGCTTTTTTTGACGCCGCTCTGCAAGACGATATCGTAAGTATATTCCGTGGGATCAGTCACGTTCTGGCTGATATCGAGCTTGTTGTTGGTCAGCCAAGTGGATGTCGTCGAACCTGTGGTTCCCATGCCCACCAAGTTATTGTCATAGATAATCAGATTATTATCCGTGCCGGTGTCTTTGCCCGCCACCTGAAAGACATAGCCCGAACCGGACTGGATCAGGCTGATTTTGATGCCCGGATTTTCCGTGGAGTTGTTGACCATGCTGGCGAAGGATTCCAGCGTGGTGCCTGCCGGGACCTTGATTTCATGATCCTTGCCCGCATAGTTGAAACGGAAATACTGCGTCGTGCCTGTGGTGTTGATGACATCGGTTTTGGAGTCGAACACATGGCCGGTATTGGCCCAGATGGCGTTGCTGGCCACCTGTGAGACTTTGATGGTGTGCTGCACGTCCTGGGCCGAGGCGTTGGCCACGGCCGTGAGTATATTTTCGTTGCTGCTGGTGACATTTTTGGTGACGAAATTGTTCTTGTCAGCCAGCGTGGACAGCAGATTGCTGGCGGCCTGCACCTGCTCAATGAGCTTGCCGAAGGCCTCATAGCGCAGATTCCAGTCGCTTTTCCAGGCTTCAAGCCGGTTCAACTGTGTGGATTCGATCTTTTTGAGCTGCGCCAGCACCTTGTCGAAATTGGTATCATTGCCGCTCAGACCGGAAATGGAGTTGGAACCGGAAATACTGATTGCCATACGCGCCTCGCACTGCGAAAAAATCTGCCGCGCCAGCGCGCGGATCCTCTAAAAACCAGCGGAACACAGAGCATTATGCAAAATACGTGCAAAGAATTTTTTGCCGAGTGTGAGCGGCCTGCGGGCCTAATGCCATCCGGTGCCGCTATTTTTTTTAACGACTGCTGCGTGAAAAAGTTTAGAGTATTCCAACCCTTCTGATGTCAGAACGCTCCGCGCGGGGTAGGAGGAAGGGGAAAGACCTTCGCAGCGCGACGGGATTCTTAGGGATGTTTCCAGGCATGAACGACGAACGCCGCACGCTCACTGAAAACAGCAAATGCACGGCGCTCAAAAAACGCATTCGGCGGGAAATACGCGCGGCCCCCGGAAGGGTCGACGCTATTCGGCCATAAACATTTTCCAGCGCGCCAGCAAGGCCCGCAGGGCGTTGCCACGGTGGCTGCGGGCGATTTTGTCCTCCCGGGAAAGCTGAGCTGCGGTTTTGCCGATCAGCAGATCGAAAAAGATCGGATCGTAACCGAAGCCGTTCTCCCCGCGCGGCGCGGTCAGCAGGCGTCCTTCCCAAGTGCCGCGCACCACCATTTCCGCGCCGCTAGGCTTCACGGCGGCCATGCAGCTCACAAAACAACAGGCGCGGCGGTCTTCGGGCACCCCGGCCAATTCCCGCAGCAGCTTGCGGATATTGCGCTGGTCCCGGCTTTCGCCGGGCAGGTTTTGCCAGTCGTCGGAATAGCGGGCCGAATAGACGCCGGGCCTGCCGTCCAGGGCTTCCACCATCAGGCCCGAATCGTCGGCCACGCTGACCAGACCGGTAATCCTGGCCACGGCGCGGGCCTTGATCAGGGCGTTTCCCTCAAAGGTCGTGCCGGTTTCTTCAATATCCCCAATCTGTGGGAACGCCTCCAAACCGATGACCTCTACGCCGAAATCGACCAGGGGCCCGGCCAGTTCGCGAACTTTGCCCGCGTTGTGGGTGGCCAGGACGATGCGTTGCCGTTGTTCTTCCGTCATATCAGCTCCTTTGGAAAGTCTTACCCGCCGCGCCGTAAAGCCTCGCCCTTCAGGGCGGGGATATAAGGCGCACCT
>APFI01000189.1 GCA_000403945.1 Desulfovibrio sp. Dsv1
TTGGCATTTTCCATGATTTTACTCGGAAGAGTCATCAGGGAATCATGAAATGACTTCTAGAATTTCAACCATCTGCGGATACAGGTGTATTCAGTCAGACGTGGATATATAAGTATCCGGAATGCACTTCTTGTAAAAAGTGAATTTTCTATGTCTGAGGAACATTGCGAACACTGCGGCAACAGTGATAACGTACAGAGAGTTTTGCGCATTAAAAAATGGAAGCAGTCCGCCGCCAAGCCGGTCAGCTCTGGTCATCGCCAAACAGTCATCCAGACCCGGCAGGAGAGGACTGCGGATGGATATATCAAGAGCGCGCAAAAAGGAAAGTTCCCGTTATCGCGGTTGATGCACAGGAATTGTGGATGCATGTTGCCGGGTTGGTCCGGCAAAGCGTGGAAGAAACGCTTGGCAGCTTGCTGGGGACGGAGGTCGGGGCCTTGCGCTAGGCAAAGCGCCACGGGCGTAACATTCAGCGCGCCGGGCATTACGGGCGGAACTTGCGGACCGGGACGGGAGCGGTTCAGCCCAGGGTTCCCAGACTGCGGCATATGCCGTTTGAGACCGCGATAACTGAACGATACCGCCACCGGGAAAGCCCTGTGAAAGATGCCTTGGCAGCGATGTGCCCGGCGGGCGTTTTCGTGCGCCGGGTGGAGGGCATCACCGGGGCGCTATGGGGCAGCGGTGCAAAATGTACCGGCGCCTGCGTCTATCGACGAGAATTCCGGCGGTTTTCGCGAACTGCTTGGAGTTGCGGAAGGAGCGCGCGGGGACGGCGAAAGCCGGCGGCAATTTTTACGGTACCTGCGGGAGCGTGGCCTTGAGCGGATTCGTCTGGCGGTACCGGACAAAAGCCCTGGCTTGCCTGAAGCGCCGGACGAATTTTGCTCCGCCGCCGCGTGGCGTGTTTTTACCGTAACGTGCCGATGCCGCGCCTCGAGGCAAACCGGAGACGCAGCGCTGATGCTTCAGCCATCCCCCCGGGAGGGCAAAGGGGCCGCCCGCCACAAAGCCGCCGGGATGGTGAACAGGCCCAAGACGCTGCGGTTGGACAAAGCGGAGCCCATAGTGGAGGCCGGGAGCGGTGAAGTCTTGCCGTACCATGCATTTCCCCCGGTGCGCCGGCGACATACCCACAGCGGCAGCCCGCTTGAGCGTTTGAATCGGGAGATTCGCCGCCGGACGGGGGTTGTTGGCGGTTTCCCCGGACGGACATGCGGTCCTGATGCCGGCATCGGTCCGGCTTGGGCACATGGCGGG
>APFI01000190.1 GCA_000403945.1 Desulfovibrio sp. Dsv1
AGGTATATGGATATGACTCAGGAAACACCGGCATAATGCCGGATCCGTCACGGCCCCTGCGGCGCGGGATCCGCACAGGGTATCCCGCTCGCAGGACCCGTGCCGGTTCCTGACGGGCGCTAGGTTTCACCGGCCGGCTGCTGTCAAAAGCGCGAAAATTTCTGGATACTACCAAGTACGAACGAGCGCGTTCAGCTTATTTGGTCTGTGAGGCCGCGTGGGCCTGCGGGCTCATATGGCAGGGACGGCAGCCTTTGAAATTGGGATATTTGCCCGCCAGCTTTCGGTGACATCCGTAGCAGGAACGGTCCGTATTCGGGGAATGGTAGGCCATGAACAGACTCATGGGATCGCGTTCGCGCGCGCCTTTGATGGAATGGCAATCCTCGTTGGTACAGGATGCGTAGCGATTTCCCGGCAGCCCTTCATGGTGACAGGAGCGGCATTTGACGCCCTTGTGCGAGGAATGCCTGAACATGACGTACATGCGCTTTGAGGTGCCGTCATTGAGTTCAATGGGGTTCTTGATAGTGTTCAGATTTCCCCGTGTCTCCTGGGCCTGTGCCTGCACGGCGCACAGCAGGGAAACCACGAACAGGGCAACAACGAAATATCTCATGAAGACGCTCCTGTTAAAAAAGATTCCAGAAGGAAGCTTTGAGCGGGCCCAACCCTTTGCGCGCCGCGACCATGTCCAAGTGTAGCATGCCCAGGGTCATGGCGTCCATGTCCGGAATCGCGTCGTTCTCGCGCAGGTCGAGCGTGGGGCAGTAGGTTTTGCAGCTGGTGCACCAGTCCACGCGCTCTCCCCGGGCCGCCCCGCTTTCGCGCAGAATTTCCATGACGCCGTTGCCGTCCTTTCCGCAGGAGGGGCAGGTGCCCCGCCGGAATTTCCAGTTTGTGCCGCACAGCGAACAGTAGAGATGCTTTTTTCCGCCGCCGCCGGAAAGGAAGGCGTTTTTCTCTTCAAAAAACGGTTTGTCCAGCCAGCCGATAACCGGGAAAGACCCGCAGACCGGGCAATAGCCCTGCCGCCACGCGCCCTCTTCGTCCCAGGGCGCGGAGTTCGGTCCTTCCCGCTCAACCTGTCCGGCTTGGACTGCACGCGCGGCCAGGGCACGCAGGGGCGGTGAAAGAATAAATTCCGCTGCGAATTCCAGCAGTTCCGGAGCCAGACCGGCCTCATCCGCGAGGTTACGGAACGCCGGGGCATCGCCGCTCAGCATAGCCCGGGCCAGGGCGTCGCGCCGGTCCGGTTTGGAATCCGGCCCCAATACCGGCGGAGCCAGAAAAAAATCCTCCAGCGCGGTGCTCTGGGATGCCAGGCTTTCCTGGGCGCAAAGCAGGGGGAGCAGCCTTTCCGCAGCCGTGCGCACGCTGATGCACAATCCCGTCAGGGGAGCGCCCGTCAGCAGGCTCAAGCCCCGCGCGGCCCGCTCTGTCTGCCATTCCGGTGGGCACGATCCTCCGGCGGCCGCCGAATTTGTCCATGCCGCCGTCAGTTCGCCGGCCAGAGCCGAACGGGCTGCCAGCAGGTCTTCAAAAGCCCGCAACACAGGTTTCAGTACGGGACGGCGTGCAATGACGTCCGTCAGGGTTTGTGCCACGCTCTGACAAGATAGGGCCATGTCCGCTCCCCATTGAGCGGAGGACGCGCCTCCGTCTGAAAAGTGAACACGGCGCGCGGAACAAGTCCGCGCGCCGTGTGGTTCCGCTCTATATGAAGGCGGCGTTTTCGTGATAGTATTCCTTTTCTTCCGCCAGCAGATAAATAACGCTCACATCTTCCACGTCCACAAGGCGCGCTGGTCAAGGACGCCAAAACCGGCGCGGTGCTGGCTACCGAAAAAAGCGCCGGACTCAGCGCCGAGGACGTGCGGGCCGTCACCGAGGCATGCCCGTACAATATCCCGCGCTATGACGCCGCCAGTAAACGCATTACCAAGTGCGATATGTGTATTGACCGGCTGGAGGCAGGGTTGCCGCCCATCTGCGTTAAAACCTGTCCCACCGGGGCCATGGTCTTTGACGAGCGCGCCGCCCTGCTGGCCGTGGCGCAACAGCGTCTGGCCGCCGCCAAAGAGCGCTTTCCCAAGGCGCACCTTGTGGACGTGGAAGATGTGAGCGTTATTTATCTGCTGGCGGAAGAAAAGGAATACTATC
>APFI01000191.1 GCA_000403945.1 Desulfovibrio sp. Dsv1
TTCTTGATCGTTGGCATTCCTTGCACACCAATATTGCGGCCCCGATTCAGGTCGTTGTGGCTTCATGAATTCCACATCAAACGACAAAGAACCCATAAAATAAGGAGCTGTTCTAGCCAAGGTTAGTGTTCAGCCTGTGTAACCCAATAAATCAGCTGTGTTAGATGTTGCTTGTGGTCGCCGCCGTTGAAGCTCCATTCGCATTCCTTCAGAAACCAGTAAAAGCGGCCCAGCTTGATGCCGTTGAACCGGCGCGGGCACCTCCCGGCCTGGTTTCAAAAGTTTTCCGTCCCATTGACATGATTTGTCTGTAATGCGGATGCCCTTGAATGCTTGACGCGATGATGGCGAAATCCGCTTGCGTCCAATGCGTTGCGCGCGGTAAATGTCTTTGTGCGTACAATGCCGTCCAGCTCAACCCGCTTTTCAATGACAGGCGTCAGTGTTTCTGTTTGGGCATCTGGAATCATTGCGGTATAAACCTTGCCGCAGCGCTTCAGCGGACCAGATACGGCGATTTTCCCGACCACGCATCTCCCCGCGTTCGCCTTTCCGGACTCCACCGAAACAGCTTTCGTCCGCTTCTGTCTCACCTGAAAGACGATAACCTGGCAG
>APFI01000192.1 GCA_000403945.1 Desulfovibrio sp. Dsv1
GATGCCATCAATCGCCGCAACCGCATGAAACATGTCGCGGCGGTATTTCGATGAACGCCGAAAGCTCACCAGCGGCTCGCGCGGTGGCTCCGGCAACAAAAGGTTTTATCAAAATTCCGACTGCTGCCGTGAACTTGGCCCACTTCGTCTTCCGTACATAAGCTATCCCGGCTTATTTGGCTTGGCCAGGACAGCACCTTACTTTTTACAATTAATGAAATCTGAATCTAGATGCGTCCGCCCTGGCCCGTCACGGCTACCCCTTGGCAGAAGGGTACGGCCCGTGCTAGAAAAATAACGGGGGTTGGCTATGTCCAAGCAGAACAACGCGTCCTTGGCGAACTTTCTGGAATTCATGAGCCGCAAAGGACTGAACACCACGTCCCAGCGGCGCGTTATTGCCGAAGCCTTTTTTGAACTCCCCGGCCATCACACGCTGGAAGAGTTCTATCAGCATATCCTGCGGCGCGATCCGGGCATCGGCCAGACCACGGTCTACCGTACGCTCAAGCTGCTCTGCGACGCCGGGCTGGCCATGGGAATCCATTTCAGCGACGGCATCACCCGCTATGAAGTGGCCCGGCCCAACAGCCATCATGACCATATTGTCTGCCTCTCCTGCGGCAAAATTGTGGAGATCTGCGATCCGCGCATTGAAACGCTGCAACACGAACTAGCGGAAAAGCACGGCTTCAGCCTCAACGGTCATGTGCACAATCTTTATGGCCTGTGTGCGGACTGCCGGGGAACGGCACCTGAGGGCCAATCGGCCAGATGACACCGCAGGACAGTCTTTTTCAACTAACCGTCCGCGAAGCCGCTCTGCTCCATCAGAAACGGTCCGCCTTTTTTAGGGAATTATTTTAGGGGCTGTCCTAGGGTATGTTTGCAAACTATCTGATCCAAATCATTGAGGCTGCCAGGTAAACGAACGAA
>APFI01000193.1 GCA_000403945.1 Desulfovibrio sp. Dsv1
GTTTTCCACCAAGAAGCGGACAGGCACAACCTCAAAACGGAGAGAACTGTCTGATCAAGTCTGAACTACTACAAGTTTGAGGTAGTTTTGACTTAATCTGACAATCGCCTCTTGAAAGAAGAGGAAAACTCCGTTTTGATGGAAGTGCAAGTAACTATCAAACGGGCACCATGCTTGAAGCCTTGGAAGTGGACATGAGGTAAATCTCATGCGGATCCAGAATCAGGATCACGGATCCGTCGCCCATGATGGTGGCTCCGGAAATGCCCTTGAGATCGCCCAGATATGCGCCCAGCGGCTTAATGACGATTTCCTGGCGCTCCAGGAGCTGATCCACCACCAGACCCAAGCGGCGTTCATTGTCGTGGATGACCACCACAGACAACACGTCAGGCAAAGGCTCGGTGCGCGGCAGGTCGAGCATTTCAGAAAGTTCCACAATGCCCAGCACTTCGCCGCGCAGGGTGACGGCCTTGCGTCCCTTGACGTCGGTAAGGCGTTCGGCCTCAATCTTGGTGGTTTCTGACACGGCATCCAACGGGATGGCATACATCTGCCCCGACACTTTGACCATCAAGGCGTCGATGATCGCCAAGGTCAGCGGCAGGCTCAAGGTGAATCGCGTGCCCTTGCCTACTTCGGAGTTGGTGCTGACGCTGCCTTTCAGGTTTTTGATGTTGGTGCGCACCACATCCATGCCCACGCCGCGTCCGGAAATATCCGTGATTTTTTCGGCGGAGGAAAAGCCGGGCGCAAAAATCAGTTCCATAGCTTCGCGGTCATCCAGCTGCGCCGCTTCTTCAGGTGTCACGACACCCTTACCAATGGCAACCTCGCGCATTTTATCGGGGTCGATGCCCTTACCATCATCCTCAATTTCAATAGCAACGGAATTGCCCTTGTGGAAGGCGCGCAGAGTGACTTTGCCCTTGGGCGGCTTGCCGGCGGCGATGCGTACGTCTTCCGGCTCAATGCCGTGGTCCACGGAATTACGGATCAAGTGCACCAGAGGGTCGCCGATAACCTCCACCACACTCTTGTCCAGTTCGGTTTCCTCGCCTTCCATGATCAGCTCCACTTCCTTGCCGCTCTTGCGCGAAAGGTCGCGGACCAAGCGGGGAAAGCGCGAAAAAACCGAGGAGACAGGCACCATGCGGACTTTCATGATGGTGTCCTGCAAGTCATCGGAAATGCGGGCCATGGCGTAGGTGGTTTCCGACAGGCTCTGGGCTACTTCCGAAATATTTACATTATCGCCGCCGCCCTCAAGCGAACGGGCGATGAGAGTATAGCGGTTGCGGTTGATGATCAGCTCGCCGATCAGATTCATCAGGTGATCTAGGCGCTCATGATCCACGCGGATAGTGGCGGAACTCTTGTGCGTTTCGCCCGTTGGAGCGGATGTCGCGCCGGCTTTGGCGGCAGGGGCCGCTCCGGCTTTCTTGGACGCGGCCGCCAGTGGGGTGGGCGTAGATGCCGGTTTGGAAGCCGGCGCGGCAGGCGTTGGCTTATCTTCCACCGCAGTCGCGGGAGCGGGTTGGGACTTGTCCGCTTCAATCCTGGCCGGGGCCGGTGCGTTGGGAACCGTCCGCGCTTCCGCGACTGCGGGTTTGGAATCCGCTTCCAGAGCCGGCGTCTCGGCTTCGGCGTCAGCGGCGATCTTGCCTTCACTCAGAGCTTTTTGCACCATATCGTCAATGATGCCCACTTCCTGACTGAGCAGATCCACCATCAAACCGAAATCAATGCCACTGCGGCGTCCCTGGTCCACGATGCCCGCCGTGCGCTCGGCATAGACCTTAATCTCCGTCTGGCCCACAAAGCTGCAGGCGTTTTTGACGGCGATAAGGCAACGGTATACGGCATCAATGGAATCTTTGTGGCTGCCGTCTTTTTGCAGCGTCGCCAGAGCGGCGTGAATAATTTCAATCTGTTGGCGCACTGTCACCCGAAAGACGTCGGCATCATCGCCCTCAGAGCCAACCGGAATGATGGTGGGATTGACCACCTCCACCGGCGCGTTTTCAGCGGGCACGGACCCAGCTTGCGGGACTTCGGCCTGCGTATTGCTGCCTTTGGCTTGCGCGCCGCCGTTCTGGGCTGCCAGCAGTGCTTCAGGCAGGGAAATGGGGCCGCCGGCCAGCGCCTGCTGCAATTGCTTGATAACCAAACTGGTATCAAAAGGCGTGGCCCTTCCGCTGGCGATATCAATTTTCTGCACCAAGCCTTCCATCACGTCCACGACCAGCAGCAGCAGGTCGATGAGCTCGTGACTGGGCGTGATTTTACCCTGCCGCACATTGTTAAGCAGGGTTTCGGCCTCATGGGTCAGGGCGTTCAGATCATTGTAGCCGATGATGCCGCTGTTGCCCTTCATATTGTGAAAAAAGCGGAAAAGATCGTTGACCAGATCGTCCCGGCCAGTGGGGGTTTCTTCCAGTTCCAGCAGGCCATCGTTCAGGCTGGCGATAATTTCATAGGATTCGTCGATAAAATCCTTGAGATGGCCTTCGCCAAAGGCGGTGAGCGCGTATGGCTCGCCGCAAGGCAGGGCGGCGACCCATTCTTTGGTACTCACGCTCTGGTCGGCATCTCCCTTATCCGCCTTTTCTCCGTTCTGGGCCGGAGGATCATCCGTCGGGGCGACTCCAGCCTGGTCAGACTGATCCGGCTGATCGGCCTGAGGGGCGGCGGACTCAGGCTCCGGAGGGACCGGTGCGCTTTCACCGGCCATAATGGCGTCGATCTGCGCCATTATGTGCTCGATTTCAACGTCGCCTTCGGCATTGGAGGCATCGAGATTGTCGATCATCTGGCGCAGGGCGTCCGTGGATGCCAGGATCACATCCATGATCTCCGAAGTCACCACCATACTGCCTTTACGCAGTTCGTCCAGGATATTTTCAGATTTATGCGCCAGCTGATTGATCCGGTTCAGACCCAAAAAGCCGGAAGCGCCTTTCAGGGAGTGCATGGGGCGGAAGATATCGTTGAGCAAAGCCAGATTATCCGGAGTTTTTTCAAGCTCCAGCAGATTAGGCTCAATGGTTTCAAGATGTTCCTTGGCTTCAGCGATAAAATCCGCGAAAAGTTCCGGATCAGAAAATTCCTGGCTCATAACCCATACCTTCGTTTGGCTGACAGATCAGCAATGCCCCGCAGGGAGCACGTACTGCTCTCCTTATCGGCTAGCCAAGAAGCATCTTTATATTTCGGACCATTTTTTCCGGCTGGGCGGGTTTGACCATATAGAGATTGGCGCCCAGACGCATGCCGGTTTGGATGTCCTGCTCCTGGCCTTCGGTGGAAAGTACAATGATGGGAATGTCCTTATAGGCATCCTGCGTGCGGATGGTCTTGATGAAAGTGAAGCCGTCCATGCGCGGCATATTGACGTCGGAGACAATCAAGTCCACCGGGTCAAGACTGTACAGTTTTTCAATGGCATCCAGGCCGTCTTCGGCGGTACTGACCCTGAAGCCTTCGGATTTGAGCACAAAGGTCACCAAGTTGCGGATGGTCTTGGAGTCATCGACGACCATGATGTGTTTCGTCATAATTTCGTTCCTGCCCGTCATTCTTGTGGCTATCATGAAAATCCGGCGTATATCCATATATACTAGTGAATATTTGCCGATTTTGCAAGTGGATGTTGATTGTGCATCCGCTTGTATCATCACAAATCAATCGCGTCAGGTTACAAGAAGTTTTTGTACAATCATATCAGGAGCAAGAATACCGCATACACGATCATTGATATCGGCTATGGCGCATAAAAAATCCGCGCTGGTTCCCAACTGGGCTTCGGCATTCCAGGTTATTTTGTCTTGTTCAACAGTATGCATTGTCTGCACTTTATCGATAATCAAGCCTAATTGCATTTGCTCAGAGGTGCAGACAATGATGAAGCTCTGTGCCGTATACCGGTAGTCCCTCTCTTGGGTAAGCAGGGCGTCCAAATGGAGCAGGGGAGTCACCCGCCCGCGCAGATTGACGACTCCGGCCACAAACGACGGGGCCAACGGCAGCCTGACCAGGGGCATATACCGCAGCACTTCCTGAATGGCCGCCACAGGTAACAGAAAGGTTTGTCCGCGCACGAGGAAAGAAACCATCTGTATTTGAGCTTCGTCGCGTAACCGGGCCTTCAGCGAAATCTGAGGCGCCGCAGCCTGTTCCGCTTCATTGACCGGCAGAGCCGCGTCCGGTTCTAAGACAGGCAGGCCCGCCAGAGCGTCGGCACCGAGATATTTCTGAACGAAGGCCTGCTCGGCATCGCTCAGCCCGCCCGGCGTCCGGCGGGAATCCGTCGTCTCAAAGCACTGGTCGGCAAAATATTCTTCCGGCGTCTTTACCATAAACAGAGCACTTCCTCGGCCAGAGAGTCATAACCAAGCGCGCCTTTGGATTGAGCGTCAATATCATAAATGGTGCAGCCCAGCGCGCTGGCTTCTCGAAAATGCGTATCCACGCCGATGATAGTGGCGAACAGGGCATGCCCCATCTTGCGCCGCATCAAATCCAGCACCCGGGTACAGGCCTTGGCCCTTTTGTCGTACATGGTGGGCACCGCCCGGTAGCGGATGGGACTCGGCAACACCTTGTTCAGCGTGTGCAATGTGTCAAACAGCAGTTTCAAGCCGTGCAGGGCCAAAAAGTCCGTCTGAATGGGAATGATCAGCAGATCAGCCGCCACCAGAGCGTTGACCAGCAGAATGCCCACATGTGGTGGGCAGTCCAATACCACAAAGTCATATCTGGTCATCAAAACGTGCAAACTGCGGGCCAGAACACTGCCTTTGGCATTGCGCTCCCGGAAATCCACTTCCAGTTCCGAAAGACGGATGCTGCCGGGGGCGAGGTCCATGCCCTGCAGGGCCGCAGGGTGGATGACGTTCGGCCAGATGTCCGGCCACACGCCGTCTTGCGCCAGGAAAATATCATACAGGCTGGTGCGCAGTTCCTCCGGGTAAATCTTGGCATGCAAGGAGGCGCAGGCATGCGGATCAAGATCCAGCAGCAGCACCTTTTTGCCGCGTCGCGACAGGGCGCTGCCCAGTGTCAAGGAAGTGGTGGTTTTGCCCACGCCTCCTTTCTGATTGGCTATAGCCAGGATTTTCGCGCCCATAGTAGCTTCATGGCATCAACTCAGTTTGCGATAGACGATGGTGCCCCTGTGATGCTCAAGCTGGAACGCGCGACTGATGTTGTGCAGCGATTCCGAATGGCCGATGAGCAGCACGCCGTTGGGCTCCAGATTATCATAAAACGCATTGATGACTTTGCGTTTCATCTCATCGTCAAAATAGATGATCACGTTGCGGCAAAAAACGATCTCCGATTTCTCCACCCGCCGCAGCTGTTCCCTGTCGCTCAGGTTGATCTGTCCGAAGGAGACGATATGCTTGAGCGCGGGATCCACCTTGTAGAGGTTGCCTTCCTTGGTGAAGTAGGAAGAAATTATTTCCTTGGGCGTCGTGCGCAAGGCATATTCGTTGTACACGCCGCGCCGTGCCGCGCTCAGAACGGCTTCCGACAGGTCGTTGGCCGTGATCTTGATGTCCCAGGTACGGATATCACTTTTAAGCACTTCGTGCAGAATGATAGCCAGAGTATATGGCTCCTCGCCCGTGGAACAGCCGGCGGACCATATTCTCAGCTTTTTCTGGCCGGATTTCTTGCATTGCTCCAGCGTTTCGGCCAGCACGGATTTCTGAAACACTTCCAGCTGTGGCGGATTGCGAAAAAAGCTGGTTTCATTGGTGGTAACCACTTCAAAAAGTTTGTTCAGCTCGGTGCGTCGGTTGGCGTCGAAACGCAGAAAGTTGTAATATTCGTTGTAGCTTTTGAGGTTTAGTTCCTTGATCCGGTTGGAAAGCCGGTTTTCTACAAGATATTTGCGGTGTTCAGCAATAAATATGCCGCATTGCTGGTAGATGAAATCCCGCAGCAGCATAAATTCCTCATTGGAAATCTGCAAATCCTTACGGAAGGGAGATGCCGCCCGGAACGCGGGAACCGTCTGGTCCTGCGACCTGAAAGCGGCGGCGGGTTGCAGCGGCGGGCGCTGCGGGTCCGCAGGCTGTTGGCGGAAGGCGGAGGGGCGCGCGGCGGTCGTGCCGAAGGTTGATGCCGGAGCGGTTCCGTCCGCCTTGACGGCGGGCCTGGCAAAGCTTCGCACGGGCGGCGTGGTCGGATTCTGCGTGCCGGCGGGCGTCTGACCGGCTGGCCTGAAAGCCGAAAACGGCCGCGTGGCATCCGTTTTGGCGGTCGTCGCGTTTTGCGTCACGCCTCTGCTGAACAATGAACTCGGGGATGCGTCGGCAGCCGGAGCGGATGTTCTGAAGGAGAAACCCGGTTGGCTTTGCCCGGCACCGGAGAATGAGGAAGGTTGTATGGGCTTGTAGAGCGACGTGGGGCGTTCCGCAGAGCCTGCGGCGGCGGATTGCGCGGGCTTGTCGGTTGACAGCGTCTGGGAATCCGGTTTGCCGCCCTTGAGCTGGGAAGTTTTTGGGAAAAGTGTGGGAGGGGTCGCCATAGTTACTCCTGTTCCATCTGGATGGCGGCCACGGCATCAGCGGCCGCGTGCTGGATTTCAGGGTTGTCGTGATTCATCATGCCCAGCAGCACGCTGAAAGCGACATTGCCGCCGATCCTGCCCAGCGCTTCAATGATCGTAAATGCGACCATGGGGCTCGCGTGTTCCAGCATTTGCGCCAGTATGGGTACGGCTTCGGCGTTTTTATTCACGCCCAGAGCTCCGATAGCGCGAATCCGCACCCATTCGTTCTCATCCCGGAGGGCGGTGACCAAATGCGGCATGACGGCCGAGGTGCCGATCTGCCCCAGAAGGTCCACCAAGGCTACGCGCACGTCTTTGTCTTCGTCAAACAGTCGGGGCAGCAGCCGGGGCAGATAGCGCTCCGCCACGCCGCCCAGATTCAGAAAAGCCTCTACCGCCACGCGGCGGATGGCGGGGTCTTCGTCTTCCAGTGCTTCGGTGATTTCCGTGAGGTTTTCGGTGACGCTGTAACGGCCCAGCGCATACACCGCCATCATGCGCTGCATGGCGTCATCGCTGTGGAACCGCTCTTTGAACCGGGCGTTCAGGTTGGCGCTGTGCAAATTGATGCAGGCCTCCAGCGCCATTTCCTTCACATCCACATAGCGGTGGTCGAGCTGGCTGAACACCACATCTTCCACATCCGGGCAGGTATGTTGATTGCCGAAAAAGACCAAGGCACTTTTGAGCACCTCGGCGTCATCGCATTCGTCGATGATGGAAAGGAAGAAAGGCATATCGTCGCAACTGCCCAACTGGGCCACTTCCACCACGGCGGCGCGCTGCAGCTCACGGTTAACCCGCCAGAACAGATTTTTGATTTCCTCCACCGGGCGGTGGTCGTCCATAAGCTGGCAGGCTTCCATGGCGATCATGGTACGGCTTTCGTCCTCACTGCGCAGGGCGTCGCGCACAATGTTATTATATCCGATGGAAGCGATGGCCCGGATGGCGGCCTCATACAGCTCGGCCTTGCGCTCCGGGTCCAGACCCGCGGCCAGATCCAGGATGGCGCTGCTGGCTTCTTCCTTACCGATGGCGCTGAGGCCCTGCAGGGCCGCCATCTGAATCTCCTCGTCATTGTCGGAAAGAGCGTCCAGCAAATAGGCGCGCAGACGTTCCTGCGACTTGGCAACCAGCAGGGAAAGCGAACGGCCGCTCAAAATCTGCACAATGGCCTTAACTATCTTGTGACGCAGCACCACGTTGACGTTTTCCAGCGAATTGAACAGCAGAGGAATGGTCTTGATGTCGCCCAAGTCCCCCAGCGCGTCGATAATTGCCGAGCTGACCAGCATGGAAGATTGCGGCAGCAACTGCACTAGGGCATTGATGGCTGACGGATCTTTGATTTTGGCCAAGGCCTCCACCACGGCGAACTGCACCCATTCTTCGTCGTGCATCGCTTGGCAGAGATTGGTCACGGATTCGGGGAAAGCAAGATTACCCAAGCTGACGGCCGCCTGGTAACGGACATTGACTTCCGGATCCTTGAGCAGGGCGTCGCCCAGCAGCAGGGCGGACTGGTGGCTGAGGCAATAGCCCAGAATGTCCGCGATAAAAATGCGCAAATCCGGGTCGTCGTCGCGGAGATAGGGCTGCATGCTCTCAATGCTGTCCACACCGATCTCACGCAGGATGTCCATGACCACATTGCGCACCGGCACTTCGTCACTGCGCAGCAAGGGCAGCAGTTCCACGATGGATTGAGCGCCGCGGATTTTGCGCAGGCCGTATTCCGCGGCTTCCTGCACGCCGATATTTTCGCTTTTGATCCGTTCACAGAGCAAGGGCACGGCCTCTTTCAGGCCCATGTCGCCCGCGCTGAACGCCGCGCTGCGCACGACATCATTGTCACCGGATTGAAGGGCTTCAAGAATCTGCGCCGCGCTGTATTGTGAATTTTTCATACTCATAATTATGGTGTGTTATCTTGGTGAAACCGCAGATCCGCCTCTGACCGTTGTGATGATGGCTTGGGCTATTTCGTCGGCATCCAGAATCAGATTGGCGAGCTTTGCGTCCACCACGGCCTTGGGCATGCCGTAAACCACGCAAGATGCCTCATTTTGAGCAATGAGGCAACCGCCCTTTTCTTTAAGAATACGGGCCCCGTCGCAACCGTCAGAGCCCATGCCCGTGAGCATGACCCCCAAGGTGCGCCGCCCCATGCTGCGTCCCGCCGTTTCCATAAGCGCATTGACTGTGGGCTTGTACAGCGCGTCACGCGGTTCATCAGTCACGGCCACTTCGGGCAGAGGACCGCGCATACGCACGCCGATGTGCTTGCCGCCGGGACAGACATAAGCATGGCCGTTTTTGAATTTGTCGCCATCGACCGCCTCGGAAACCGAAATCTTGCACACGCTGTCCAGACGCTTGGCAAACGGGCCGGTAAAGGTGGCCGGCATATGCTGGGCAATCAGAATGCAGGCCGGAAGATCGGCGGGCAAAGCGGAAAGCACCTTCTGCACCACCGGCGGCCCGCCGGTGGAAACGCCGATGACGACCAAGTCGCGCGGGCCGTGACAGGGGGTCTGCTCATAGTCCGCCGGCTGCGAAGGCTGGCTGCGGTGGACGAGCGGCTGCGCGATATGATTGATGCGGCGATATTTCAGCTTGATGATGTTTTTTTTACGGGCAATGGCCTTGACCTTGCGGCGCAGTTCATCGCCGAAGCAGTCACGGTCGTTGCTCATGGTTTTAAGGATAAAATCCAGCGCGCCATATTCCATGGCTTTAAGCGTGCTTTCCGCACCGCTTTCCGTGAGTGAACTGACCATCAGCACCGGCATGGGATGTGTTTTCATGAGATTCTGAAGGGTAGCCAAACCGTCGAGGCGCGGCATTTCCACATCCAGGGTCATAACATCGGCATCCAGCTCCACGGCTTTTTTCAGGGCATCCTGCCCGTCACGCGCCATGCCGGCCACTTTAATATCCGGA
The DNA here is from genome assembly GCA_000403945.1 of Desulfovibrio sp. Dsv1. GTDB lineage: Bacteria > Desulfobacterota > Desulfovibrionia > Desulfovibrionales > Desulfovibrionaceae > Desulfovibrio. The sequence goes on from APFI01000193.1 coordinate 9,509, forward strand.
TCCTGCTCCAAGAGAGAAACCAGGGCATGGCGCATGAAAGTTGAATCATCCACAACAAGGACACGGATCATAGAAATGCTCACTCCGGAATAAATTTTTCCGCTATACTACGCTAGGCAAGATGATTTGACAAACAAAAAAAAGCCTTGCCAAATATACGCGGTTAGCATAAAAATTTCTTTCTTAACGGGATGTGGCTCAGCTTGGCTAGAGCGCAGCGTTCGGGACGCTGAGGCCGCGCGTTCAAATCGCGCCATCCCGACCAGGAAATTCAGGGGGTTACGCATAAGCGTAACCCCCTTTCCTTTTGTGGTGCTAACAAATTGCTAACTTGGCGCGCGGATGCTACGGCTAATGACATCAACAAAGGTCAATCAAAGTGGGGTTGGCATGCCGCAGAAGCGTATTCGCTCAAGCCGTTTTCCCGGCGTCTACTACAGGGATACAACCGATCCGCGCAGAAGGCATAATGGCCGCCCGGACAGGTGCTATGACTTCTGCTACAGAATCGGGGTCAAACTGAAATGGGTGACTGTAGGCTGGATTTCAGAGGGATTCAGCGAACAAAAAGCCGCCAATATGAGACGCGAACTGCTTGAGCGACTGGCACAGGGGGAGGAAGTTCTCACGGCCAAGCAGGCGGATATCACATTGGACATGCTGGCCGATGATTATTTTTCCTGGCTCAGGGATGAAGGTAAGTACGCTGAGCAGGAAAGTCTGCGTTATAATGCCCACATCAGGGAAGAAATCGGGTTCTTGCCGTTGCGGATCCTGGCGCAGCAGGATTCGGACCATGTGCAGATATTGAAAAGGCAGCTTCTTGAACGCATGGCCCCTGCCTCTGCCAGGCGCATTCTAGGCGATTGCCGCGCCATGATAAACCGGGGAATCAAAAAAGGACGATGGAGCGGTATCAATCCGTTCGGCAAGGAGCGGCTTGAAATGCCGCGGCTGCAGAACAAGGGCGAACGGTTTCTCTCCCGCGACGAAGCGAAATCGCTTCTTGCCGCCCTTGCGCGGCGCAGCCCGCAACTGCATGATATGGCGTGGCTGTCGCTGCGTACCGGCCTGCGCAGCACGGAAATTTTTCGTCTGACAGGGGCAGACGTGGACGAAGAGCACCTGACAATCTGGGTCACCGAAAAGGGCCGCAGCAGAGTGCCCATCCGTGTGGATGCGGATGTAATGCACATGCTTCGGACCTACCGGAGCGAACCCCGTGACTATGTATTCAAAGCCCGGGGCTGCGGCAAGATAACGGCTATCAGCGATACGTTCGACAGGGCCTGCGTTGAAGTCGGCCTTATGCCGTCTCCGGGAGAACGCAAGGATATGGACACCCGGAAGAAGGTCTGGTTCCATACTCTACGCCACACCTTCGCATCTTGGCTGGCTCAATCCGGCAAGGTGACAATCCACGAGCTGCGGGAGATCATGCGGCATAAGTCGGTGGATATGACGGAACGCTACGCGCACTTGATCCCCGGACAGGTACAGGAAAAAACGGCGCTGATCGGCACGATCTTGCGTGGCGACTGAAAAACCGCCCCTCCTTTTGGGGGAGGCGGTTTCCATCATGCCGTTTGGACAGCCTGCTTTGCTTCCCACTCTCTGACAGCTTCGGGAAGATAGGCGGGCCTGCGCCCCAGCTTGAGATAGGCAGGCCCTTTCTTCAGGCTACGCCATTTCTGCCATGTCGTTTTCGGAATGCCGGTGATGCGCACAAGGTCATCGGTGAACAGGTACTTGCGGCCAGCCGGAGGGGTGTAATCTCTGATTTCTAATGATTGGTCCATATTTCTCTCCGTTTTTTGTCTTACGGCGTCTACGCCGCCTCCTCGTAAATCGCTGTGCCGTCCTCGTCCATGCCCGGTTCCAGCTCCCTCAATTTTTCGGCTAGCGTGTTGACCGTCTGGCGCAGATAGCGCCATTGCGGCGCGTGGGCATAGATCGGACAGGTGTTGCAGGCGTCCTCAATAAAAGTGAGGGCCGCCCAGATCAGAGCGGCCCAGCGCCGGAAGCGTGCTTCGTCCGGCATATCCTCGGTGATCATGTACCGCCCGAGGATATCAAAGCGTTGCCCGATGTCCCGCTTCGCTCCGGCGGATAGCTTTTTGGAGCGTGTTTGCTGGGCGCAGGCCTCGACCCACCGGCTGATCTTGTCCAGTTGTCGCTTGAGGGCCGTGCCGCAGTCGGCCGCCGGGCGAAAGACTTCGAGGCATGCCTGGATGGCTGTTAAGGCCAGCACGCAGCGCGTGTGCTGGACGCCGGGGTTGGGGTAGTGTTCGGGAGAGAATTTCATGTTCACCTCAAAAGGATGCACCTGCCTTCCAGCAGGCCTTTTGCGCTTGCCAACCGGATCTTGTCGGTATCGGTTCCGGAGTATGACACCAGACAACTTGGCGCATTGGCCGTGCCGCCGCGTTCACCGGACACCGTGCAAAAACGCAGGCGCCCACGGAAGAAAAACACCGAGTGCGCCTTCTCCCAAATCTCGTCATGGAATCCCCGCGTCTCCGTGCGCGCGAATATCAGCGCGATGCCGCTGCCATGTTCGGCCAGCCGGGCAAGCCAGCGGAACGTCTCACGTCCGTAGGGCGGATTGAGCCAGACGCGGCCCGTCCAGGGCTGCGCCATGCCGTCGTCTGTTTTGGTGTAGTGCCGGGTGGCCATATCCCACGGTCGGACGATGGGGGCGGATGGATCAAGGTCGAACGGACCAAGCGCGGCCAGAATTTCCGGTGGCGTGAGCCATTCGTCGGAACTTGTCGTGTTGATATTAAAATTTCGTGCCATTTCCGTGATTTTAGCCGGGCTACAACGCCGCCCGGCGGGGCTGCTCAATACAGGAGGTTAAGGACGCTAGTCGGACGCCCCGCCGTTGCACCAAACCCCGGCTAGAGCCTCGCCGAAGCCTCCACGGACACGGGAGCAAGGATGAGGGGGGTTTCAGCGCACTTGCAGGCTGTACGACTTCCGCAACTCGCAACCGGGAATGACCTGTCCGGCCTTGAGGGCTTCCCTGATAACCGTCTTGTCAGGCTCAACCGATTCCTTTCGACGCAGATATGTTTCCGGCAGTGCGTTCACATCCGTTGGCACGGTCACGGTATCGCTTTCACGGACGCTGAGGGTATAGACATTGCCCTGTATCTTGCGAAGGCCATTGCGTTGCATGATATCCAGATATTTCGCCTTGAGCCAGGAAATACGCGCTTCCGCTGTCCTGCTCCTGCCGGCAAGACGTTGTGCCTCCTTCCTGCAGGCATCCGCCGTGGCGGACTGGACGCGAAGAAACTGCCCAAAGGCATCAACCTTGCTGGCTTCCTGCTTCCCCAGCTCGTCAAGATATGTGTCCATTGCCGCACGCTGTTCATCGGTGAGTTCATCGTCCGGAATGGAGAGCATTCCGGCGATCTCTTCCTGAATGGCTTCAAATGAAGGCATGTTCCCTCCCAATCACTGTTCCACGACGCATCATTGCTCCCGCCCCTTGCCGAATATCTCCACGACCAGACCGGAGGGGCACCACGCGCGCAGGTTGTCCAGCACTTCGGCCATGCTGCCTTCAAGAACGATGCGTCGGCCCTCGTGAAAAATGATCATTGTCACCATGTGGCAACCTCCCGGGCTTTTAGCCGTTGCCGTGGCCGTAGCCGTCACCATGGCCGCGACCGTCGCCGTAGCCGTCGCCGTCGCCGGAGCCGGAGCCGGAGAAATTAATCAGCCTGGACAATGGGGGCCTCCATGATACTCTTTTTCGCATCACCCTTAGTTGCTTGAAAAATTTTTGCCAGCCTATTCTGGCCGGGCTGGCGCGGGTTGAGGATAAGAAGGGAGGGGATTTATCTGCGCCGCACGCCGAACGACGTACAGAGCTTCTTGAGCTGCTCCAGGACGAAACTGACGGCCTCCTCATTGGCCGGGGCGTATGTCAGGATGATGGACAGGGCCTTATCCGGAGCGGCGGCATCAGCGGCGGTCCGGGCATGGGGGGCGGACATTTCCTGCCGTTGCGGCTGGGGAATGGCTTGCACGCGTCCCTTCTGGGACTCCAGTCGCGCGGCGTCCGTGATGCTTCGGCACACGTCAGAGAGCGGCGTTTCCAGATCCATATTGCCGGGCGTCATGAAGCGGGCCACGGCCAGACTGACGCCGTACTCGGCATTGGCCGCCTTGACGCCCTGCTCAATGGCCGCCGCCCGCTCCTGCCGGGCCTGCTCGGACTGACGTTGCAGGGCCTCGGTTTCAATACGCTGGACAATGATGTCCCTGATGGCTTCGCGCACGGACTTGAGCGAAGTGGATTTGTTCAGCCATTTGTCCTGCACGGGAATGGGGAAAGCCCGCACCCGGCCTGCATGGGCGTCAAGCTCCTCATCAATGATGCCTTTGACCACTTCGCGCTTGGTGTCGCGCTCCTTTTCTTCAAAGGCCCTCACCTGTTCGCCAAGGGCGCGGTAGGCGCCATCGAAGATGTCGCAGACCTTTTTGATCTGGGCCTCAAAGTCCTTGATGGGGGCCGTGAGAATTTTGACTGTTTCCTTGCGGGCGTTGTCCACGCGAATTCTGGCCGCATTGAGTTCGGCCATGTCTTTTTTGACGTCCTTGACCTGATCTTCGGACACCACAAGACCGGCATACTTTTCGGTCATAGCCGTGGCCCAGGCCGTGAGTCCTTCAAAGTCGAAGCTCACGGCGGGCAGGCTGGTTTGCAGCTTCAGGGCCGGGTCAATGGTGGCGCTGATTTGCTGGCTCATTGCTGTTCACCTCCGCCCCATTCGGGGCACTTGGAGCGGCGCGCGCAGGCTTCGCAGTCGCCTTCGGTCACCATGCGGCCCTTGTCGAGGCTGCATTCAAAGGGTTCGTTGGCGTCGCCGTAGCTTTCCGGCTGGGCCTGTGCGGGTTGAGCGGGCGCGGATTGTTCCGAGGGAGCAGGAGTGGAGGCGGACTCTGGAGCGGGTGCTGCGCTTGGCGTGGAACAGGCGTCAGATTGGGCCACGGTCGTTGGGTTCGGTGCGGCCTGTTCAATGTTGAACCAATCCTTGGGGGCGCTCATGCCATCCTTGATGGAAGCGTAGATTTTGCGGAAGGCAATGATTTGAGCAGGCTGGATCGCGTCGATGCGGTGGCCGAGGCGCTTTTCCACCGCCTCACGGGGGATGCCCATATCCGCGAACGCCTGCACCAGCTTGGCAGCGGCTTCGGCCACATTGCCCACGTTGGCTTTCATGGTTTTTTCGCATTCGGCCACGGCGTCTTCCATGATGTCGCCGGGGATGATTTCCAGAATGGCGGCGCGGACGCGACGCTGGGCCTGACTTGCCATCAGCTCGTAAATGTCGCGTTCATCGATGAGGTCATAGCCGCCCTTTTTGGTGTCGCGGCGGTGACGGACGGAAAACTGGCGCACGGCCTTGGTATTGGTTTCCAGATCCCAGGCAAAGGCTTCGCATTCGCTTTCGCCGGTGCGGCGGGAGAGTTCGCGGAAGCCGTAGTTCATGTTGCCCCAGGCGCGGGCGGCGGCTTCGGCAAGGCGGATGGACGGGCCGGAAACGGCAGTGCCGCCACGGGTGTACTGGTACAGCGCGCCGGAGGCCAGGTTGACGCGCTGGCAGGCTTGCAGCAGCCGGTCACGGGCGCGGAGTTCATTGCGCGGGCGGGATGCGGCGATAACCAGAGCGGCCTGGACTTCGGCCACGGCGCGGGCCTGATCCGTGGCAAGGATGCCGTCGGCGGCCGGGGCCTGAGGCTGGAAGAATCCTGCGCCCTGCTCGGCCCGGGGGATGCCGGTATGCACGGGCACGTTGGCATATTCATGGGTCTGTGACATGGGGAACCTCACTATGCTGCTTTCTTGGGCAGGGTTTTGCGGTGCGCGGGGATATGCGGGCAGGTGAAAAAGTAGCCGCAGAACTTCATGGAACAGCACCAGTTATCCGGCTGGGCCGGCTGAAAGATGCCGGCATTGATGCTCGCGCACATGATCTGAAATTTGCGGGCCAGGATGGCCGTATCCTGTTCGTTGCGCCGGGTGGACAGGGTTTGCAGGGCTGGCGTTCTGGTGGACACCAGCACGTCAAAGAGCAACGTATCGGGGTATTCGCCCGTTGCCTGTTTGATGGCCTCGCGGTAGGCGGTGGGCTGGTGGGAGGCGTGGGCCTTGTCTTCGCTCCACTTTTTGCCGCTGGTCTTGAGATCGCGCAGGGCCTTGTCTGCCGTGTACAAGTCCAGAATGGTGACGATGGGCAGGTCAACGCCGGGCAGGTCAAGAACGATCTTTTCTTCCACCAGGGCGGGCGTGACGGCCGGGGCCAGATCGCGCCGGAACAGGCTGGCGAGGGATACCGCCGTGTCTTTGCCTTTGGCCATTGCCAGAGGCGCGCCGGGCAGTTCGTCGGGCGCGAAGAACACGCCGTCTTGCAGGGCCTTGTCATAGGCCTGGGCCGCGCAATCCCGCACGGCGTCCGGGGGCATGTCCTGGCCGGTGCGCAGTTTTTCCCGCCAGTTGGTTTCGGCGGCCTTGTGGACGCCTGTGCCGATGCGTGCGGCAATTCCGGGCGGGACGATTTCGCCCTCGATGTAGCGGCGGCGGTACTGCTCACCGCAGCGGGTGAACATATCCAGCTGGCTGACGGAGAGGTGTTCGATCATGCCGCCACCTCCGCAAGCGCATCGCGCGCCTTTTCCTGACTGGAACGCAAGGCGGCGATCAGTTTTTGCAGCTTGTAGATTTCCTGCTCCGCGTTCTCGCAGTCATCGTACAGGCGGCCGATGCTGGCCGCGAAGGTTTTGGCGAGTTCGGCCTCGCTCCACGATTCGCCGCAGCCTTCGCAGTGATAGAGGTCGTCAAGCCGCAGAAGCCGGGTTTCAAAGCCGAGTTCACGGCAGTCCGGGCAAATCCAGGGACTGGGCTTTGCGGCGGCGCACTGGCCGGGCGTGTCGCCCTCCGGGTTGCCGCAGGCTTCGCCGGTGAGTGTGCAGCGCGTTTCGGGTTCATCGCCGGGGAAGTACGCGCCCTGTGCGGAACCGGGAACATTGTCCCCGCAGGTGCGGTGGCCGGGGTATTCATACGCATGGCGACACATGGCCTAGACCGTCCTTTGCCCCTGACGGAGCGCGCTAAAGAGTTTTGACATCCTCCCCCAGGCTGAGCCAGGCAAGGGCGCTGTCTGCCGTGGCCGGGAAGCGAACGGCCTCACAGGCCAGAGACAGCGCCCGATCACTGCTTCCGCCCCCGGCTGAAGACCTCCACGGCCAGGCCAGATGGACACCAGGCGCGCAACCGCTCCAACACTTCGGCCATGCTGCCTTCAAGAACGATGCGTCGGCCCTCGTGGTACAAAATCATGATGGTCATAATATCACCTCCAGAAAATTAAAGGCCGCCCACACCACGACGATGAGGACGGCCAGGAGCCAGCCGCGCCAGTTGCGGCGCGGGGATATTTCAGTCCACATTTCTGGATTCCTCGGCGTCGCGAAGGCTGGCGAGGAACTCTTCAGACGCCTCGAATGCCGCCGAGTGCTGCTGGCAGTGGCTTCCAGGTCCCAGCAGCACGAGCGCGCCATGCCCGGCGTCCGGCTCGATGGCGAAACAACCACAAATGCCGAATTGACGCAGCGGGGAAATGCCCATGTCCGCCGTGGTGGCGGTATCCCAATATCTGCAGTTGCCGCAGGTCATTTCATCCCTGTTCAGGCCCCAGGGCGGGATCGGGTTGGTATCACGGTGGAGAGTTGATTGCATCAGCATGGTGGCCTCCCTGGTTAAAATTTCATCAATCCCGCCCCCGACCGGAGTCCGGGGCGGTATGATGAAGGCGGCGCGGGGCCGCCCTGTCTTTTGGTCTAGCCGTCGCCGTAGCCGGAGCCGTCGCCGTCGCCTTCGCCGGAGCCGTCGCCGTTGCCGTCGCCGTTGCCGTGGCCGTCACCATAGCCGCGACCGTCGCCGAAGCCGTGACCGTAGCCGTTGCCGCTGCCGAAGCCGTAGCCGTCGCCGAAGCCATCGCCGTCGCCGAAGCCGTCGCCGTCGCCGTCGCCGTCGCCGTGACCGTAGCCGTTGCCGCCGCCGCTGCCGTAGCCGAAGCCATCGCCGTCGCCGAAGCCGCCGCCGTCGCCGAAGCCGCCGCCGTCGTCGCTGCCGTCGCTGTCAATATGCCTGAACATGTTCAGCCTCCTCCCACACCTGCGGAGCGCTCATGCCGTACCAGTCCTCTTCGGGCAGGACGAGGACGCGGTGATATTCGGACTTTTGGAGCCTGGCCAATTCGTCAGCGGTGGCCGTCTGAATGAATGATCGGCGGAATTTCCCCATATCGTGATGATAAACGCAGATTCTGAACATGTGTTGCCACCTCCCGGCAAAAAAAGGCCCCCTGCGAACAGGGGGCCAGCTGGCCTATTGTTCGGCCTTCACAATCTCCGCGCCCATGATGCTCTCCGCAGGGCCCCCGGAAATGGGCATGATCTCGATGGCTTCAAGCCACACCCTTGCCACCGGAGCGGCAATCTTGCTTTTCTCGCGCTTGATACCGAAATTGACGATGCCGGACAGGCTGATGCTTTCCTTGCACCACCAGCGCCACATGCGACG
>APFI01000194.1 GCA_000403945.1 Desulfovibrio sp. Dsv1
TTCCGCAGGTTCCCCGGAAATGGGCATGATCTCGATGGCTTCAAGCCACACCCTTTCCACCGGAGCGGCAATCTTGCTTTTCTCGCGCTTGATGCCGAAATTGACGATGCCGGACAGGCTGATGCTTTCCTTGCACCACCAGCGCCACATGCGACGCGCGTTGTGCAGAATCACCTCATTGCCGGACTTTTCCGCCAGCTTGCCGCACCACACGCCGGCGGAATATGTCCGAACGATCACCGTCTCGTCGATGCAAAACTTGTCAATGCTCATTTCTTTTCTCCTGTTTCTGATGCTTGTGTTGTAGTCGAATTTGTAGCCGCCGGACCGTCGCCGGAACCGTCGCCGTAACCGTCGCCGGAACCGTCGCCGCTGCCGTAGATGCTGCCGTGGCCGTCGCCGTTGCCGTCGCCCTCGCCGCTGCCGTTGCCATAGCCGTCGCCATAGCCGCGACCGTCGCCGTAGCCGTGACCGTTGCCGCTGCCGAAGCCGTAGCCGTAGCCGTCGCCGTGGCTGTGACCGCTGCCGTTGTCGTTGCCGTCGTACAGTCTGGACATTTTGAGACTCCAAAAGAAAAGGCCCCTCGTTGCCGGGGGGCCTTGTGGTCAGAAAGTTGTGGTTGTCGGGGTGTCAGGA
>APFI01000195.1 GCA_000403945.1 Desulfovibrio sp. Dsv1
GGTAGAGGCCAACGCCACCAAGGGCCAGAATCACCAAAACTACCGCGATACCTGTGTTCATTGTTCGGCCCTCCATACAAGTGCGATTGCCAAGGATATTGCCAAGATGCCAGCAACCAGAGCCAGCGGCCTGCTTTCATAAATAGCCAGCCCAAAGCCAATTACGGAGATATTTGAAAGTGTTCCGGCGAGAAGACTTGCCGTTGCCTTTTTCTGTTTGTCCATATCAACCTCACCCCATAGATAGCCATTTTCACGGCGTCCGTCCATCTGATGCTTCCGCCGTGCCTGCTCCGGCTTGGGGCAACGGATGGGGAGCTACCTTTCCCCGCTGCTTGCAGCCTTCTTCGCGTCTGTTTTCAATGAACGCCGGGGGTGGCCCTGGGCCTTCCCCGTGTCGGTGAAAACAATATATGAGAAATTATTGCTCATGTCAATAAAAAAGGAGAAATATTTTTTCAAAAAAATAGGCGGCCCAAAGCCGCCCCTGAAAAACAATCTCGTAATCCAGTACTATTTTTCCGCTCGTTCCCAAATCAGAAAAAGCTCCTGTGAAGGATTTTTGCCCAAGGCAAGGCACATGGCGCAAAAATCACCTAATCTGAGCCGCAACGGTTTTCCTTCCCTGGTTTTTGCAGACCATATCGAATTTATTTTATATCTGGGGTTTGGCGTGTCTGGGAAGGATTTTCTTCCGAACTCGGTTTCGCTCATTCCAGATGCTTTCCGATAGGCCAGCAAGACGTTTAAGGCTTCTTTTTCAACGTCAAAAATAGCTTGCTCCTTCATAGGTGGATACTCCTTTTTCCTGCCAGTCTAGCAGGAAAAGTTTCTCACATCCTATTTTTGAAAAATTTCTTGACGTGAGAAATAACTACGCATAAAACAGGAGTCAAGACCACCCGGCGGGCACGGCCAAAGTATCCACAAATGCCCCGCATACCGGGTGAACCCGTTCATTGACAACCGACCCCGACGACCACGCCAGTCCTGACGGCCACGGGCAGCTCCC
>APFI01000196.1 GCA_000403945.1 Desulfovibrio sp. Dsv1
CCCTGTGGCACTTTCCCCGTGTCGGTGAAAACAGGATGAACCTTTATAGTTCAAAGGTCAATATTATTTTGAACGATTTTTTTACTTTTTTTGAAAAAACCCGCCCCCAAAATTGCCTTGGGGGCGGGCATCCTGATATGGGGAAGTGTCCAATCAACCTCAATCAGGAGAATGCGATATGCCTCCGAATCGTGATGAACTTTACAGGGATGCAAACAACATGGTCATGCAGTATGCAAAGTATGCAATCCAGTTTGCCTTTTTGCTGGACGGTGCGGCGGCTACCGCCTTGTTCACCAAGGTCGGGGACGCATATACCACGGCTGCCAGCATTTTTGCATTTGGGGCATGGTGCGCTGTCGTGTGCATGGGCGTTACATATGTGACGCAACTGCTTATTGCCGAAACGTGGCGGCAAGACCCGAACAACATGCAAATATACTTTTGGGGAAAATGGCGTCATTGCACAGAGGCCCATGCGGAAAGAGCGCGCTATGCGGCTTGTGGTTTCTGGATTGCTGCTATGGTGCTGGCTTTCGTTGGTGTTTGGGTTGCCCTGTCATCGCAGGGCTAAGGCCAGCAATCCGACAACAGGCAGCAAGACGGCAGAAATCGCAAGCCCGACGCCAAAGAACAGGGCTGTCCGCAGATTGAAATCCCTGACCCACTTCAGATGACGTTCAAATTCTTCCTGCGTCCACTCACGCTCTGGGAAGTTGTAACAGACTCCACCCATAGCCCCTCCCGCCCCTCGCGCGAGGGGCTTTTTGTTAGATTTTGGTTTCCTCAATGCGGTCAAGAACCACTCCAAGCGTCTGCACGGGGTTCTTGTTCAAGGCTCGCGCAATCTTGACAAATTCCCCCAGGGACATTGCCCGCGTTTTTCCGTTGGCCTGCGGCTTGCGCATTCTCTGAATGATCATGCGCGCATTGGGGACGCCGGGAAAAACCGCGCTTGCCAGTGCCTCAACGCTGACCTTTGGGGCCTTGGAAGAGCGAATTTCATCAAACAGGCGCATAGCCTCCTGCTCAATCCTCACTTGCAAATCCTCGCTCATGGTGACCTCCTGTTGAGGCCACCAGTAGCATATTTTTGAGTTCAAAAAATTTCCTTAAAAACATGCTTGACTTTTGACCTATCATAGTTCAAATATGAAGTCAACGGCAACCGTTCTACCTTTCGGACGTTTGCCCCGTTCATTGACAACGGACCCCGACGACCACGCCAGTCCTGACGGCCACGGGCAGCTCCCGCCCTACAGGTGTCGCGTGCG
>APFI01000197.1 GCA_000403945.1 Desulfovibrio sp. Dsv1
GGTTCCGAAGAACCGCCTTGGCGTGCCGCTGGAAGACAAGATTAGCCCAATGGATGCATGTTCATCCCGAATTTGAGAACATCGCCATAGTCCAATGTGGAGTGCTCCACGCGATAGACCGCCCTGATCAAGCCCCATGTCATCAGGGATGGAACAAGAAGAAGGGGCAGAATCAGGCCAAGAATATGTTTGTGGGCAAAAAATGACTGCATCGCCACAGTGTGCGTGAGCAGCAGAACCAATGAGAAGAAGAATGTCACATACAGAAAAAAACACAACACACAGACAGACCAGAAAAGGATGCTCTTGAATCGTCTGCGCTGCCTGTCATGGGCAAGACGCTCATTGACCCATTCCTTGTTTTCGGAAGTTGAAGCCATTGCCTGTGCGGGGACAGGCTTTCGTTTATTGTTCATATGTAGCCCAAGCTGCGCAGTCTGATTGTCATCGCGTTCTCGGACACGTCAAAGGTTTTGCAAAGTTCCGCAAGCTCCATTTCTCGCATTTCCACCATGACCTGCATGGCGTCTCTGGGCATCAGCAGTTCAGCCGCAAAGGCATTGGCCTGATACTCCTTAAGGGAGTAGTTGCCCTGGTTATAGCGCGTATTATTGTCGCGTGGGCTTGAACCATGCCCAAGGACACAGTGCCCCAGTTCATGAGCGACGGAGAAGCGTTGCCGGGGGAGCGAATCGTTCTCGTTGATGGTTATTTCGTTCGTTTTTTGCTCGAAATACCCGCCCAATCCGCCCAGATCGTCAGACATGAAAACTTGAATCCCCAGCTTGTTGGCGATGGCGATGGGATTGACGGGCAAGGAGTAGTCCCAGAAGTTCCTGAGTACAGCGGACGCGGCATCTTCCGGCTTCATGGCTCACCTCCTTGCCTGAATGGCAAAAAGAATATGGCATATAGCGGTTCAGGGCAAGAGCCGGCCCCATGGCGGAGGAAAAACCGGTTCACGGTAACGGGGCGCGGGCAGGCGTACCATAAACCCACCCTCACGGTTGCCTGCAAGGTCGGGCGGAACAATGCGCGTCGTTCGCGTGTCAATCGCGCCCCTTGAATAAGACTTTTGCCACTTTTGTGCAAGAAGTGGATCTTTCCGCTCCAGCCCCGGCCAGAACCAAAAATTGCCCTGATATGGTCGGTCAACAGGGAACCTTGCGCCCTTTCGGGTACCGCCGTTCCGCGTGAACGGTGCACGACGGCATCTTTTCGCACCTGCCCCTTCGCGCCGGGCCAGCCAATAAAACACCCGCCTTGCTCGCACGCCGACCATTCGAGGTGGCTGTGCTTGCCTGGCGGGTTCAGGTTTAATAAAATTTGTGCTTTTGTCAATAAATAGATTCACAAATTTTGTTCATTTTCAAAATGAGCCTGAAAAAAATTTATTCTTTCAGTTCCGGGAACGAGAGCGATGTGATGGTCACAATCTCCGATGCGGGGATGCTCAGGGCTTTCGCCATCAGGACAAATTCCGCATAGAGAAGGCGCTTGCGCTTCCCGTTCACCGCTTGGGGTTTTCGAAGGTTTTGAATCCTCATCCTCGCGGCATTCGGCGTGATGTCGGGATAGACCTTCGTTGCCCACTCCTCAATGGTCATGCCCAGTTCCTTGCGCCGATTGTCCAGGTATTCCACGACGGTCTGTTCCATTTCAACCTGTCTCGCTTCTTTCATTCCGGGTTCCTCCATATGAGAAACCCTAGCAAGAATTACGTTCATGGAAGATACCTGTAATTCGCGCTTGACGTAAGCATAAATTTTGTGCAATCTCGCGTCAAGTGCAAGCCGTTCCTTGACAATCAGCGCCCATGACCAGCCATACCGTCCGGTGAGATTCCGGCGTGCCGCTGCGAGGCCGCGTTGGGGATGAACCCGCCAAGGCTCCCGTGCGCGTATTCGCTTTGGCTAACCTTTTCTCTGTCTTTGCCTTCCGCCCCTTCCCTGTGCTTCGTGTGCCTTCCCGCTCCCAAGGGCTTGCGGCTGTCCTGCACCCGGTACTTGTGGGGCCACGTTCGGCGGGGCCTTTCAACTTTCTGGCCCGTGGGCCTTGTTCGCCGCCTTTCCCCCGTTGGCAAGGTAATAATGCCAAAAGTATTCAAAGAAAACAAGAAAAATGTTGCCAAAAGTATTCATCACAGAAAAAAATATTCTCCCGTGGGAAGGCGAACAAAAAGCCCGGCGTGGCCGGGCAAAGAGAAGGAGCAATGAGGCAGGTGTCAGAAGCTCAAGAAACTGAGACGAGCGTCCGTATGGCCGAGGCGGAGCTCAGAGCATACTGTGCTTTCCAATTTAGATTCTCCCCATTGATGCAAAACAAAGAAATGCACCTTATATCCGCTGGGTAACAAAAAGTTTGGTTTATGGATGCATAAATGTATGATTACAGTTTGGACAGCGTACCATAACAGCTTTATCTGCGGGAACTCGTAATTTTTGAAGACAAGATGGGCAAGTTATGATTAGTGGGGGAAGATTTGGTTCAGGTTGTTTTGGTGAAGGCCGTATTTCTGATTTTATAGGCTTAGATTGAGGCGTAAATGGATACTTGAAGTGAGTATTGCAGTGATTACATATACATGTAATTGCTTTACCTGATGGAATACGGACTTGTTTTGAGCAGTGTGGGCAGTCTATAATTGTATAGGGAATGTTTGTTTGGTGGTGGGCTAAGGAGGAAGCTGTTTTTATATTTGTCTCTGAATAGGGTGGAATCGTAGGATATTTATTGCTTAAAAATTCTCCTGTCCAAATGGGTGAATTTTTTTTCGTGTAAAATCATCATAAAGTGGAACTAAAAATAGTAATATAAATAAACCTAGAATGAACACCACAAAATTTTGAAACAATGCACTAATAATAACTAAAAAAATAAATCCCCATAAAAGGAAGTGACGACATTTTTTTGTTGCTTGAGCTTCTATGTATTTTGCAGTTCTTTTTCAGTGCGCTTTTTTATTTCTTCCTGTTCGTATTTTTCTTTCTTTATTTTTTTTTGTTGTTCTTCAATTCTTTTTTTTCTTCTTTCTCTATTCTGTTTTTCTGTAAGATATTGCTTATATTTTTCTTCAGTTTCTTTTTTTATATGTCGCTCATAATGTATTTTAGTTGAACAACAAGTATGAATGACATCAATTGCATAAGCAATATCGACCCTGAACCATTCTTTATTTTCTTTTGTATGCTCTAATTTTTTGTGAACTTTTTGCTCAAGTGTGTATGGTTCATCGACAAGAATTTCATAATCAACATTATATGGATGAGGAACCCCTGTTGTATTGAGTTCATTAGCTCTTATAGAAGGGTCTTTCATCGTATAACCAATTTTTAAAATTCCTGGCATCGATTTGTTACTTATTATATAAACATATCCTTTCATATAATAGAACTCTCATTTGTCTTCGGTAGAGATGAAAGTTCTTGAGGTAGGGTATTTTTTGCCATCGCCATAGATTGAAGTATTTCTTGGAGACGTGCTGAAACGGCTCTTTCTTTTTCAAGTTCAAGTTGCAATCTTTCCTTTTCTTTCAACAGTCGCTCAATTTCTCCAGAGAAAAGTTTTGTTTCGGTTAGGGCTGCCTTTTCTATTTTGGGGAGAGGGGAAAGTGCTACTCGTGCCCCCAGAATATCCATAATTTGCCCAACTTCTCGGACATTCGGAGAGCGTTGGCTTTTAGCCGGATCGGCTGCGAGCCATTTAGAAACCGTGGAAGGGTTCATTTGGGCTGTTTCCGCAAGCTTACGAATACTTCCGTATTCATGAGTCGCATCCTGCAGAATCTTCACAATATCTTCCCAGAACTTGCTCATTTCATTTTGCTACCAAATGTATGCAAAAAAGTCTTGAGGATAAAAGTATCCAGTTGATTGTTAAGAATACTTTTGGCATCATATCTCCCATGAAAACGAATATCGCGATTGAGGCGGAAGACTTCCTGGCTTCGACGGGGTTTTCTGCCCGCAAATTGGCAATGGAAGCCGGCGTAAACCCCGTCATCCTTACTCGGGTCTTGTCCGGTACGAGAAAAGACATGAAGTCAGAGAATGCGGATCGCCTCCGTGCCGCCATGAAGCGACTCTCTTATCAGTCTAAAGAGGTTAGCAGTCCCCATGATTCGGAGAACTTCCCAGCAGTCTGTCCTCATTTCCAAGCCGTGTAACCCTGCAAGGGGTTTGAGGAACTGTACCATGTCCCATGAC
Source organism: Desulfovibrio sp. Dsv1 (assembly GCA_000403945.1). Lineage (GTDB taxonomy): Bacteria > Desulfobacterota > Desulfovibrionia > Desulfovibrionales > Desulfovibrionaceae > Desulfovibrio. The sequence goes on from APFI01000197.1 coordinate 4,206, forward strand.
ACGCCTTTCTGCCCGAAGTGCGGGCACAAGATGGAGCGCATTTTCAGGACAAACAGCGAGACCCCACGGATTTTTCTTTGCCGTGAGTGCGGACATGAGCAACGCCGATACGGCGAGCCGTGGAGCTGGAAGGATATTCAGTGGCCCGGAGGACGAGGCGGAATTTGTCTACCAGGGCGTCGTCCACCGCATCACGGACATTCTGATGCGAATGCTTGCGCCGCGAGAGCTTTATACGGCGCAAGGCTTTCCGCCGGATTACATCATTGACCGGCTGCCAGACGGCAAACGCCTCACAAAAACCGCGCAGATTCGCATGTGCGGCAATTCCGTGCCGCCAGAGCTGGTTGAAGCTCTGGTAAGCGCCAATGGTCCGGATACATGGATACAGAAGGAGCGGCCAGCACACCCCTTACTGACCTTACTGAAGGCCTGTTTTGCGGTGAACCCGAATCCGGCGAAAATAGTTCGCATGGAACGCGCTGTTTCCGGACACCCTTCCACAAGGTCTGCTATGAAAAAGAAAAAGCCCGGCTGGGGATGCCGGGCTTCCGGCACAATGCCGGTGAAACCTGAAACGATGTGACAGGATGCTAGCCGTGGAACGCGGATATGTCAAATTATGGCGCAAGACGCTGGATAGCGGGCTGTTGGAAAATGGCCCTGCTTGGCAGCTCTTTGGCTATCTTCTGCTTAACGCGGCGCACAGGCCGCACCGGAAGATTGTAGGTGGCGCGGTCTTCGATCTGCAACCAGGCCAAGTTGTCTTCAGTCGCGCGAAAGCAGCCGCAAAACTGGACCTCAGCGAGCGTCAAATTCGTACCGCATTTTTGCTGCTCGAAAAGCTCGAAATTTTGACCAGCAGAGCGACCAACAAATGTACCATTGTTTCTCTTGTGAATTGGCATAGATACAACGGAGAACGACCAGCAGGCGACCAGCAGACCGACCAGCCGATAGACCAGCACCCGACCAGCACCCGACCAGCACCCGACCAGCAGACCCCGCCGGTCAGCTTAGATTCAAGAATTAAAGAATTTAAGAATATTAATATATATACCGCATCCGCACCGCAGCAGCCTCAACCCGCACCGCCTGACGGCGGAGCGGAACGCGCGCCTTCAACGGCTACGCCGGCAGGGCAGGGGGAATCAGTGAAGCGCGAACCAGATGGCGGGCACATCCTGACCCGCAAGGGCCGACGCGTGACCGGCAAGCGCCTTGAGGCGTTCAACGCCTTTTGGGAGGCATTCGCCTACAAACGCGGCAAGACCGAAGCCGCTGACGCATGGCTGGACATCCCGAAACTGACTGACGCCCTTGTGGCCCGTATTTGCAGCGCTGCGCGGCAGGAGGCCGCCCAACGGCCACAGCTTGAGGCACGTGGAAGTACGCCCAAATGGGCGCAGGGCTGGCTGGCGGCGCGGCGCTGGGAAGACTATGCGCCCGATGAGCCACCACCTAAGGCCATGGCCCGGCATGATCCGGTACCGGCGGACCTGACGCCGGAAGAGCAGGATAGGGCGAGGGAGACACGGCGAAGGCTTGAGACGGACAGGAGGCGGCGAGAGGAAGCCGCTTTGACAGGAGGTGTGGGCACATGAGCATGATAGCCGCAAATACAACGCAGGGACATCTGCCCGGGCTGTACGCCGGGGGTGTTCCTCAGTCGGCCGACGTAAACAGGTCCGGCCGCGTCCTGGTCTTCACCTTGCGTTGTCTGCCCACAGCCCAGCAGCGGCCTCGGCATATGACCACGCCCGACGGTTTTCACCGGACTTATAAATCCGATGTACAGGAGGCCAACGAGCGAGCCCTGGAAGCCCTGCTGTGTCCCCATAAGCCGTCGTCGCCCATGAATGGCGGTCTGGAACTGTCGTTCAGGGCAATTTACCCCGCGCCCAAATCATGCAGCAAGAAAGAGCGCGCGGACATGTTGCGGGGAGCCGTCTGCCACACGGTCAAGCCGGACCTGGACAACCTCGCCAAGCAGATCAAGGACGCCATGACCAGGCTCCAGTTCTGGCACGACGACCGGCAGGTGGTGCGGCTGATCTGCGAAAAGCGGTACGGCGAATATCCGGCATGGGAGGTGTCTGTACGCCGCATCGGGCAGGGCAGGGGGAAACATGGCGCGTCTTAAACCCGAGCAATGGGAACAGGCCCGGGCCGAGTACGAGGTGCGCGGGGTAAGCCTGGGCGACGTGGCCAAGTGTTTCGACGTGGCCACGTCCAGCGTTTCCAGGCGGGCGCGGGCCGAGGGCTGGGTACAGGGCAAAATGCAAGACTTGGCCGAACGCAAGGTGGCGGCGGTCAAGGAACTCGCGGCGGTTGAAACGCAAACGCAAGACCTGCCGTTGCGTTTTCAGCACACGCTGCAAAGTGTGGTGCAGGAACGCCTTCAGGCCGAGGGCATGCTTGCCTCTCTGGACGTGGCCCTGGCCGCCAAAGCCATCACGCTGGCGAATCAGGCCAGCAGTCCGGACGAAATCGAAGCCCTTTCCAGGGCCCGCAAGAACCTTGCTCCCGCGCAGCAGGCTCCGGCCCAGCAAACCACCGTCACCGTGAATCAGCAACAGGCTCAGTCCGCGGCCATGAGCCCGCGTGACGCGCTGGCCGAGATTGTGCGCCAGTCGGACGAAGTCATCGAGGACGGCGGGCAATGAGGCTCCCCACGCTTGAGGAGTTCTTTGTCGCTCACGGCATCGCTATCCGCGCTCCGCGCACAGTGTTGCCGTTCCATCGGCGGATATTCAGCGCCCTTACGCGCTGGGTCACGGGTTCATTGCCGGGAGAAAAGCGCAATCTGGCCGTGTGCATGCCCCCGCGTCACGGCAAGACCTTCATCGCGCGCGATCTGGTGGCCTGGGGCCTGGGCGCATGGCCCGACAGCGAATGGATATATACCTCGTGTTCGGCAAAACTGGCCGTGACCCAGACCATGGCTATCAAAAACGCCGTCAGTTCCGACTGGTACCGGCGGGCTTACCCCTATGTGGGCGTCTTGCCCGGCGAAGGCCGACAGGACCAGTTCGGCACGCCGTCAGGCGGCTCTGTCTACGGGGTGGGCGTCGGCGGGACCATCACAGGTTTCGGGGCAGGGAAGAAGCGGCGGGAGTTCGGCGGCGGCATAGTCATCGACGACCCTTTGCAGGCCAAGGACGCTTACTCGGAGGCCAAGCGGGACGGCTGCAACACCTGGTATACCCAAACGCTTTATTCGCGCCGGAACAGCGATGCAACGCCTGTTCTGCTTATTATGCAGCGCCTGCACGAGCAAGACCTTGTGGGCTATCTGCTCGAACGCGAACCAAAGTTGTGGGAGGTGCTGCAAATTCCGGTGCGGGACGAGGCTGGAACCATGCTCTGGCCGGAAACATTCAGTGCCGACACTGCGGAACGCATGGCGACCCTGGACCCCTTCGCCTTCCATGCCCAATACATGCAACGTCCTTCGCCCGCCGGCGGAGCCATGTTCAAGCGTGAGATGATTCAGCGCTGCGCCCCCCCGCCGGTGAAAGGACTGACACGGGTGGGCATCTTCGCGGACACGGCCATGAAAGAAGGGCAGCGCAACGACTTTTCCGTGCTGCACTATGCCGGGAGCGACGGCAACAACGTCTATTCGCTGGATCTGGAGCGCGGAAAGTGGACAGCGCCGGAGCTGCTGGAACATGCCAAAAACTTCTGGGAACGGCACAAGCCGCACCGCATCAGCAATCCCGTGCGTTTCATGGGCTTTTTTATCGAGGACAAGTCCAGCGGCACCGGCCTGATCCAGACGTTGCGCGCGCAGACGGCCATCCCGGTCATCGCGGTGCAGCGCAACCGTGACAAGGTGAGCCGGGCCAATGACATTTTGCCGTATGTGGCCGCCGGGCGATTCTATGTGCCGGAAGGTGTGGAGTGGGCCGATCCGCTCATCAACGAAATGTGCGCCTTCTCTCCGGCCATGACTCACGCGCACGACGACCAGGTGGACACGGTGGTGGACGCCATCGACACCTTGCTCATGCCCAACGGCGGCATGCTGGCCGGGGCTGACTGGAGTTGAGCATATGCTGGTTCGACTGACTGACATCATCACCGGCGAGCCGTATCTGGCGGACGAGCGGGGACGGCAGTTCCGTCGCGTGGTCTGCGCTCTGGCCTGGCCCTGGCATCCGCTGCCGGGCGCGGTTGTAGCCTTGGGAGAAATGCGGCATCCGCCCATGGTTATGGGCGAGGCGCGGCATGTCTACCTGCTGGCCGAAGAACGCAGCGACAGCCCCGCGCAGTTGATCCAGACGGCGGAGCGCTATTTGTTGCGCTTTAAGGCCCCGCGCATCGTGACGCCGGAGGACGACAGGCGCATTGCCCTGCTCGACGTGGAAAACGACAAGCGGCGGCAGGAGCGAAAATCACCTCTGCGCACTGAACCGCCGCTTATGTGGCACGGCAAGGGCGAAGGTCTGTTGCCGTACTATCTGAGCCTGCTGCAAGTCCGTGTTAAGGACGCCAAGACGCTGGAGCTTGGCCCGGACACGGGCCTGCCCATTGAAGCCACGCAGGCGTCGGCTGAAGATGCCATGAGCGGGGCCATGATCCAGTGGCCGGGCGTGTGCGCCCTGTGCTGGGCGCTGGAGGCCATCGACATGCAGCCCATGGGCGAGTGGGGCGGTCGGCTGAGTGGGGCAGGCGGCCCGGCGGATGCTTTGGGAGGGTATTAGGGTGGAACAGAGAGAAAGCGCACAGGTGGCCTATGTGCCCAAGATTCTGCGGAATATGACCGAGATTTGCAAGGAGATGGGGGTAAGCGCGAAAATCGTGCGTCGTTGGGCGGCTGATGGCGCGCCCATTGTCCTGGACGGCAGCGGCAACAAGGTCCGATATAGCACGGAAGCAGCCGCCTTGCAGGCATGGCGTGTGGCGCAATCTACGGCTGAGGTTCCGGCTGAATCAGAATAGGAATAGGGCGGTTTATGGCCCGCGCATAGCGGCGCAGGCTTTTCACAGAAACATTTCTGCCCGACTCCATACGAGCCACAACTGGCTGCGAAACGCCCATACGTTGCGCCACGTCAACCTGTGTCATACCAGCAGCCGAGCGCGCTTCAATCAGGGCCTTGGCAATGCTGAACTCCTGCTCTAACGCATCATATTCTGTCCGAAATTCAGGTTTCTTAAGCAGTTCCGGCAATACATCAAGTACTCGCTTTCCCATTATACAATCTCCTTGGCGCGTTTCAGGGCAATTTCTATTTCAGATTGCGGTGTCTTGGCTGTTTTTTTGACAAATGACCTGACCACAATCACGCGCTGCCCAGATGATGCCACATAGATACTTCGTGCAATGCCGTCCTTGCCTTTGCCCCGCATTTCCCAGAGCTTGCCTTGCAGATGGCGGACATACGGCATCCCGACATGCATCAGCCCATATTCTTCAACTAGTGCGACGATTTTCAGCAACGAGGCGAGCAAGTCGTTCGGCAGAGCCAGGAATTCCGCCTCTGCTTTTTCATTGAGAAATTCTACCGTCCATTTCATAGGGAAAATATAATATATATGCTATAAAGGTCAAGGGGAAAAATCCTTGTCAACCCCTCCCCAGCCGTTCCCAGCTTATCCTCAGCCTATCCTCAGCCTTCCCGTCGAAAAAACCCATGCTACGCTTTTGCCAAAAGCAGGAGTGCAATCCATGCCCATTCATATCGACAAAATCGTCGAAGTCCTCCGCCGTCCCGGCTTCGAGGGGCCGCAGCAGTTGCACGGCCACATTCCCTGCGAACTGATCACCGGCGGCACGGCCAACTATCACGGCGGGCCGGAACCGGAGCGATACGTCCCCATGGGCATCAGCGGCGTGACCATTGGCACGGGCGTGGACCTTGGCCAGACGGACGCGGCCACACTGGCCGGCATGGGCGTGAGTCCCGGCATTGTCAACCGGCTCCGGCCCTATCTGGGTCAGAGGCAGGCCGCCGCCGTGGCCGTGCTGCACCGCCTGCCCCTGACCATCAGTCAGGACGTGGCCGACGAGCTGGACGCGGCCATGCTCAATCACCACATCACCAGGATTGCCGACTATTATGACCGGGCCGTGGGATTGCCGGGCCGGTTCGCCACACTGCCCTGGCAGGCCCAGGCCGCCATTGTCAGCATCCAGTACCAGCGCGGGGTCAAGTCGCCCCGCAAGTATCCCAACACCTGGTCGGCCCTTGTCCGTCAGGACTGGGCGGACGCCGCCGCGCGGCTCGGGAACGGCAGGCTGTGGAGCGGGTACCAACGCCGCCGCAGGCTGGAAGGGCGGCTCCTGGAGCAACTGCTGTGAGCCGCTGGGCCGTCATTGTCGCTGTCGCTGCCGCGCTTGTCGCCCTGGCCTGGCTGGCGCTGGACGCCTGGGTGGATGACCGTGCGGCCGTCAAGATCGCCGCCCGCATGGAACAGGTGATCGCCGAGAACCAGAAACACGCTGACGCCGCCCTGAAAAAGCAGGCGGCCTCGGAACAGGATATTGCCCATGCCCGCACTGAACTTGAAAAACGCCTGGAAGCTTGCGCCGCGCTGTCTGGTCCTGAGCGTATTGATTGTTGTCTGCGGCTGCTCCGCGAAGACGCCGCCGCCCGTGGTGATCGCGCCGCCCCGCGCGCTCATGGACCCCTGCCCGGAGCCGGAGGATAGCGGCATGGCGCTGGAACTGCTCAAAAACGGAGATACGGACGGGGCCGCCCTGGCGCATGTGCGCTATGTGCTCGATGTGCGCGACGCCTTTGGGCGCTGCAACGGGCGGCTTGGGGCCATGCGCGACTATGTGGACGGCATGACGGAGGCTCTGGAATGAGTGCGCCGGACAACGGCGCTCCGCGCTCCCGTTCGCGCTGGACAAGGCTTCCCCGCTGGTTCCGGCGCGTGTTGATGATCTGGGCCACGGGCATGCTGACGCTCATGCTCGCGGGATATGCCCTGTATATCTTCAGGGGGCAGTGGACACCGGAGCACCTTGCGGATCTTTTCCGCCTGCCGCTGCTTGGGGGGCTTTGATGGACGGTAACGTCTTCGGCCTTGTTCTGCTGCTCCTGCTCCTGGGCGGCAATGGCGTGGACTCCTTTGTGCGGCACCGTCAGCGCAACACTGACCGGGAAGCCGACAAGGCGCGCTGGGCGGCTCTGGCCGAGGAACTGCGGGAGATGAAAAACAGTCTCAATCGGGAATATCTGCTGCGTGAGCCGCACATGAGGGAGCACGCCACTCTGGACGACAAGCTGCGCGCCCTCACCCATCGCGTGGACGAGCATGACAAGCAGTTCTCCGCGCTCACTTCACGGAGCAGGCGTCAATGAGCATGCTGCCCGCTATTCCCGCATCCGGGGCTCTTCAGTCAGATCCGCAGCGCCCGCCCATTGACCGGGGCGCACTGGGTCAGCAGTTGGGGCAGGAGCTGAAGGAGGCCCAGAACGCCCGCAGTCTGTATGAACTGCGCTGGCTGGACGATCTGCGCCAGTACAAGGGTTTCTACCCTCCGGCAGTGGCGGAACAGCTCAGGAAGAACAAACGCTCTCAGGTTTATTATCGCCTGACCACCAGCAAGGTGAACACCATGGTGGCTCGTCTCATGGATCTGCTTTTCCCCCAGCGGAGCAAAAACTGGAGCATCAGCCCCACGCCCGATCCCATGTTGCCGCCGGACATCATGGCCGAGGACATGGCCGACGAGATCAACGCGGCCATGCTGCGCGCCCTGGAACCCGTCATGCAGGATCTGGGCGCGCGGAGAATTGTGCCTGACATGCTGGCCATGCAGAAGTTGCAGGCAAACGCCTATCAGCAGGCTCTGGCGGAGATCGACACGCCGGAAACCCGGCAACGGGTAGCTGCGGAACGAGCCAAGCGCATGGAAAGGCTTATCGACGACCAGCTCAGGGAGTGCAGCGCCAACGGGAATCTGCGTCCGGCATGGGTGCAGCACAGCCGCGCCGTGGTCCACGACGCCTGTCTGTACGGCATGGGCATCCTTAAAGGTCCGCTGGTGGAGAAAGTACAGACCAAGCGCTACATCTGCCGTAAGGACGCGCTGGGACAACTCACATGGAAAGAGCACCTTTATAGTGAGGACATGCGCCCATACCATGAGGCTGTGAGCATATGGGACGTCTTTCCTGATCCTGACGCGCGCAACCCCGGCGAACTGCGCTTTGTCTGGCAATCCCACCTCATGACCGACAAGGACGTGATCGCGCTCAAGTCTTTTCCCGGCTTTGACGCAGGCACCATCGAAACCTACCTGCGCGATCATGAGGACGGCGACGCAACTCTGGCCAGTTGGGAGTCGCAACTGAGGACGCTGGACCAGGAACGCAACGGCGGCGACAACCTCAAAAAGCGTTACCGCGTCTGGGAACGTTGGGGATTTCTCACCGGCAAGGAACTGTACGACGCCGGAGCGAACATCCCAGAGGACCGGCATGCCGAGGTCTACAGCTCCAATGTGTGGATGATGGGCGATGACACCATCATCAAGGCCATGGTCAATCCTCTTGAGGGCGTGGATATACCCTATTACTGGTACCCTTACGAGCGCGACGACAGCACGTTCTGGCCGGAGGGCATCGCCTCCCTGCTGCGGTCGCCGCAGGCGGGCATCAACTCCTCCGTGCGTGCCATGCAGGACAACGTGGGGCTTTCTTCCGGCCCGTTCCTGGCTTTCAACATGCAGGCCCTGTGCGCGGAGGACGCCGCCGACCTGAGCGGGGCAATGTCCCGCAAAATGCTGCGGTTTGAAAGGTCCGGCGTGACGCTGCCCCAGGCCTTTCAGGCTGTCAACATCCCCTCCTGCATACAGGAAAATCTTACGCTGCAGCAGTTTTGGTCCAACAGCGCGGACGAGATCAGCACGCCGCGCTTCAATGCCGGGGACGGCAACGTCAAGGGCGCGGGCAGCACGGCGTCCGGTCTGTCCATGCTCATGGGCGCCAGCAATATATTGCTCAAGGATCACGTTAAGGATTTTGACGATCACAGTGTGGACGACGCACTGTACCTGAGCGCGAAAACTCCGGGTGGAAGCGGCATCTGGAAGTTCGAGGGCGATACCGCGCTTCTGCCGTACCGCTGGCGAAGCAGGGACCTTTTCACGTCCGCCCTGTGCGGCATGTCCGCCGCGCGGGTACAGGGAGAACAATGCGCGCGGAACCCCGTGCGCATGGACATTTTCGGCCCGGACGACAAGCGGGCGCGGGCAAGCCTGCGAATGACGACCGGGAAGGCGGTGCGCATTCGGCCCATGCGTTCGGAACGGCTTTGGCGTTTCGAGCTTTCCGGAACGGCGGAAATACATGAGGCCCGGATTGGCGGCAGCGTGGAGGGTGTTGAACATGGCGTCTGAAAGCATTGAACGCGGCATGCAATCCGTGCCGCGCGGACTTCCCGTCGGACTGACCTCATACCTGAACAGTCTGGACGCCGTGGTGCGCCGTCTGGCCGGGCTGGCGCGCGGCGCGGACGAGGCGCGGGCGGTGCGGCGGGTGGAAACCCCGAATCCCGGCACCGGCGTCGGCGGCGGATACGGATATGCCCTTGCGGACCCCTCCATGCCGCGCGACGACTCCGTGACCTCGCGCAAGATCGCCGCCGGGGCGGTGAACAGCGAGAAGCTGGCGGCGGGAGCCGTTACCGGGGCAAAAATCGCGCTGTCCGCCGTCACTGGCGACAAGCTGGCAGCCGGGGCCGTCACGGAGCGTGAACTGGCCGCTCGGGCGGTAACCGCCGAGAAGCTGGGCGCGGACGTGTTCCCGGCAGTGGCGGAAGGGGTGGCCGCGCACGGCGAAACCGTCAATATCGGCGTGTGGCTGGAACGGCCAGGCGTGGCGGTTATCGGTTTTGTACTGAGTGCGCAGGCCGGCGGCCTTCTTCGCGTCGGCATTGAAAATTTGCGTCAGATCGATGGCTCATGGCTGTTCGACGCGGTGGCCTGCTGCGACATGGGAGAGGACGAAAGCGGCGCACAGGCGGTGGTTCCGGGGCAAATGGCGTGGCGCGCCACGGGCAGACGGAGAACGGACGATGAGTGAGAAATTCACGGCCCTGTATGTCGACAGGGCGCTTCCCATTGCACCTGGCCTTCTTGGGCACGTCTTTGACAGGGTTGTGGAGGACGGCCTGCTTGCCAGCTTGTTCCATGACGGTTCAGTCCGGACGAAGGACGAGTTTCTGGATGAGGTATTGAGGCCAGGAACCATCTCCTTTGTCGTCATGCACGGCAAGGACGTGGCCGCATTTTCTTGGCTCAACGGCATTCAGGGCAGGTCGGCCCGCGCTCATTTTGTTATTTTTCGCAAGTTCTGGGGCCGCAGGACGCGCATCCCCCTTGGCAGGAATTTTTATAAATATGTGCTTTCGATCAGGGATGCCGACGGATACCTGTTCGACAGCGTGTACGGCATCACGCCGGAAAGCAATCCCCTGGCATGGAAAGCCGCCCTGCAAAGCGGCTGGCGGCTGATCGGGTCAATTCCGAATCGCGTCTTCCTCGCGAACACGGGAAAGAGCGAGGACGGCGTGGTGACCGCCGCGACACGGGAAATTCTCGGTGTGGCCGATGGAGAAATTGTGGAGGCGACATGGGACGCATGATTTATACCCGTATGGTGCTGGACATGAGTACAGGCAGGACGCTGGAAGCCGATGGTTTTGAGCATCACGGCCCCGTGGCCGAATGCATGGGCGGCAGTGGCGGCGGCAGCAGCACCACCAATACGGTTGATTACGAATACAACAGGCGCATGGCGACACTCTCCGAGGAGCAGCAGGGCTGGGCCAGGGACTATTTCGAGATGTGGCAGACCCACATGAAGCCCTATGAAATCGAGCAGACAAAAACCAACATGGAAATGTTGCCGCTGGAAAGCGCCCTGTACAGGCAGCAGCTCGGCACAGCCAGAGAACTGTTGCCGCAGCAGACAGCGGCCGCCCAGAAATTCCTGACTTCCGCCACGCAGGGTGTGGACGTGAACGAACGGATGGCCCTGGCCACGGCGGACGCCACAAATGCCTGGAAGGATGCTCAGGAGCAGGCCGTGCGTGCCAATGCCCGTATGGGCGTGAACCCCAACAGCGGCCGGTTTCAGGGGGTTGCGGCCGCTCTGGACACGCAGAAGGCCGCCCAGCTTGCCGGAGCCCGGACCCAGGCCCGCGTGGGCGCGGAGCAGGAAAACTTTGAACGCCTGAAAAGCGCCGCGAATTTCAACGCCACCGGCGGCATTTTGCAGGGTATTGGCTTTGCCAAAGGCTAGGAGTGAAACATGCCTTTGTACAAAAATGACAATGCGTTTGGTCGGGCCAAAAAGACCTATGATCAGGCTGCCGCAACAATGGGGAAACAGACCCGGGAGGGCCCCAGAACCGAATACGAGGCTGTGCGCCCATCGGCGGGACAGTTTCTTGCGCAGGGCGTTGGGCTGCTCGGAACCGGCGAGGCCGCGTGGAAATACGGCAACAAGGCGTATGACTGGCTGGCCGGTCTTGGTGCGCCGGACGCGGCGGAACAGGCGGCCACTGCCGGCGCCGGAGCCGCACAGGCGGGCGTGACGGACGGCCTGCTGGGTTCCGTGCAGCTCAATACCGGCGCGCAAGCCGTCGGAAGTGGCGCTGCCGGCGCCATGAACATGGGGCAGGCGGAAGCCATGCGGAATATTGGGCCAATGGCTCCGGAGATGACTTCCGGCCTCGGTGAGGGCGCTGCGGAAGCCGGAGCCGGAGCGGCCACGCAGGGCCAGTCCGCCCTGGCATGGGGGCCAATGGCCGGTTCAGCCATTGGCGGCGTTGCCGGAAGCATGGGCGGCAAGGCGCTCGGTCAGGCCATTGCCGGAGACACGGGCGGGAAAGTCGGCGGTGTCGTTGGCGGGGCGGCGGGCGGCTATCTGGGCGGGCTTGCGGGAACCGCGCTCACAGGCACGGCCGGGGCGGCGGGCGGCGCGGCGGCAGGCGCTACCGCCGGGTCTGTCGTACCCGGTGTGGGCACACTTGTCGGCGCGGGCATCGGCGCGCTGACTTCGTTATTTTTTTAGGAGGGATGGGCATGCCTCTTTACAAGCCAAGCAGCAATCCGGCCGCGCTTGCGCAGTCAGCCATGAGCGGCGCGACACAGGCGGCGGCATCGCAAACGAAGCAGACGACCACCACCACAAAACAGAAAACAAATTTTTGGGATGATCTTTACAAGGGGGCGCGAGCTGTCGGATATGGTCTTAACTCCGTGGTCAATGCCGCTGAAGGGGCAAAGAGCCTGTACGACGCCCACAAGGTCAGGAGCGCCTATGATGACGTCGCCAAGGCGTATGAACAGGGCGGATTGGAATCCATCCAGAACAACCCTGATATGCAGGACTATTGGCACAACAAGGCTACCAATCAGTTCATGGCCGACAGACTCGGCACAGAGAAAGGTCGCCTTGAAACAAAACAGAACATCCAGAAATTCGCTGCCATGCTGTATCAGGATTTTCGTGTCGGAGCCCTGCGTCTCAATGAAGCTTACAATAAGGGCGATCTGCAGGGCTTTGCATCCGAAATGGAACGGCTTACCGCAAGCCAACCCACTCCCTACCGACTCAAGAATTTGGGCGACGGTACATTTGCCGTCCAGTTCCGTTCCGATCGGGACGGCGATTTTGTGGATACCGGCGAAAGAATGGGCGCGAAGCAGGCATTGGAACTCGTCAACAGGCACTATCGCGGCGAAACCTACGTCATGAGCGGCGTGGACATGAAGCTGACGCCGATGAACAGGGAATATGAGCTTGCCGTAGGCAGACACGTACTGGCGACTGTGGAGGGAAACGCCCAAAACGGGGCCAATCCATCCAAAGATATAATTCTGCATGATCGCAGAACCGGCAGAACAGGCGGCTGGGCCGTCGTGCAGAATGCCGTCAGGGATCCCGCAACCGGACTTTCGGGATACAACAGCAAATCTATATATTCTGTTTTCGGCCTGAACGGAGAACCCCTGGGAAAATATGAAGGTCTTGATGGATTGGCGCGCGGCACGAATTTAACCCATCTCAATCCGGGAAAGACCAGGGGCGGGGGCGGGAACGGAGTCAACTCAAAAGCATATGGATTGATCAAGGACTTGGCGACAGTTGTAGACCCGGCGACCGGAGAGAAGAGTGTTGACATTGAGATGGCCGCAGCGCTGGAGCGCGGTGTGGCGCTCGGCCATACCCCTTACCAGTATGCGGATAAGCTCAAGAGAGACATGGCCGTCTACGCAGGTGACATAGCGAGGAACAATCCCCAATTGAAGCCGGAAGAAGTTCAGCAGCGTGCGCGCGCTAAGGCTTTTGCTGGCGGTGGCATTGACCCTTTGGGTCTGCGTAAACAGAGCCAGTCCGGACCAAGCCTGGCCCGGTCATCGCGGCCGGGCGGCCCCGGTACGACCACAGGAGATCGCATCAAAAACGCCGCCACCGGGCCGAAGCCCGGAACCTTAGACAGCGTCGGCAGTTCCAACTCTGGGTTTGACAGTTACAGCAATACGGTAAACGGCCTCATTAACGCCGGGAACGCCGTAGGAAACTGGCTGGTCAACACGGGGGATTATGCCGATCCCGAAGATATTTTGGATTACAGGCCGTAACCATAGAAACGCGGTTCTTTCACAATGGCATAGAGAAGGGAAGGAAAAACAAGGCCGGGGTCGGCTCCGATCAGAAGCTCCCCCGTCAACACAGCGCATAGTCTGCCGAGGACTTCTTCGTCAAGAAAGTCCTGTCCGATATTGCCCAGCGCCTGAAAAGAGCGGTCCTACCAGACCTCCTTACCTGCGGGAGCGCCCCAATCCATCTCTTGCTGTTCTTCCTCGCTGTGGAGGCTGCCCAGCACTTCTTCCATGCTGTAGCGCCTGATTTTACGGACGCGCCGGAAGGTGAGGCCCTGATCATTCGCCTCCGCAGAGGGGGCGTCATCCCGCTTGAAAAGAACACTTTCCCGCATGGCGACTTGCTTAATCCTGACGCAGGCTATGGGATTCCCGTGCGAGGCAGTTGGCTATCCAGACCTTGACCAAGGCTTGTCGGCTCACACCCAGATGCGCGGCCTCGCGGTCCAATGAATCAACCATCCACTTTGGGAAATCAACGTTGACCCTTTGGGTCTTTCGATTGGGGCGTGTCGCCTTGGACATATCCGCAAAGGGCATCACGCTTGCGCCCTCGTCAAATTGCTTGTCAAATTCATTCGCTTTCATAAGCTGCCACCTCGTCTTTTCTCGCCCGGCGAACAGAGATGATCCGCACCACTGCACCACGGCACGTAATAATCGCTGTCCAGTGCTTGCCCGCAAGCCATCCGATACAGGCTTGCCGTGGTTCGTCTTCAAGGCGCAAAGGGAAAACGAGGAGATTATCGTCATCCCACAAAGCCTTGGCCTCTTCAAAGTCCAGGCCATGCTTTCTTTTGTTGGCCGCGCTTTTGGCGGGATCATACTCAAATTTCATGTAAGAATGGTATAAAAAATATATCATCTGTCAAGAGAATTTCCCCTTATTTTCTGTTCATCCCTTCCTTCCCTTCTCCGTGCCGTTGGTATGCCACTTCCAACTGTAAGGAATGAATATGCTGAATCTTCAGGAATTCCGCATCAGATATCCACAGTATAATGATATGAGCGACTACGAACTGTCCACGGCACTGCACCGTTCGCGGTATGCTGATATGCCCTATGAGCAGTTCGCAGCAATTTTTGGTGACTCACAATCCCAGCCCCGGGAAGAACCCGGCTTTCTCTCCAAGCTGGGCAACTCGGCCATGGCCATTGGAGAAGGTCTTGCCATGCTTCCCGGCGGAGTAGTGGATACGGTGCGCGACGTGTGGCGCGGCGGTGACATCGACGTAAACGATGCGGACGCCCTGCGCGAGCGTCAGGAACGTGAGCGTGAACAGGCTGAGTACGCACGGAAATATCAGGGAAAGACCTTTGAGGGCATACCTGACGCCATGATGTCCATACCGTACAGCCTGACGACCATGGGCGCGAGCCTGGGCGCCGGGGCCGCCGGAGCGGTGGCGGGCCCTGTCGGCGCGGGTGCCGCAGGCATGGCCGCCTCCGGGGCTGTGGCCTACCGCGCCACAAAAGAAGATTTCATGCGGCGGATGCTTGACCAGACAAGGCAGGTGCTGGGCCGCATGCCCTCGCAAGAGGAATGGGACAGGGTAGCGGAAGAGTTTGACGGCGAGGCCACACGCCACGGCTTATGGGAAGCCGGGCCGGAGGCCTTGAGCAACCTGTTCATGGCAAAGCTGCTCGGGCCGCTCGGGAAGGGCTTGTTCCGGGGCTCGGTCGGCCAGGGCATAAAGCGCGTCGGCGGCCTGTACGGTGAAGAATTCGCGACAGAAACAGCTACGCAAATGGGGCAGGGATACGAGGAGGAGCGCGCGGGCCTGCGCGAAAAGGCCCCCGGCTTTCTTGAAGCCCTTGGCGAGATCGCCCCCGCGACTTTCTGGCAAACGACTCTCATGGCCGGGGGGAAGAAGGGCGCTGACATGCTCGCACGGCGGTTCAGAAAGAGCAAGGCCGCTGTTGAGGCGAATGCCGGTGCGGACCCGGATGCTTCCTCCAGCGCGGCACAGTCGGGTGAATTTGAGGAGCTGTCTTCTCCGTTCTGGAATCCCGATGAACCGCGCATGGATGAAGACGTCTGGAACAGGGAGGCGGCCGCGCGCGGCTGGAATCATCTGCGGACAGACCCCCAGACGTCCACCACCTCGCCGGGCGCTTCCGCCTCTCGCATGTCCACCGCAATGGATCAAGGGGAAAACGTCGATCTTTTGCAGGCAGATGCCGCGCCTTTTCCCGATGCATCCAGCTTTACGATGGACGCGATGCTCAGGCCGACTGTAATGCCCGCACGGCCCGCTTCGAATGCTTTTTTGAGCGACGCCGAACACGCCGACAGTGAGAATTTCGTTCGGAAATTTGAAGAGCAAGAACGCCTTGAAGGCGACAAGGCCATGTCCTTGTATGGGCCCATGTCGCGCATGCGGGAGAGCTATCCCGTAAGCGGCGGCGTGTTGAGCCGGATAGGGCAGCAGGCAATGCCTCTCGCCGTCACTACGGCCAATCCCACCGCTGCCGCCCCCGTTCCCACGCAGACACAAATCACCAACACGCAGACAGCGCCGCGCGCTGACACCATGGCCCAGGCCGAAATCTTGGGGATGCCGGCTCCGAATCCTCTGGCACCAGGGGCCCAGAGTGGAGAATCCCGCGTGCAGCAGACGCCGATTGCGCCAAGCAATACACAGTCTCTCGCGCCCGCCATGGGGCCGCAGTCCGCCATACGGGAGACGCTTGTCCCCCCTGCGGCCTCTATGCCGTCCTTTGCGAACACGCAATACGCCGGAGCCCAGGCGGAAAGTACAAGGGCGATCACCACTGCCGCACCGCAAGCCAGGCCGCGCGAGAGCAGGGCGGACTTGCTGAAACAGCTTCCCCCGGAAAGCCAGGATGAAGCGCGCCGCCTGACCAATGCCCAGCTTCAGGAGCGGGTGCGGGCAGAGCGGAACCCTGCTCGGGTCAATGAAGACGGCCAAACAGAGGATAAGCCCACAGTGCCCGCGTCTCAGGCAGAACCGAAAAAGAAGCGGGCTCGGGAAAATCCCGCAAATGGCGCTTCCAAAGCCGAAAAGGGCATGGTAAAATCTGATGCACAGGCGGTAGAAAACAAGCGGGACGCCGCAGAAAACAAGGAGCTTTCCCATGCCCCGACTGACGCGCAAGGATCTGGAGTGGACGATTCGGGAAGCCATGAAGAACATGGCTCCGAAGATGTATCGCGAGCTGACGGAAAGCGGGAAGCTGGAAGAAGTGGTACAGACGCGGGCGGACGAAGTGGAGGAAGTGTGGGAAGAACTGTCCTCGGAAGCTCTGACAAAATTTCACAGAGAACAGCCGGACGACATCATCCTGGGGACGCAGATGCTGACCATGGCTTACAACAACGCCTGGAACGAGGCGCTGCAGACGGGGATCGAGTTCGACGAGGAACCGCCGACAGGGGATCAAGGCGAGGACGAGGATCCGTATCCGGCCTGAATTACAACGCTCCTGTCGGGGCGCTGGCGCGTACCGGCTCGTGGAAGGAGACGGCTGCCCGCAATCTGGACATCATTGAACTGTCCAAGCGCCTTGACGCGGAAAAGCGCGCCGCTACGCCCGAAGAGCAGGCTTTGCTCGCTCAATACGTTGGCTGGGGACCAGCGGACATCCGCAACAGGCTCTTTCCCTCCACCAACAGTTCGCGCCGGGAAATCAATCCATATGCTGTGAGCCCGGATTGGCGTCCCCTGGCCGAACGGGCGGCGGAGATGCTTTCTCCCGAAGAAGTCGCCACCGCCTTTCAGTCCACCCAATACGCGCACTACACGTCCGAGCCCATGATCAGGGCTATCTGGTCCGGCCTGCAGCGTCTGGGATTCAAGGGCGGCAACATCCTGGAGCCGGGCATGGGCACAGGACTTTTCGCCGTGGCCTCGCCTTCTGAAGTCATGGAGAAATCAAAATATACCGGCGTGGAAATGGACAAGTCCACGGCCCGTATTGCCCGCCATCTGTTGCCGGAATCCAACATTCTTAACGCGGATTTCGTCAAACAAAAGCTTCCGGACAACTTTTTTGATCTGGCTATCGGCAATCCGCCGTTCTCGGCCACCAAGATTCTGGACGACCCCGCCTACAAGAAATACCGCTTCCTGCTGCACGATTACTTTTTTGCCAAGTCGCTGGACAAGGTGCGTCCCGGCGGCCTGCTGGTGTTCGTGACCAGCAAGGGCACCATGGACAAGGCAGACGACAAGGCCCGTAACTTCATGGCCGAGCGGGCTGATTTGCTGGGCGCCGTCCGTCTGCCGCAAACCGCCTTCAAACAGAATGCCGGAACCGAAGTGGTGACGGACGTGCTTTTTCTGCGCAAGCGCCAGCCGGGCGAGGCCGCTGGAGGGGAATCCTGGCTGGGACGGGCCGAAGTGAAGACGCCGGAAGGCCCGGCCCTGGTCAATGAATACTTTGCCCGCCATCCGGAAATGGTGTTGGGAGAGCACAGCCTCCAGGGCAGTATGCGCAGCGCCAATGAATATACTGTTCTGCCGCGCGGCACGGACATTGACGCCCAATTTGCGGAAGCCGTGACCCATCTCCCGGAAAACGTCTATTCTCCGGACGTGCGCAGCTCCGCCGACTCCATACGCCAACAGGCGGCTGAACGGGATTTCAATCCCAAGCACACCAAGGAAGGCGCTCTGTACGTCGATGACAAAGGCTTTCTCCGGCGTCTCGACAACGGCTCGGGAGTGGACATCGGCACTGTGGCAAAACTGAGTGACGCCGACAGGGAATGGCTCAAGGGCTATGTGGAATTGCGCGACGCCCTGAAGCATGCGCAGTATGACCAGCTTCAGGATGGGGATTGGGAAGCTTCCCTGAAGAAGCTGAATCAACTTTATGGCGCCTTTGTCAAAAAGCACGGACTTATCAACGAGTTCAAAGAATACGAGCGGACGTCGAAAAACAAGAATGGCGAGGAAGTCACCACCAGCTACCGCCGATACAAACGGAAAAGGCTTTTTGATCTTGATGTAGAAGCGCCCCTGATCGAACAGCTTGAAAAGGTCACGGACGACGGCCGCATTGTCAAAGCGGAATTTCTCAAAGGCCGCACCATCAAACGACCGGTCACGCCGCAGATCAAGAACATCAACGACGCGCTCATGGTGAGTCTGGACCAGCGCGGCACGCTGGATCTGGACCATGTGGCCGACCTGGCGGGCAAAGATCGGGATGCCGTTATAAGGGAGCTTGGAGACGCCGTTTATGAAGTGCCCGGCGCGGATTGGCAGATGGCCGACGAATACCTGTCCGGCGACGTGGTGACCAAGCTCGAGGAGGCAGAAGCGGCCGCCGCCAGCGACGAGCGATACCGGCGCAATGTCGAGGCCCTGCGCAAAGTCCAGCCCAAGCCGCTGGAAGCGAAAAACATCAGCGTGGGGCTTGGCGCGCCCTGGATTCCCACAGAGCATCTGGACGCTTTCGTCAGGGAAATCTTGGGGCTGGATATTCACATCCGGTACAACAAGGATTCCGGCACGTTTTCCGTGCCCGATGCGAACCGGCGTTCCGCCCGTTCCGGCACTTCGGAATGGGGCACGCCGGATCGCTCCCCGCAGGAAATCCTTTCCGCCGTTCTGAACAACCAGAGCATCACGATTCGGGTCAAGGACGCGCAGGGCAGGACGCGCACTGACGATACCGCCACCACCGAAGCCAATGAAAAAGCCGACAAGATGCGCAAGGCTTTCGAATCGTGGGTATGGCAGGATGCCAAGCGCACTGGCGAACTAGTGAAAATCTATAACCGCACCTTCAACAATATCGCCCCACGCCGCTTTGACGGCTCGCACCTAAGCCTTCCCGGCCTTTCCCTGCGTTATAAGCTGTATGATCACCAGAAACGGGCCATCTGGCGCATCATCCAGACCGGCAACGTCTACCTGGCCCACGCCGTGGGCGCAGGGAAAACCCTGGAAATGATCGTCTCCGGCATGGAGCAGCGCCGCCTGGGTCTGATTCAGCGGCCCATGTACGTGGTGCCGAACCATATGCTCCGGCAGTTCTCGTCGGAGTTTCAGGACGCCTACCCTCTGGCCAGGATCATGGTGGCGGACGAGGAAAATTTCACCGGCGACAACCGCCGCCGTTTTGTGGCCCAGGCCGCCTTGAACGCGCCTGACGCCATTGTCATCACCCATTCCGCGTTCAGGCGCATCGGCACTCGGCCGGAAACCGTCGAAGCCGCGACCAAGGATTTCATCGCCCAGCTTGAAGAGGCCATTGAGGACAGTGAGGATCGCATTTCCAGATCCCGGCTGGAACAGCGCCTGGAACAGGCCAAGCGCCGCACGGAGGCGCGGTTTTCCAAGTCCAAGGATCAGGCGGTCTTTTTCGAGGATATGGGGGTCGATTTTCTCTACGTGGATGAAGCGCATGGTTTCCGCAAGCTGGATTTCGTGACCAACCGGGACCGGGTAAAGGGCATCGACCCCACCGGATCGGAGATGGCCCTCGATCTGTATTCCAAGCTGGAATGGCTGCGCCGGGAGCACCCCGGCCGCAGTCACGTCCTGGCCTCGGGCACGCCGGTCACCAACACCATGGCCGAACTGTACACGGTCATGCGTTACATGGACACGGAAGGCTTGGAACGGGACGGCCTATCCTCCTTTGACGCCTGGGCCACGATGTTCGGACGGGTGAAAGCGGATTTGGAGCAGAACGCCTCCGGCGCCTATGAAACCGTGGAACGCTTCGCCAAGTTCGTCAATGTGCCCGAGCTCATGAAGCGTGTCCGGGGTTTCATGGACGTGCTCACCATGTCGCAGTTGGGCGATCTGGTGAAGCGCCCCGATTTGAAGACGGGGCAGCCGATCAACGTGGTGGCGCAGGCTTCTCCCGCCGTGCTTGACTATCTGAAAAACGTCCTGGCCCCGCGCATCCAACAAAGCAAGAAATGGCGGCCGAGCGCGCAGGAAAAAGGCAACCCCGATCCCATTGTCAAAATCATCACGGACGGACGGCTGGCCGCTCTCGATTTGCGTTTTGTGTCCGACCTGGCGGAGGACGATCCGCATTCCAAGCTCAACATGATGATCGATGACATCATCAAAACGCATCACGCCCTGGCCGACCAGGTGTACACGGACCCGGAAAGCGGCACACCCGACCCGGTGAAGGGCGGCACGCAGATTGTATTCTCCTCTGTGGGTTTTGGGGAACAGGTGGCTGCACGGCGCGGGTTCGACCTGCGCGGCTTCATGATGCGGCGATTCAAGGAAGGAGGCATTCCTGCCTCGCAGGTGGCGTGGATGGGCGATTACAAGACCCATGCCAAGAAAGAGGCCATGTTCAAGGACATGCGGGCCGGGAAAGTCCGTGTGCTCATTGGTTCTCCGCAGAACATGGGAACCGGCGTAAATGTTCAGAAACGGCTGGCCAAGCTGCACTATCTCTCCCCGCCGTGGTTTCCGGCGGACGTGGAACAGCCGCACGGCCGCATTCTGCGCCAGGGGAACCAGAACCCCGAGGTGGAAATCAACTGGTATGCCACCAAGGGCACCTATGACTCGACCATGTGGGGCATGGTGGCGCGCAAGGCGCGGTTTATCGAGCAGGCGTTTACCGGCGACGACTCGGTACGGACCCTGGAAGATATTTCCGAATCATCGCAGTATGAAATGGCTGCGGCCCTGGCCGCCGGAGATGAACGGGCTATTCAGCTTGCCGGACTCAATTCGGATATTGAGCGATTGAGCCGCCTGGATCGGGCGCATACCGATGAACAAATGCGGTTCAGAAGTCGGCGGCGGGATATTGAGCATGCCTTGGAACGCGAAGCCCAGGAGCGGACGAAACTCCAGACCGCCTTGGAAACGCTGGATGGCGAGAATGTCAGTGCCGACAACTTTCGATTGGTAATCGGGAAGGCGGCATACACAAAACAGAAAGAAGCGGGAGAGGCCCTGCTTGCGGCAGCGGAGCGGGCGCTTGCCAGCTGGACGCCCCAGGGCGCCAAGGCGCGGGAATCCATTGGCATTGGGTCCGCGCAGGGGAAATGCCCGCTGATTCTGCATATGGATGTCGGAGAAACAGGCGGCCGAATAGGTAAACGGCTTCGCTCACTGGAAGTGAAGATCGGCAGGCTCAGTCTGGAAGTGCAGGATTTCATTCGTGACGAAGCCAGCGCCCAGGGCATTGCCACGCGGCTTGTGAACCGGCTCAACGGCGTTGAGCGCGGCATCCGCGAGTCAAAGGCGCGGGAAAGCGAGTTGCGCCGGGAGCAGGAATCGCTGCAACGGCGCATCGGCGCCCCCTTCCCTCAGGAAGAGGAACTGAACGAAAAAATTGCAGAAGCAGCCAGGATTCAGGCCGAATTGGAAGAAGAGGGGAAAAAGCAGGCCGAAACCGAGCAGCAGACAGAAGAAGGGGAAGATGAAGGAGGCATGGCCTCTCTCGCCACGGGCGAATATCTTCCGCCGCGCCGGAATACCCGGCTGGGCCTGCGCCACGCTGCGGCGCAACGTGTGGCCGACGCATTGGGAAAGACGGCTAAAAACGCCGCGCCGGTGCATGTGGTGCAGCGTTTTGACGATCTGCCGGCCAACATCAGAAAAAAACACGCCGGGAATGCCGCTGCCCTGGAAGGGGTATACGATCCGGCCACGGGCACGGTGTGGCTGGTGGCCGACAATTTGAGCGATACCGGGCGCGTGGCGGAAGTCTGGGCGCATGAGCAGATTGTACATCATGGTCTGCGCGGCATGCTTTCCAATACGGAGCGGCGGACGGTGCTGAATCAGCTTTGGCTCAGCTTGGGAGGCATGGGCAATGCCTCCATCAGCGAGGTCGCCAAGCGTTACGGATTGAATCCGCGTTCCGACAGCAAAGCCAGGCTTACGGTCATGGAGGAAGTGCTTGCCAATCTGGCCGAGAAACGGCAGGCGGGCAGCCTGGACGCCACAGGGCAGGGGGCATGGCGCAAGATTGTCAACGCCATTCTCCGTGCATGGAACAGGCTGGTGCAGGCTGTTTCCGGACGCAGCGCGCGCATGGGCTATGGGAATGTGGATGCGCTTCTTGCCGACCTCGGCCGCCATGTGATGGAAGGCGTCCCCGCCGTGAAGGGAAGGCGCACCGGAGAAAAGGCGGCCTTCGCATCGGTGGGCGAAGACCGGGCGTCCGCCAGCCGCGCGGCCTGGGAACAGGTGAGGAAGGATATGGAGGCCTGGGGAAGGCAGCTTGACGACTTTGCCGCCGGACGCGGGAACAAGATCAGGAGACTTACAGTCGGGACCACCCCGGACGTCTTGCAGCGTCTGGGCGCCAAGCCTTTGCCGATAGAAATGGCGAGGCGCAATTTGGCAAAGGTGCTGACGAAACACGAGGTGCCGCTTGATACGCTTCGCGATCTGCCGAAGCATCTGGCGGACCCGCTCATGGTGTTCAAGTCCGCCACCATGGCCAATGCGTATGTCATGCTGACCGAAATGGAGCGGAATGGGGAGAACCTTGTCGCGGCCATCCATTTTGACGTGGAGACGGGCCGTGCCCGCATCAACGATATCGCCAGCGTTCACGACCGCAGCACGACGCGCGACACAGGGGAAAAAGTCCCAGGCTGGGTGTGGATCAAAAACCAGATAGCGGCGGGAAACCTGCGCTACTATGATAAAACACGTAGCTCCCGCTGGTTCAGAGAACGAGCTGGGCTGCAATTGCCCAGTGTGGTGAACCGCGAGAGCTATCGTGGGGTCAAAATACTCACGGAAAAGGACGTTGTCAAGCCTGTCGCGCCCCAGGAGACCGGGGAAACCGACTCCCCGCTGGCCTCGCTTGGCAAGGCTGAACGAGCGCCGCGCGACTACGCCGAAAGCATCGCTTCCGGCATCCGCAAGCTTCGCAAGATCATGGGCCGGGGCGTGAGCGAGGACGTGGAGGAAATCCTTTCCAATCCGGAACTGGGCAGGCTCATCCCAAAAAATGACCTTGGCCTGTGCGAGCGCGTGTTCAAGCTGCCTCACTGGATTGCCAGGGACCATCCCGGATTCGGCAAGGTCTATGACCGGCAGCTGCGCCGGGATGAAGAGCGGGCGACGGCCAACAAAAAGGCCCTCGAAAAGGTTCCCCTGCTTTTCGACCCGGACGCCGGAAAACGGCTCAACCAAAAAGAACTGGAACAGCTCGGGGAGATGATCTGGAAGTGGGACGGGAAGGAAATCGGCCCGCTACACGGCATTGAAAAGTTCCTGGTCAGGGGGAAGACGCTCAACGGGCGCGACGAGCTGGAAATGAATCCACGCTATGTGGAAAAATTCAGGGAATGGCTGGAGAAGCGGCCGGAACCCGCCCGCGTGAAGGAAGCTTTCCTTCAGGTCCGCCGGGCGCTTGATGACGCCTTTCTTCTGGCTTACGGCAAAATGGCGGCAATGGGCGACCTCGCGGACACGGACCTTGAGATGTACCGCACGGACTTCGGCAACATCCACAACTACTTCCCGCACCAGCGCAAGGGCGGGTATTTCGTGGTGGCCACCGAAGGCGCGGGCGTGGTGGGCGACCCGAAAAGGACAGTCTTCCGCAAGCACTTTGACGTGCCGCCGGGTTCAACCGTGCGGGAAGAATGGGCCAGGATAGTGGCGGCGAACCGGGATGCTTTTCCCGGAGCCCGCTGGGAACAGCCGCGCGAGGCGGAGAAGCTCCCGGATGACATTCTTGGCGCGCCAATCGACCCCCAGGCGATGGAACAGATCATCACGGCGGCGGCCGCGAGACTCGGCGACAACGAACTGGCGGAACAGGTCCGGACGACCATGCTTTCCGGGATATCGGATATTCTCAAGACGCGCGGCTTCGGCGCTCACGGCATCAAGCGCCAGGGCATTCCCGGCTTTGACACCGATGATATCAAGGGAGCGCTGCACAGCTATATCACCGGGCTCAACGGCTGGCTGACAAAGATGGAAGCGGCCTCGGACTTCGCCGCCGCCCTTGGCAAGATTGACGCGCGAAAAACGCCGCGACTCTGGGAATACGCTTCGCGGTATGTCAGGGACATGCTGCGCAACAAAGACCAGATTGACCGCATCGCGGGCAATATCAAGGCCGTGGCCTTCGCCTGGTACCTTGGGGCCAACATCAAGACCGCCGCTGTCAACGCCACGCAGAACCTCATTATCGGCGTGCCGCGCCTGCAAATGTACGTCACCGGGGGCGGGGCAAGGTGGGTCAAGGGCGCGATGGACAGCCTTGGACTGAAGTATTCGGGAACCGGCGTTCGCGGCGGCCGCGATCTCACCCCGGATGAGAAGAACATGCTCCAGGATCTGTACGGGAACGGCATCATCACGGACGCCTACATGGAGGAGATTCGCGGACAGTTGAGCGCTTCGCCCGGGCTGAAGATGTGGGACCGCCTTGTGCGCGTCCTTGGCAAGCCCATGAGCGTGATCGAGCATCTCAACCGCGCCTCCCTTGCGCTGGCGGCCTACCGCGCGGCCCGGGCGGGAGCCTTCCGGCCCGGCGTCCTGGATGAGCTGGGACTGAAAGCCGGCGAAAAGATGGACCATGAGCGGGCCCGCGATTTCGCGGCGCGGTTGGTGAGGGACAGCCACTACGAGTACGGCAAGGGCAATTATCCGGAAGCCCTTCGCGGCGGCGCGGCCGGGCGCATGGCGTCGCCCGTGTTCACCTTCCGGAGCTTCGGGGCCAACACGCTGAACCTCTGGTGGCGGGCGCTGAGCAAAGAGGGCCGGGCGGGGCGCGTCTTTGTGGCCAAGAGCCTCGGGGCGACCATAGCCCTTGGCGGCCTGACGGCTTTTCCGTTCTACGCCACAATGGCGGCCCTGTGCGCGGCGGCCAGCGGGGATGATGAGGACTGGACGACCAAAATCCGGAAAGCCCTGCCGGAAAGCGACCTCATGCGCGATGTGGTCTGCTACGGCCTTCCGTCCATTATCGGGGTGAGCCTTGGCGGCTCGCTTCGCATGGAAACGCCGTTCACGAGCGGGCTTGAACGGGGAACGACATTCCGGGAGGTCATGACGGAAAGCATTGGGGACATGATTGGCATCCCGTATGACATGGTTGTCAACAAGCCGTCAAAGGCCCTGGAGGCCCGGAAGCATGGCGACGGATACAAAATGGTCGAAGCGCTGGTCCCGACATTCGTCGCCAACGCGATGCAGGCCTACCGCCTCGCCACGGAAGGCCAGACAGCCATGACGGGGCGGCCGATCAACAGTCCGGGGCGGCCCGGCTCCCGCAAGCTGACCGACGGGGAAGCGATAGGCAAGGCGCTGGGCTTCCAGCCCGTGAGCGGCGCCAAAAGCCACGCCGCCTACATGGCGGGCAAGCGGCAGGACGCTGTGCGATCCGACAAGATAAACGAGTTGGCCGTGCTGGCGCTCAAATCCATCGACACGGGCACTCCGGACGGGCGGATAGCCATGATGAAGGCGCTTCGGGCCTGGAACAGGGAAATGGAGAAGGCGGGCAAGTCGCATATGCTCATCCAGCCCAAGGACGTGTCGCGCCGGGTGAGAGCCCGCAGGCGCGAGAACCGGCCGTCGCCGAGACAGCTCCAGAAAGGGGCCGCGCAACTGGCGACGTGGGGAGTGTAAGTTTAATCCCTTCGCAAAGCTAGTGGTGAGAGCTAACAGAGTGCTAACCTGCCGCGTCAGCGAAAGTTTTTTCCGGCAAGATTCGCAAATTTCAATTTCAACGTATGTATCTAAAAAAGCATGTCTTCTGCATTTTCCAATAGACTGTTTTTGCGTTCGGGACGCTGAGGCCGCGCGTTCAAATCGCGCCATCCCGACCAGGAAATTCAGGGCTTGCGCAACTTGCGCAAGCCCTTTTTCGTTACGGCCTTCAACACTTTCGACGCACGTCTCAACGGTTCATACCGTCCTGTTCCTGCCAGGCCGCCAGAGTGCTGGAAATATATTCGCAGATGGCCGCGTGTTCTTCCTTGCCTTGGCCCCGGACGCGCATGGGCCGCGCGAAACGGTAGCGCACGGCCATGCCGGCTTTGACCGGTCCCAGTTCCTTAATTTTTTTGCCCTGGCCCCAGGCATCAGTCTTAAGGGCCACGGGAACAATGGGCACGCCGGCCTTCCGGGCCAGTTTGACGCCAATGCTGTTGAAATGGCACGCGTCGAACACGCTGGAGCGTGTGCTTTGGGGAAAGACGATAATAGAAATTCCTTTTTTGAGGCGTTCCACGCCGCCGTCCAATACGGCGGAGAGATCTTCGCGGGGATTGACCCGACCCACGACAATGGGGTCGCGCGAGCGCATTACCGCGCCGAAAAAGGGCATGGTGGTCAGGCTTTTCTTGACCACAAAGGTCACGGGCCTGCGCGGGCGGATCATGCCCGGCAGCATGAAGGTCTCCAAGGTGCTCATGTGGTTGGCCACAAAGAGGCAGGGACCGTCCTCGGCGGTAATGGCGTCCATGCCCTCCACTTCAATGGGGCAGCCCATGCGCTCCATAAGATCCGACGTCCAGATGCTGGCATAGACCCACGCGGCGTCGTCGCACAGTCCGCGCGCGGCCCGGCGGCAGAGCCAGCGCACCGGCCCGAGAAAAAGGCGGATGTAGAAGGAAAGCGAGGGCAACATCCGGCTGAACACGTCCGCCTGGATTCTTGGACTGCGATAGGTGTCGCCGGTGAGGAATTTTTCAAGAAAAACGCCGTCAATGTGTTGAGGAATCATCACTGGTCATCCGTTTTTTGATTTTATGGATTTTGCGCCACCACTGCGAGATCCGCAGTTCCTCACCATTGTCGCGCGGATGGTAAAAACGCCTGCCTTCCAGCTCGGGCGGCAGATAGGACTGTTCCACCCAGGAATCAGGATAATTGTGCGGATATTTGTATTCCTTGCCGTAGCCCCACTCCTTCTGCAATTGGGTTGAAGGATTGCGCAGATGCAGGGGCACGGCGCGCGCGCCGTTGAGTTTCACCTCGCGCGCGGCATTGAGATAGGCCGCATAAGAGGCGTTGCTCTTGCGGGCCAGGGCCAGATAGACCACGGTTTCGGCCAGAGGAATAAACCCTTCGGGCATGCCTACGAACTCCACGGCATGCTGGCAGGACACGGCCAAGGGCAGGGCGTTTGGATCGGCCAGCCCCACGTCCTCTGAAGCGGAAAGGATCAGGCGGCGGCAGACGAAGCGCGGATCTTCGCCGCCTTCCAGCAGGCAGGCCAGATAATAGAGGGCCCCGTCCACGTCGCTGCCGCGAATGGATTTGATCAGGGCCGAGGCCAGTTCGTAATGGCTGTCACCGTTCTTGTCGTGGCGGACCAGCGCTTCGGGCAGGACCGACTTGATTTGCTCCAGATCCCGCTTGTCTTCGGGCAGCGCGGCCACATATTCCACCAGATTGAGCAGGCTGCGGGCGTCGCCGTGGGCCACGCCCGCCAGCAGGTCCAGCACTTCGTCGTCCATCCGCACCTGAAGATCCTGCGCGCCGCGCCGCGCCAGCTGCATCAGCTCGGATCGGCCCAGAGGACGCAGGCGCAGCACATGCAGCCGCGAGAGGAGCTGGCGAGTGACGCTGAAGGACGGATTTTCCGTGGTGGTGGCCAGCAGGGTCAGCTCGCCGGATTCCACCAAGGGCAGAAAAAAATCCTGTTGGGCCTTGGAAAAACGGTGCAGTTCATCCAACACCAGAATCTCCACCCCGGCCAGGGAGCGGCGCAAATGTTGCAACCCCGCTTCCGGAGCACTGAGGCGCAGGTATTTTTTACCAGTGGATTTGGCCAGCAGCAAAGCCAGTGTGGACTTGCCGCAACCGGGCGGGCCGAAAAAAAGCAGGCTGGGCAGGCGCTTGGCCTGCATCAGCGAACGCAGACGGTCCGTCAGATGGGTCTGCCCCAGAAATTGCGTCATGTCGTCCGGCCGCATGCGTTCCGGCAGGGGCTTGCTGATGGCCATGCTCAGCCCCCCGTGCGTTCCGCGCCCCGGCCCGGCAACTGCGAGGCCCACCAATGGATGCCCAGACAGAGGGTGGCCGCCGTTTCACAACGCAGCACCCGGGCTCCCAAGCTGACCGCAGCAAAGCCCACCGTGTGCAGAATATCCAGCTCTCGCGCGGAAAAACCGCCCTCCGGTCCGATGACATAGACGGAGATGCCCGGCCTGCCCGCCAGATCCGGCGAGAGCATGGGCACGTTTTCCTGCATTTCCCAAGGCAGAATGCGCTGGTCGGCGGCGCGGGAAAGTTCGGCAAGCTCGTCCGCGCCGCGGCCCAGGACACGCACTTCCGGCAGCCAGGGATTTCCGCTTTGCTTGGCTCCGGCGATCATCTGCCCCAAGCAGGATTCACACGCGCTGGTCGGCAATTTGCCCTGGCTGTGGTCGCCCTGCCAGAGCCAGACAGCATGCGCGCCCAGTTCCACGGCCTTTTCCATAAAAAAGCCACGCCGCACGGCCTTGCTGAAGGCCAGAGCTATCACAGCCAGGGACACGGGCCGGGGTGTAAAAGACTCGTCCAGGCATTCCAGACGCGCGTTTTTTTTCCCTGCCGCACGGATGACAAAGCGGCCTGTGCGGCCTTGGCCGTCCAGCAGGCCCACTTCATCGCCCGGCCCAAGACGCAGTACCTGTCCTAGGTGTTTGGCCTCCTGGCCTTCCAGGGCAACTTCGTGTCCCCAGGCTTCGGGCGGCAGATAGAAAAAAAGTCCGCTCATGCCACAACCATTTCCTTCATCAGCTTGGTTTCCGTGCCGAGACGCACCTTCCGCACGGCTTTGAAACCGTCCTGCAGAGAAACCAGCCTGCCGTAATTTTTGCGTATTTCCAGCCCGGCTTTGGTTAGAGCGCTTTCGGGCACGTCCAGATAATTGCGCCGCAAATACCGGTCACGCAGAATTTTTTCCATACACTCAATGATATCATCCACCAGGGCCGGGAAAAAGTTGACGATCTCAAACTTGAGTTCGTTGAGCAGGTCCACGGCTTCGCGCATCATCTGTCGGTAGGTGATGCGCGCGCCCTTGAAGGTGCGCTGGCAGATATCCTCCAGGATGCGTACCCGGCGAGCCTGCTGGATATAGCTGAAGCGTGTGCATACCTCTTGGTACAGATCGCGCATGCTGTCAAAAGTTTCGGCATTGCCCGGCTCGAAAAGATATCCGGACAACACCTTGCTGACATTGGCAAAAAATTCGTCACTGTAGCTGATCATCCGGCGCTGATGCTTGGTCAGCCAAGTGTACAGAAACTTGAGGCGCTTTTCGTCCGTATCGGTATTCTCCACCACTTCGGTGCGCTTATAGACGATGCGGCCCGTGAATTCGCCCCGGACGATGTCGTTGAGGCGTAAAAACATATTGCTGGCGTCCTTGATGATGTTCAGGCCGCGCAGAGATTCGCCGGTGAGCGGATGCAGTACTTCCTGTTCGACCACGGAAAGGGCGCGATCCTGGCGCACGTTGCTGGAGTCGAAACGGTGCTGGCGATAGGTGATCCGCATGATGACCACGCGCCGGGACTTGTCCAGGAAAAAACCGTCCCGGTCGATGATGTCCAGGGCTTCTTCTTGATCCTCGTCCACGGCCACAAGGGCGATTTTTTCCAGCAGGGGATAGCGCCGGTTTTCACCGTTGGAAAGGTAGGTGGTCAACGTGCGATCGGTCTGGCCCATGACGCGCAGCAGGAAGCGCTCGCCCATCTTGTGTAGCTTGCGGGCGAAAAGCGCGCTGGAGGTGCGCCGCTCGGACACGATAGGAAAGCCGTACAGTTCCATGAGGTACTGATAGACAAACATCCGGTTGCGCTCATACATATCGCTGTCGCCGTAGACGAATTTACCGATACGGATGCCGAAACGCTTGAGCTCGCTGTCGATGTCGGAAGGGAAGGAGGCGAACACTCCCGCCAGATGGAAAAGCCTGTCCGTATCCCAAGCCAGAACCTGGGCTCTGTCCATATTCAGCAGATAGGGCATCAGGGATGGATAGTTGTCCAGCAGCACCATATCCACATAGCGGAACTGCTGGCGGAAAATATCCTGATGGACGCGCGGCAGGCGCGAAGCCAGGGTCTGAATGTTCTGGCCGATGACCTGATTTTCCAGAGGACAGCAGGCACCGTCGGCCTCGGTGATGACCGGGTGGAGTTTGTCGAACTGGAAAATCTCGGAGAAGTAGTCCAGCTGGCGGGCAAAGGCCACCAGGGCGAAGCCCGGCAGATCCTTGTGCTCAAACATGTCGTTGTCAAAGGAGGGCAGCAGTTCG
Organism: Desulfovibrio sp. Dsv1; assembly: GCA_000403945.1. GTDB lineage: Bacteria > Desulfobacterota > Desulfovibrionia > Desulfovibrionales > Desulfovibrionaceae > Desulfovibrio. The sequence continues at coordinate 35,035 of APFI01000197.1, forward strand.
CGGCCTTCCACCAACGGATAGTTTTTGTTCTCCTGATAAGGCTTGGCCAGGCAAAAGCGGATGTGCACCGCATCCAGAAAGCGCTTGAGCGCGTCCAGTTCGCTGACGGCAACAGGTTCGGACAACGTCGCGGCATCTCGCCAAGGCAGCCCGTCTTTGCTGAAAACCTCTTGCCATTTCATCATCCACAAATCCTGACAACAATTTTTTTATGGGGCTGTCCTGGCCAGGGTTGGCGCCCAGCCCGCCTGAGCCAGTCAATCAACCGTGTCAGCGGTTGGCTGTGGTCGCCTCCATTGAAGCGCCACTCACACTCCTTCAGGGACCAGCAAAAGTGATCCGGCCTGATTCCGTTGCATCGGCGCGGGCGCATCCCGGCCTGGTTCCAAAAGTTTTCCAGCCTGTTGTCATGATTGTCCCGCAATGCAAAAAACCTGAGTGACTCATGCGATGATGAGACGCGCCGACATCTGATACATCGCATGCCGTGAATGTATCTGTGTATGCAATGCCGTCCTGTTCAACCCGCTCCCCGGTGACAGGCATCAATGTCCCGGTTTGGGCATCGGGAATCACTGCGGCATAAACCTTGCCGCGGCGTTTCGACGGACCAGCTACGACGATTTTTCCATCCGCGCATCTTCCCCGCCCGCCTTTACGGACTCCACCGGAACAACTTTCGTCCGCTTCTGTCTCACCTGAAAGACGATACCTGGCAGACGAGATGCCATCAATCGCCGCAGTCGCATGAAACATGTCGCGGCGGTATTTAGATAGGTTTTATCAATTCAGACTGTTGTCGCGAGTTTAACCCGCTTCGTCTTTCGTACTTAAGCTATCCCGGCCTATTCGGCATGGCCAAGACATCCCCCCCCCAAAAAAACCCCTCGCCACCGTCCAGTGTCGAGAGGCTTTTTGCTTGCGGCGAAAATGTCCGGTGCTTACTTCTTGTCGTCCTTCTTGGCGCCGCCAGCCTTATACAGCTTGTTCACTTCGGCCAGCACGTCTTGGGTCAGGTCCATGGACTGATCGGCATAAAGCACGCCGCCAGCCGTAACGTCCACCACAAAGTTGAAGCCCTTGGCGCGGGCCACCTCATAGGTGGCGCTGAACACCAGCGTAACCATGTCTTGGCGCAGCTTGACCTCGTCCTGTTCCACCTTGCGCAGGAAATTGCGGGTCTTTTGATCCAGTTCCTGCTTGGCGCGGATGAAAGCCAGCTTCTTTTCCTCGCTGGCTTTGGGATTTTTCAGATCCTCGGCCTTTTTCTTCAACGCTTCTCCCTGTTTTTCCAAGCTCTGGCGCTCGTTGCCGTATTTGGATTCCATCTGCTTCTTGGCGGCTTGGGCCGGCTCACTCTGGGTCGCCACGGTCTGCATGTCCACCACGCCGATTTTGGCTGCGGGCACGGCGTTTTCATCGACGGCAAAAGCCGCGCCGGCCATCAACAGGCATGCCGCAAGGGTCATCAACGCAACATTACGCATGAAAGTTCTCCTTCCCCAATTGCTGAAATTTTATGTCGCCCTTGCGGAACAGGTGTGGTCCACGCGCCGTAAGAAGTTCGTCTGTAAAAAAGAAACTCCAAGAGGAATCTCCGCTGGCGCGAAAATAGCGCCCCCCCCGGTCCGCTTGTTGCGCGCGGTTTTTTGACGGGCGCGACGCAACAATAAAATACGGCGTTTACATAGCACCGGAGCTGGTGGGCGTCAAGGAATTCTGCGCGGTTTGGCGTTTGAGAAGGCGATCCTTGTAGGCCAGGATGCCTTCGGCCAGACCTTCGGCCAAGGCGTGACGATATTTGGGATTGCTCAGGTTGCGGGCCTCGGTCTGATTGGTACAGTAACCGAGCTCCACCAGCACCGCGGGCATCTGCGCGCCGATCAACACGTGGAAGGGCGCGGCCTTGACGCCGTTGTTTCTGACCGTGAAATCCCGCCGCTTCAGGCGGAACATGGACAGACGCTGGATATCCGTGGCTAGGCGGCGCGATTCCTCCACTCGGGCGTTGAGCATGACGTCGGCCAGCATGTTCCGCATGTCGCCAAGGCGGTGGTCACTGCCGGCGTTTTCCAGGGCGGCCACGCGCGCGGCCTGCGGATTGCTGGCCAGATCCAGGTAATAGGTTTCCAGGCCGCTGACCCGCTGGTCGGCGCTGGCGTTGACATGCACCGAGACGAAGAGGTCGGCGCGCGCCGCGTTGGCTTTGCGAGTGCGCTCGCTCAGGGAAACAGCCATGTCGCGCGTGCGGCTGTAGACGACCTCCAGGCCGTTGGCTTCCAGAAGGCGGCCCAGACTCATTGCCACGTCCAGAGTGATCAGGCGCTCCAGTACATTGTTGTGACTGGTGCCCGGATCCCGGCCGCCATGTCCAGCGTCAATGAACACCGTGTGCACGGTCAGGCCGAGTTGGCTGGCCATATCGCTGACCTGACGGCTCCTGATGTCGACCTTGCTGGCGCGATGAGCCGCATCGTCCCCCCCGGCGGAAGCGAAAGCCGCCGCGGCCCCGGCCTTGCGCGGAAGCGGCGCCTTGCCGGCGGCCACACTGAGTATGATTCGGCAGGGGTCGTCTTCTGTACGGGCGTCGAAGCGCCGCACTTCACGAAAATCAAATTGCAGACTGGCCCCGCCTTCCTTGCGGTCACGCACGCGCACGGCCTGCAAGAGGCTGCCGCGCACTGTGACGCCTTTGCGCACGTCGTTAACCACGGCGGCGTTTTCCAGATCCAGATACAAGCGGGCCGGGGCGCCTTTCTGGGCCTTGACCAGACGGGTGGAGTAGCGGGCGGGGCCGCTCATTTCCAGCACGATTTCCACGCTGTTCGCGTTCAGGGAATCCCATGAGAGTACCTGAAGTTCCGGCGTTTCCAGCCGGGCCGGAACCTTGGGCGTCGTATGCGCCCGCCCGCCGCCCGGCGCGGCCGCGCCGTCGCCGGCGTCCGCCAGACCG
>APFI01000198.1 GCA_000403945.1 Desulfovibrio sp. Dsv1
CGTGGGCGCCGCGCTGCCCGATGCGCTGGACCAGCTCCTGGCCGGTCTGGCCCCCACGCCGCGCGGCCGCCAGAAGGCCTTCAACCGCATTCATCGGGGCGCGACGCACTGGTTCGGCTGGTGGCTGGCCCTGTTCCTGGCCGCCCTGGTATCGCGTCTGCCGCAGCCGGGGCTGGCCGTGCTCACCGGCCTGGGTTTCGGCGGCCTGAGCCATGTGGTTCTGGACATGCTCACCCCGCAGGGCGTGCCCCTGCAGCCCCTTTCGCGCAAGAGGCGTTTTTCGCTCGGGCTCTGCGCCACCGGCAGCGTGGGGGAATACTGCTTTCTGGCCGCCATCGTGCTGGCGGTCTGGTTTTTCATGGGCCGCGATCCGCAGCATCTTGTGCTGCGCCTGGGGCAGTGCGTCCTTTTCTAGGGCGTTTCGTCAAATTGCTCCAGTGAAGGCGCGGGAACCAGTCGCATGATCCCCCCGCGCCTTCCGCCGCCGTTTCACGCCATGCCGCGCGAAGCGGCAAGGCCCGCGACCCGCCGGAAGAGAACGCGGGAAGGGAAGTCCGCCGCGCCGGGGCTTTACCCGTATGGGCCGGGCGATTAACATGGGGCATGGGCAATGCAACGCGCCGCGCGATTTTCCTGGATCGTGACGGCACCCTCAATCTGGATACGGGCTATGTGCACCGCGCGGCGGACTGGCGCTGGCTGCCCGGCGCGCCCGGGGCACTGGCCCGCTTCAGGGCGGCGGGCTGGCTGGTGGTGGTGGCCAGCAACCAGTCGGGCATCGCGCGGGGCATGTTCGGCCCGGCGGAACTGCGCGCCCTGGAGCGCTGGGTGGACGGGCAACTGGCCCCGCTGGGCGCGGCCCCGGACGCCTGGTACCATTGTCCGCACCTGCCGGAAATCAGCGGCCCGTGCGATTGCCGCAAGCCCGCGCCCGGCCTGCTGCTGCGGGCGGCCCGCGATCTGGGCATCGACCTGGCGGCCTCCTGGATGATCGGCGACCGGGCGCGCGACGCGCGGGCCGGGCTGGCCGCCGGTTGCCGGGCCGTGCTGCTGCGCTCGGGCTGGGGAGAGAGGGAAGCGGCGGAGGCGCGGGAAAGCGTGCCCCGGGTGCCCGCGATGCCGGATCTGGCCGCCGCCTGCGCGTATATTCTGGCGCGGGAGGCGTAAAAAGCCGCCCGCGGCCGAGACCCTCTCGCGCGTGTTCCCGCGGACGCGCGCGTCGGGGATAACGGCGCGCGGGCTTCGCCACGCCGGGCGACTATGCCGCTAAAACATATACGGGTTGAGTGGCGGCGGACTTGCCGCCTGCGGGACTGACCCCTCGATCTTTGCAATGCGGAGCCATGTCCGGTTTTCCCGCAATGAACGCCAGACCCGGGAGCGGGGAGTTTTTGCGGGCCTGAGCCGAAGCGCGCTCCGGGATTTCCGGATCCGGACCCTCTCCGGCCCCGTCGGCGATGCCGAACGGGGAAAGCCCGCCGAATATATCGCGGTGACGGCCATCATCCGTGGCATGGAAACCGGCTCCACGCGGGGGAGTTTTGATATCCTCCCGTCCGGGGGGACAAGAATTGAAGTCAGGACCTCCGCATACGGTCATGGGAACGGGAGAAGCCTTTTTCGGCCATTCCTTTTAATATTCCCGAAACACGGGGCGGGATGGAAAGGAAAGGGGGAAAAGGACGCCAGCCTCATGTTCATGTTTTTCGCGTCCCGGAGCACAAGGATCGGCGGACCGCAAATCCATCGGACTTGAGCCGACGCGAGTTTTGTGCGCTTGCGACGAACCCCCAATAGTGTTTTCAGTGTTTTCGGGAGGCGGAAAACGGCGCGTCCGAACAGTCCGTCTTCCGCTTGCAGGGTCCGCCTTGTGATGATGCTTCACCGGGAAATGCCATCAGAAAGGCATATGCCCCGGAAGCCGCGCGGGAAAGCCGGTTCCCGCAAACGCCCTCATGGAACCGAAGCTCCCGGACGACCGGGCGCTGCGCGCCTTGTTCCCTCGGACGGGCTCGGGATATCCGGGCCGCGATGTCTTTCGCGGGGTGGCAGGGTCGTCAGCCCAGCCCGCCCAGTTTTTCCTTCAACAGCGCCGCCTTGGCCGGGCCGATGCCGGGCAGGGCGCGCAGTTCCTCCAGGCCCGCCGCGCGCATGGCTTCCACGCCGCCGAATTTTTCCCAGAGCAGCCGCGCCGTGGCCGGACCAATGCCCGGCAGGCGCATGAGTTCGCCGGAAAGCGCGGCCCCCTGGCGCGCCCGGCGGTGGCGGCCGATGGCGAAACGGTGGGCCGCGTCGCGCGCATTCTGCAAAAAGAGCAATTCCGGCCCGCCTTCGCGCAAGGGCAGGGGATTGGCCCGGCCCGGCACAAAAATCCGGTCCGCCACGTTACCCGCCCGGCGGTCGGCCTGGCCGCGCTCGTCGCGGGCCTTGGCAATGGCCGCCAGGCTGAACAATCCCGTCTGACCCGCTTCGGCCAGGGCGCGCTCCACAACGGCCAACTGCCCCCGGCCGCCGTCGATCAGCAGAAGGTCGGGCCAGGGCGGGCCGCTCTCCAGCCGTCGCGCCACCCAGGCGCGCAGGGTGGCGTAGTCGTCGCCGCTGTCCGGCATGGCATAGGCCCGGTAGTCCGGGCGGCTGGGCCGGCCGTCCGTGAAGACCACCAGGCCCACTCTGGTCTGGCGGCCGCCGGTATGGGAAACGTCCACGCATTCAATGCGCTGCGGCGGCGCGGCCAGATGCAGGGCTTTCGCCAGGCGCTCCAGAATGGACCGCCCGTCCTGGCTCTCGCGGCGGCGCGCCTCCTCGCGGGCGTTGGACCGGGCCAGGTCGACAAGCTGATTGTCCGCCGCGTTCCGTGGAGCCACAATGCGCACCGGCCCGCCCCGGCGGTCCGCCAGAGCCTGTTCCAGCGGGGCCCTGCCGCCCGAAGCCCCTTTGGGGACGGCTCCTTCCTCCGCGGGCGTATGGGCGGCGCGCGCCGCCGTCTCCGGCGCGAGACTTTCCGCTTCTTCCGTGCCGTCTCCCTCCCCTTCCGGTTCCGGCGGCAGCCAGGGCAGCAGCACGCGCGGCGGCGGAGCGGCCTGGCTGTAGTACTGGCTCACAAAAGAAGCCAGAAGTTCCGGCGCGTCCTCAAGGGTCAGCCCCGGCCAGTAAAAGGCCCGGCCGTCGATGACCGCCCCGCCGCGCACAAAGACAATGCCCAGAGCCAGCCCCCTGTCCGCCGTGAAAAGACCCACCGCGTCCATGTCGCCGCCGCCGGGCAGGACGGCGGCCTGCCGCTCCACGGTGCGCTCCACGGCGCGGATCTGGTCGCGCAGGGTTGCCGCCCTTTCAAATTCGAGATCCCCGGCGGCCCGCTCCATCTCCTCGCGCAGTCCGCGCAGCAGAGACCCGGCGCGGCCCTGCAGCAGCTCGCAGACCTTGCGCACCGCCTTATGGTAGGCCGTGGGCGTGATCAGCCCCATGCAGGGGGCCGGACACTGGCCCATATGGTGGTACAGGCAGGGGCGCACACGGTTTTTCATGGCCCGGTCCGAACAGCGGCGCAAGGCGAAGGCGCGGTGGATCAGCTTCCAGGTTTCCCGCGCGGAAAGCGCCGAGGTGAATGGCCCGAAATAGCGCGCGCCGTCGCGCCGGGCCCGGCGCACGATCTCCAGGCGCGGGAAAGGATGCTTGAGGTTGAGCCGGAAGAGGGCATACTGCTTGTCGTCGCGCAGCACGATATTGTAGCGCGGCCGGTGCTTCTTGATCAGGCTCGCTTCCAGCAGCAAGGCCTCTTTTTCCGTGGTGGTGCTCAGATAGTCCAGGCTGACCGCATGGGCCAGCATGGCCCTGGTTTTGGCGGGCAGGCCGTCAGGACGGAAATACGAGAGCACGCGCCGCCGCAACATGCGGGCCTTGCCCACATAGATGATGCGGCCCCGGCTGTCCTTGTACAGATATACGCCGGGCGTGAGCGGTATGCCGGAGGGATCGGGTTTCTGCACACCCCGGTTGTACCGCAAGGGCGCGGGCCTGCCAAGCCCCGCCCCCGGGGGGCTGACGACAACGGCATGCCGTCCCGTCCCGCTTCCCTTCCCGTCGCCGGGCGCAAAAAGGGGAGCCTTTTGCGGCTCCCCCCTGCATAAACCGGACTGAAGGCTGACTAGAAGGAGTACACGAAGCTGGCGTTGATGTTCCAGGCGTCGTTGGTCTGCGGGATGCTGCGGCCTTCCCTGTGCCGCGCGCCCCACACGGACTTGCTGGTGTCCAGCCAGAGGGCGATGTAGTCGGCTTCCACATTGATGACGAAGTTTTCGTACATCTGGTAGGTGTTGGTCAGGCCGAATTCCAGAGCGCCGTCCTGAGTGGTCAGGTACATGGCTTCACGGCCAATGTTGCGGATATTGTAACCATCCTCGATGTTGCCGTTCGCGTACATGCCGTTAAGGGACAGCTTCTTGGCCATGGTCGGGCTGTTGGTGCCGCCGATGTAGTTCACGCGGAAGGTGTGCTTGAGGTCTTCCACAAAGCTCATGTCCTTCAGGCGCGCGCCGATGCCCCAGGTGCCGCCCATGCCGTGGCCGATAGCGCCGTCGCGGGCGATGTAGCGATCGCCGTCAAAGGCGAAGTTGGAGAAGTTGTTGGTGTTGTTGGCGCTGAGGGTGGGCATGCGCTCGGAGCCGTCGGCCGGGTTGTCGTCGTCACCGGAACCGTACCAGCCGTACAGGCCGGGAGTGCCCCAATCCAGCTTGTATTCAAGGAGCAGGGATGCCAGCCAGCCCTGGCGGTTCAGGCGGCCATCGTCTTCCCAGGTCGCGGAACCGTAGTTGAAATCCCAGGCGAAACGGAAGGGATCAAGGACGGTCACTTCACCGGTCAGCCCGGCCCACCAGACATCGCCGTAGGAACTCAGCCTGCGCTTGTTCGTCGCGATACCGCCGTCCTTATGCAGGGCGCCGCCCACAGGCACCAGACCGGCGCGGGCATAGTTGCCCGTGCCCCAGGGACCGCCCAGGAAATCGCCGCCCTGGCGGAAGGTATTCGGGCCGATGGCGGAATACATGCCCCAGGGGGTCACTTTCACGCCTTCAAAGGACAGGGGCACCAGCAGGGCGAAGGCATCCATGTTGTCCATGTAGCTGGTATAGTTGTAGCTGCTGCCGGCCCAGCTGGAATTGTCATTGAAGGGACGGGCCCAGAGGGCGGTCACGCCCACATTCTCGTTGAACTGGTAGCTGGCGGTGACGCCGGCCACGTCGTCATTGAGCACGGTGCTGCCGGTGGTGAAGCTGGGCAGCTCCACGCCCTGAATGCCCATGCGGAACTTCAGGTCGGTGTTCGGCACCATCCAGTCGATGTAGGCGCGTTTCACTTCAACGACGCTGGCGCCGTCGGCGCCCAGCGCGCCGCCATTGCGATTGCCGGCCTTGCCCCAGAGCTGGTCGCCGATTTCAAAGTACACGGTGCCGGACAGGGCTTCGGATGCCACGGCGTCCAACTGCAAACGCACGCGCTGGCGGGCCTCGAACTCGTCTTCCGTGCCGTTGTAGCCGGTATGGCCGCCCTTGCGGAGCTTGTCGCCGGCGAAGTCGCCATGCATGCCATAGTCAAAGCTCATGATCCACTGGCCCTTGGCCTTGAAATCAATGGCGCTGGCGCCGGTGGCGACACCGAACACCAAGCCCGCCGCCAACAGAAGCGTAGCAATCTTTTTCATGGTGAACCTTCCTTCCTTTTGTTCCCCATGACTGGGGGAACGGGTTGTCGTAACGGAAACGCCCGCGGGGCGGTTTCCGACCGCAGTCGCAATTTAAGAAATCCCCGCGTGCATTGCAAGTCTATTCGTGCAAAAATTTTTACTCTTCAGGGCCGTGAAAATGACGCAAAAAAATTTTTACCATAAAATCAGCCTGTTGAATTTCCCCGGGATGGAATTTTTTTTTATTTTTCCTGACATGCCGGAAAGAGGCGCGGGCAGACAGTCAGGCCCTTGCCGGCGCCCGCCGTCACCGGGCGGATGGCGACCCGTTGTGGCCGGCTGGTTTTTGGGGTCTCCTCGGCGCCGGTATTTTCTCCTGATGAGGAAGGCGGGGTTGTGACCATGAACACAAGCATGCGCCCACACCGACGGGGAGGAACGGGTATGGGGATTCCCCGCGCCGCGGCGGCCGGGAGATGGTCGCGCCGCCCAGAACCGCGCCGCGCGCCGCGCCTCGGCAGGGAGCATTCGGGGCCCTCTCCGCCCCGGGCGTTCTCCTTGCGCGCCGCGCGCATCAGGGCCGCCACCCGGGTCACATCCCTGTCGCCCCGGCCCGAAAGATTGACCAGCAGAACCCTGTCCGGAGACATGGCCGGAGCCATCCTGATGGCCTGGGCCAGAGTGTGCGCGGTTTTCAGCGCCGGAATCACGCCTTCATGGCGGGACAGGGAGAAAAGGGCATCCGGAGCTTCCCGGTCCGTGACGCTGACGTATTCCGCCCGGCAAAAACCGGATCACGCTGCCCGGGCAATTCACGGATGCTTCCCCATGCCCCGGGTCTCAGTGTCGTTTCAGGGTGAATCCGCCCCCGAAACATGTCGCGCTTGAAATGCGCCAGCCCTAGAAATCAACCACGACCTGTTCGCCGTCCGGAGTGCGCCGGGCGACGTCGCCGATGCGCCATGCCCGCAGGCTGAAAGCCTGAATGCGGTTGACGGCCTCCTCGGCCTGCTCGGCGGGCAGCACCAGAATATAGCCGATGCCGCCGTTGAAGATCTGGAGGATTTCCGGCCAGGAAAGATTGCCCGCTTCCCTGAGCCAGTGGAAGACCGGGAGCATGGGCCAGCTGCCGAAACTGATCCTGGCCTCTACCTGGGAAGGCAGCACGCGCGGGATGTTGTCGTAAAAACCGCCGCCCGTGATGTGAGCCATGCCCTTGATGTTCATGTCGCGCAGCAGGGATCGCACGGCCTCCACATAGATGACGGTGGGCGTCAGCAGCACGTCGCGCACGCTGGCTCCGTCCGCGCCGGGGAAGGCGTCGTCCGGTCCGAGGCCGCTCTGGTCCAGAATCCTGCGCGCCAGGGAAAAACCGTTGGAGTGCAGGCCCGAGGAGCCCACGCCCACAATGACATCGCCCACCCGGATGCCCGAGCCGCCGATGAGCTTGGCGTTATCCGCCAGACCCACGCAAAAGCCCGCCAGATCGTATTCTCCGGGGGCGTACATGTCGGGCATTTCGGCGGTTTCGCCGCCGAGCAGGGCGCAGCCGGCCCGGCGGCAGCCCTCGGCCACGCCGCCGACCACGGTTTCGACCGTGTCCGCATCCAGCCTGCCGGTGGCGAAATAATCCAGAAAAAACAGCGGCGTCGCGCCCTGAACCAGAATGTCGTTGACGCTCATGGCCACCAGATCGATGCCCACGCTGTCATGCTTGTCGAAGGCAAAGGCCAGCTTGAGCTTGGTGCCCACGCCGTCGGTGGAGGAGACCAGCACCGGATCGTTCATGCCGCTGAGGTCCGGGCGGAACAGGCCGCCGAAGCCGCCGATGTCGGAAATGACGCCTCTGGTCTGGGTGCTCGCCGCCAGATGCCTGATGCGTCCCACCAGGGCGTTGCCCGCCTCAATATTGACACCCGCCCGGGTATAGGCTTTTGCGCGCTCGCTGGACATGTGTCGCCTCCCTTTAGTCTGAACCACATAGCAAACTTTTTTCCGAAGCCCAAGCCCCTTTTTTCGTGGACCGGCCCGCCCTCCGCTGGTATACTTGAGTGAAACAGGATAATCCTATGCGCAACCATCGTATATTTCTGCCGCTTTGCCTCGCGCTCTGGCTCTGGTCGGGCGCGTCCGCCGGGGCTGCTGGGCGGGAGGGCGCTTCCCCCCCGCCGTCCGTGCATAACGAATACAACAATTCCACCGTGTACAACGGCGACGTGCACACCAGCGACACCGCCCCCGGTTCCAATGGCTTTGCCGGTACCTGGCGGGATCCCGAAACCGGCGACATCATCACGTCGGTCATCGCCCCCCGCCAGCCCCAGCCGCGGGAAGGGAACACGCCCGTCATTGTGGCCCCGCGGGTGTATCCCGGCGGGTGTCCGCCCCGCCCGCCCGGTTGCGGCGTGCGACCGCCGT
>APFI01000199.1 GCA_000403945.1 Desulfovibrio sp. Dsv1
TCCATGATTTTACTCAGAAGAGTCATCAGGGAATCATGAAATGACTTCTAGCAACTGTCCATGCCGGGCCATCCTGGCCAGAGCCACAAAGCAATAACATTCTGGCATTAATAAATTTTTTCGACCAAGTTTTGCCATTACATGTTAATGCTTCAAGCTCAATGCGTTCGGAATCCGACAATGTCACCCTGTATCTGGGAGCCATGACAACCTCACTTGGTTGTCATGGTTATACTTCATTTTTCAAAATACGAAAGTTTATGTTATATAGTACTAGAGGGAGAGCCCCAGCAGTCGGTACACCGCCGCCATATCCAGACCAGCTTCCACAGCGTCGGCCAAGCGGTCCAACTCGGGTCCCAGACCGTAAGCGGTTCCCGCAAGCGGCGCAAGGCCCCTCTCCCTCCGCAGGCGGTTGAGCAGCGCATGACGGAAGGCGTCCTTGTCGAAAACGCCGTGCAGATAGGTGCCCCAGACCCGCGCCGCGCCGTCGGCCCCGAGCAGACCCCAGCCCAGCGCCTGCCCGGTATGGTCGGTCATAAGCTGCGTCAGGGCCGCCGTTTTCACCTCCGCTTCCATGGCGGAAGGTCCGCTGCGGCCGTGGTGGATTTCATATCCCGTCACCGCCAGTTCCTCTCCCGCCAGCGCGGCTAGGGCTCGGCCCGAGGTTCGGCGCAGGTACTTCGCGCTGCCCAGTTCCGTGTACATGGGCAGCAGGCCCAAACCCGGTTCACTGCCGCCTTCCTCCAGGTTCAGCGGGTCGACAATGTTTTGCCCCAGCATTTGCAGGCCGCCGCAAATGCCCGCCAGTACACCCCGGCCTTCCGTCAGGGCGCGCTGCGCATAGCCGCGCAGCTCCGCCGCCAGGCCCGATTGCCGCAAAAAGCGCATATCCGCGATGCTGTTCTTGCTGCCCGGCAGAATCACTAGGTCCGGGGCGCCCAGTTCCCCGCCGCGCCGTGTCACGCGCAGGCGCACGCCCGCTTCAACGCGCAGTGCGTCCAGATCGGTAAAATTGCTGATATGGGGCAGGTCCACCAGAGTGATGTCTAGGCAGTCCACCGTATGGGCCGCATCCCCGTCCGCCGCGCTCAGGCCCGGCGTGATCCCCAGCTTGAAGCTCACGGAATCCTCTTCCGGCAGGTGCAGCTCCTCCAGCATGGGCACTACGCCCAGAAACGGTCTGCGCGTGCGGCGGCTCACTGCGGCCAAGGCCGGGTCCAGCAGGGAGGCATCACCCCGGAACTTGTTCAGCACACATCCGGCCACGCGCGCCCTGTCGGCCCGGCCCAGCAGACTCATGGTGCCCACCAGAGCCGCGAAGGCCCCGCCCCGGTCGATGTCCGCCACCAGCAGCACCTGCGCCCCGGCATGGTGGGCCATACGCATGTTCACGATATCGTGTGCCCTGAGATTGATCTCAGCCGGGCTGCCCGCGCCTTCTAGCACCATGACGTCCATGCCTGCTGAAAGTTCGTCGTAGGCGCGGCGCACGGCCTTCCAGGCTTCAGCCTTGTAGCGCAGATATTCGCCCACCCGCATCCGGCCCACGGGCCGTCCCAGCACGATGACCTGGGACCCCGTGTGGGATGTGGGCTTGAGCAAGACCGGATTCATGCGCACGTCGGCGGGCAGACCGCAGGCGACGGCCTGCAGAACCTGGGCCCGGCCCATTTCCTCCCCCTGTTCAGTCACAAAGGAATTAAGGGCCATGTTCTGGGCCTTGAAGGGCGCGACGCGGAGTCCTTGGCGGGCCAGCAAACGGCAGACGGCGGCGGTGAGCAAGCTTTTGCCTGCATTGGAACAGGTGCCTTGGAACATCAGGGCCGGCGGATGGGGACGGGATCGCATGGGCTTCTCTTTACCTTATAAGGGTGGGCGGCAGCAAGGTGGGATGGCTTGCTGCCCTTGGCCGCATACTGTATTATAAATAAAGTCATGAGAAAAGATTGTACCATCTGCGCGGAGGCCGTATGAAACGAGTTCTGCTTTGGATTCTGGGCATCGTGATTGTGCTGGGTGTGGCCGGAACCGGGCTGCTCGGCCGCATCAACACGCAATTTGTGGTTAAGCAGATTGCCGATGCCACAGCCAAGGCCACCGGCAAGCCCCTGATCTTCGCCAGCGCGCCGAGCCTCTCGCTACTGCCGCTAGGCGTGAAGTTCGGGAAGACTGACTGGGGCGAAATCAAGGACGGCCGGGGCCTTGCCGTGTCCGTCAAGAGCGGCATGGTGGAACTGGAGCTGACCCCGCTGTTTTCCGGCAATCTGGTGGTGCGCGAGGTACGTCTGGACAATCCCGTGCTGGAAATACACGAGGGCAATGCCGTAGCCGCTGCTCCGACGCAATTGGTTCCGGACCAGGTCCACGAGCAAAGCCTGCAAGGCCAGACCACGGCCGTCGCTGCCGCGCCCTCCGACGAGCTGCCCGTGGAGCTGATGCGCCTAGTGGTGCGCCAAGGTGAAGTGCGTTACGTTGACGCGCAGGGCATGACGCTGCATATTGAAAATCTCAATCTTTCCGTGGAAAACCTGCGCCGCCGCGAGGAAGCCGGCGTGCAGTGCGATTTTGCCTTTGATCTCAGGGAAAATGTTCAAAAAGCCGTTCTGGCCGGCAATCTGGCGCTGGACGCCAAGTTGCGTTATTACGCGCCGCATCTGACTTTCCGCCAGATTTCCCTGTCCTTCACCCCGCTGAACGGCCTCCTGACCAAGGAGGCCGGACCCGCCCAACTGATCTGCGAAGGCGCGCTGAACCTCCAGACCAGCAGTCTGCGCTTGGCCACGGCCCGCCTGACCACACCGCAGGCCCGCCTGACGATCGGCGGCGAAGCTACGCTGACGCCCCCGACCTTCAAGGGCAATGTAAGTCTGGAAGGATCGCCCCGCAAACTGGCGGCCCTGGCCGGGCAAAAACTCAAGCCCGTGGACGATGACGTCCTTAGTTTCAAGAGCTCTCTGGAATACGCGGGCGACAACCTGCATCTGCGCCAGATCGTCATGCAGCTGGACGACATTCCGCTGCGCGGCGACCTGAGCTTGGGCTTGGGCACGCCTTTGGCGGTATCCGGCGGCATTCAGGCTGGAATGCTCAATCTGGACGCCTACCTGCCCCTGCCGGAAAGCGGCAGGGCCGTCGCATCCGCCCCTGCCGTGACCGGCGGCAAGCCCGGCACGGACAAGGCCCCGGCCGCGAAGTCCGCGCAAAGCCTGCCCTCCGTGAACCTGCGCGCGGCCCTGTCCGGCGTGCGCCAGGGCAAACTCAGCGTTACGAACATCGCGTTCATTCTTAAAGGCGAAAAGGGCCGTTATACTGTCACCTCCCTGAGCGGATCTCTGGACAGCGGCGGAAGCATCAAGGGCTCGGCTGTTGCGGATCTGCTGGCCAAAGCTTACAGCATCAAGGCCACAGCCGCGAGCGTCAATGTGGGCGGCCTTCTGGAGGCTCTGGGCAAGGGGCATCCGGTGGACGGCATGGCCACCTTGGACGCGGACCTGGGCGTGCACGGTGCCGACGCCAAAGCCATGCTGGCCGGGATCAACGGCCGGGGTCTGCTGGAAGTGCGCAATATGCATCTGGCCGCCATGTCGGCCCTGCCCAAGAACGTGCCGGGCCTGACCGGCAAAAAGGGTGCAGTGCCCGACCGTTTTGACCTTGTGCGCGTGCCTTTCACAGTCCGCAACGGCGACGTGACAGCCCAGCCCGTTACGGTCAGCTCCGCCGGACTCAACGCTTCGGGACGGGCCCAGGTCAGCCTGCCTCGCAAATATATGGACGCTGCGGCGGACATCAAAACGCTGGGCATGACCATTCCCGTGGTGGCCAAAGGGCCTTTCAGTGATATTTCCTACGGCGTTGACCCCAAATTTGCTCTGGATATGGCCAAAAAACTGCTAAGCGCGCCCCAAGACGGCGCACAGGGCGTGGGCGGCGCGATGAAGAAGGGCCTGGAGAGCAGGGGCGGACTAGTGCGCGGCCTTTTCGGTAAATAAAAAGGGAGTGACGCCAAAAATGCAAGCCTAGGCTCAAAGGCTAAAGATTTTTTTCAGGCGGCCGTTGAGAACGCTAGAGCGGTTCCGTATTTTTAATGCGAGTCTGCTCCGGAAACGGTCGACGCCCCAGCGGGAAACAGACCCCTCCCGTCGGTGATGGATGCTGGCGCGATGGGGCGATAGTCACGGATTGAGCGTACAGGCGGCAAAGTATGTATTTATTAATCGGTCTTGTCATCGTTGCGGCCTCTGTGTTTACCGGCTACACCTTGGCCCACGGCGAATGGGGCGTACTTTTCCAGCCTGCGGAATTCATCATCATTCTGGGCTGCGGCTTGGGCGCTTTTTTCGGTTCCCAGACCAAATACACCTTCGGTCTGATCGTCAAAAGCCTGAAACACCTTTTCGCGGATCCCGGTTCGAGCAAATCGCGTTATCTGGAAACTCTGGCTCTGCTCTACGCACTTTTTTCCAAGATGCACCGCGAGGGCGTCATCAGCATTGAAAGCGATGTGGAAAAGCCGGAAGCCAGCCCCATTTTCAGTAAGTATCCCAACGTGTCCAAGGACACCAAGCTGGTCAACTTCATCGGCGACACTTTGCGCGTCTACCTGACCACCGGCGACCCGGCGGACATCGACAGTCTGATGGACGTGGATATCGCTACCATGCGCGAGGAAGGCATTCTGCCCGCCCATGCCGTGAGCCACATGGCCGAATCCATGCCGGGCATGGGCATTGTGGCCTGCGTACTGGGCGTGGTGCTGG
Organism: Desulfovibrio sp. Dsv1; assembly: GCA_000403945.1. GTDB lineage: Bacteria > Desulfobacterota > Desulfovibrionia > Desulfovibrionales > Desulfovibrionaceae > Desulfovibrio. Next base: position 4,761 of record APFI01000199.1, read on the forward strand.
CTATGGGCAAGATCAATGAACCTCCGGAAGTGCTGGGTCACTACATCGGCGCGGCCTTGGTGGGCACGTTTTTCGGCATCCTCTGCTGCTACGGCCTGTTCGGTCCCATGGGTGCCAAGCTGGAAAACTTTGTGTCCGAGGAGCATTTTTATTATCATTCCATCAAGGAAGCCGTGGCCGCCGCCATTCGAGGTTCCACGCCCCTGATCGCTGTGGAATACGGCCGCCGGGCCATCCCCTATCCTTTCCGGCCCAACTTCCCGGAGATGGAAGAAAAGCTCAAGAACGGCTAGGTAGTGTTTACACAAATCTTATGTTACAAGAGGACACCATATAGCGAAGGTATTCTCATGAAAAACGCACAACGATAACAAGGTATATTGGATGCCGCCTAGGCGCTTCCAGAGCTCAAATGGGGAACATACGCTGGCACTTCATACGCTGGCGAGATAAACGGATATTGATGCCGGTCATCGCAAAGTCCGCATTGTTGGTGGGATCGCAACCAGAGACACAAAAGTGCTTACATCCTTTGCCGCAACTGTTCAAATGTCAGCCACAAGGCATAAGCGCAATTTATTTGCGCTGTTAAACGCCGGGCGACAACCTTGCTGAATGAGTCAAGCCTAGTAAAAAAACACTCAACCGGATGACGTTCTTTGCACGCATGAGTGTCATACTCCCGCTGGGTAAATCTGCCTGGCACTGGAGGAATGACCGCTTGGCGGTTTTGGCGTTCCACCAACGCAAGCAGTTTACTGGTGTCATAAGCGGAGACAATGCCGTTTCCATTGTCCACAGCGGGGTGCATGCGCAAACGGTTAATTTGCCTTTGCCGCGCCCGCGCTCCTAATTGAAGCGCCCTCTTTTGCGCTGACACCGCGCTGGAGCAGCCTGATAAAGGCGGCATCAATAAGTATGGTTTCAGGATCCGCGTTTATGGACAATATCTGAAGAACGTCGTCCCAGACCTCAAGCTTGGCCCGTTCAGGGAAGCGTTCATGCGCCGTTTTTCATGGTCCAAACTCTGGATGCAAATCCAGTTAGGGCGCTCCTGTTTTGATGATTCACAGGGGGGCATTAAACACCAGATGGGCATCCTTACGTTTTCGGCCTCTGGCTTCAGTACTGGCCTTGGTCAACACCGGCCCAATTATGCCCCACTTTTCGTCTGAAATGTCGTGTCCGCTCATGGAAAGCAGCAAACCAACAGAACGGCGAAAAGTCTGGGGCTTATTTAGAGGCAGATTCTAACCGGGCGCGTCCCGACTTTTGCATTTTACCAAAGGAAAACAGTATGGGCAGTGCGTGGAAAGTCGCCTACGCCGACTTTGTGACAGCCATGATGGCCTTCTTTCTCCTACTCTGGGTGCTCAACATGGTACCGCCGGAAACCAGAGCCGGGCTGGCCGCTTATTTCAGCGGCGAGCGCAACTTTGATTCCAGCTCTACCTCGCCGGTATCCAACAACCCCTTTATTCAGAACACCGACAAGATCGACACCCGGGATCTCAAAATCAACGAGGTGGAAAAATCCCACTACGCTATTGCGCAGAAGATCAAACAGATGCTCATGGCCGACGCTGTGCCGCAGAGTTCCTCGGGCATCAGCGCCGACGACGTGGGCGTGCAGCTGCGCGTCAATTCCGACGTGCTGTTCAAACCCGGGGCTGTGGACTTTTTGCCTGAAGGAGAAAATGTGCTTAACAGCGTCTTGCAGGTTCTGAAGGACTACAATCTCTATCTGGTGGTGCGCGGCCACGCCGATGGCAACGAGGCCCGGCCGCCCTTCGCCTCGGCTTGGGAACTCTCGGGCGCGCGTGCGGCTGCTGCGGTGCACTATCTGGCCGACCACGGCGTCAAGCCTACCCGCCTGCGCGGCATGGCCTACGGCGACACGCGTCCGCTCAAACCCGGTATTGACGAAGAAAGCCGGGCCGTCAACCGGCGGGTGGAATTCTTTTTCCACCGGCCCGAGGTCATGTCCTACAGCGTGGTGTATTAAGCCAGCGCGCAAATTAAGCAAAACAATGTACCGGCATATGCCGGTACGCTTGTATTTTTGATAGAAGTCATTTCATAATTCCAGA
>APFI01000200.1 GCA_000403945.1 Desulfovibrio sp. Dsv1
GTGTTCAGATTGTCCATAATCAAGCGTACTTTAATGGCTTCCGGGTAATGTTCATCAAGCATTGATTTGATGCGCCCAGTCCCTGCGAGTCCGGCGCGCGGTCACGCGGACATGGCGTTTACCAGCCAATGGTTCTACTTTCATAAGGATTTGCGCAAAACCATTCCTGATATATTCATCGTCTATTTGTTTGGGTTGTCCAGGCCTTCCCGGAATCGGTGTGCGCACTTCTCC
>APFI01000201.1 GCA_000403945.1 Desulfovibrio sp. Dsv1
TGCCATACGGCAAATGATAAAAACAGAGAACGTCCTTCATTGCCGCTACAAAGGCCGCATTTTGTTGCGGTGGGATTTTCCAATATTTGCTTTGGAATCCGACAATGTAACCCTGTATCCGGGAGTCATGACAACCTCACTTGGTTGTCATGGCTATACTTCATTTTTTCAAACTTATCGCTTGTAAACCAATGGTAAAGTGGAACGGTTCATCAGAACGGCATTGAAAGAGCGGGCATATGCACAACAAGCATACACTCGCTCCCGGCAAGGGACCGGTTATCTGCCGATCTGGACATACCGCTATGCCTATGCGCGGCTGCGGTCAACTCTTGGCGGAAATCCTCCAGCTTCATCCCCGGGCACAGGGTGAACAGGGTATTGACACGCTACACTTGGCCGAATCCGTGCTGGACATGTTGACGGAATATCCTTGGTCCGACAATGTGCGCGAATTGATCCACGCACTGGAACGGGCATGTCTGGCCGCCGGACAGGGAGATCTGATTCTGCCCGGGCATCTGCCCACCCAGATGCGGGTGACCGTGGCCCGGCACCGGGTGAGCCGGGGACGGGAGCAGAGTCCGGAATCTGTGCCGCCCCCGGCCCGGGACGCGGCACGACGGACCTGAAAGGCGACAGCATGGGCCTCGCGGAAAGCGCCGCTAAGGAATTGTCCAGCCTGCGCGACTGGAAAGCCCGCGCCGAAGAGGAATATGTGCGCCGGGTCATGGCCGTGAGTGCGGGCGACGTCCGCCGGTCCGCTGGTCTGGCGGGCATTTCACGCGGACACTGGCATGAGGGATCAAGAAATACCATGTCTGAACCGTAAGGATGGTCGCGGTACATGGAAAAATGGCCGCAGGCCGCGCCATAAGCCGATTTATATCTCCGCTTCTCTTGCCTCATGTCATAAAAGGCGCTATAGCCCCAAAAAAAGCTTGCAGAGGCTATGTCAGCACATGAACAAAAGTCCCGTTACTGTTAAAGGCTATGTCGCGGCTGTGCCGCAGGATGAGCGCCAGGCCAAAGTGGCCGTGGTGCAGGACGATATGGAATACCGCGTAATGCCGCGCGGGGCCGGAGCGGATTTGTCCGGCGAGGTCAGCGTGCCTGTGGAGGTCACCGGTCTGGTGGAAGAGGTGGACGGCGTGTCCTATCTCACGGTGCGTGGCTACAAGGTTCTGGAAGACGATTTTTGGCTTGAGGAATAAGAAACAAAAATCGTGAAGAAAATCAATGAGTTCACGTTTAACTTTGTTCCCGCAGTGTTTTGCCCTCGGCAGTGCAGGCGAATTGTCTTTGTGTTTGCTTGCGGAACAGCGATGGATGTCACCGTCTGCGCTCTCTTCGCCGGACGCCGCCGCTATGCTCCGGAGTGTTTCGTCGGGAGGGAAATGCCGCCATGACACAGGCACGGACCAGGGCCACCGCTCATATTGCTATATTGACAGATTAAAGGGCCTGTCCGACATCTGGATCCGTCTATTCCTATAATCCGCAATGGTACCGAAAGTCTGACACAGATGTGCTTACCCTTTCTGTCCGCCCCAATAGGGTTCTTCTGCCCCGGGCACTCCTCGTGCGGCTCTGGCCTGAGCGCGCCGCTTATGTTAAGACTGCGTCCATGATTGATTACGCCCGGGCCCTGAACGAAGCCCAGTACGCGGCGGCAACAAGCGGCAACGGTCCCGTGCTGGTTGTGGCTGGCGCGGGCAGCGGCAAAACCCGCACTATCGTCTACCGCCTGGCCTGGCTGGGCGAGCAGGGCGTCTCGCCTTCGGCCATGCTGCTGTTGACCTTCACCCGCAAAGCCGCGCAGGAGATGCTCCAGCGCGCGGGCATGCTGCTGGGGCAGGGCCTTTCTGGGGTGCAGGGCGGCACCTTTCACGCTTTCGCCTACGGCGTACTCCGCCGCTGGCACCCCGCCTGGCTGGACGAACGACCCTTTACAATTATGGACGCGGCGGACATCACTGCGGCGGTCAAACACTGCAAGGACGAGCTCAGGTTGGGCAGGGGCGACCGCTCCTTTCCCAAAAACCAGAGCATCGTGGGTCTGCTGAGCAAAGCCCGCAACAAGGAACTGCCCTTGGAGGAAGTGCTGCGGCACGAGGCTTGCCACCTTCTGCCCCACGCCGAAGGACTTACGGCTTTGGGCGAGGCCTACACGGCCTACCGGCACGAAAAAGGCATGCTGGACTACGACGATCTGCTCTTTGAGCTGGAAACCCTGTTGCGCGAAAACCAGACCGCCGCCACAGCGTTACGCCAGCGCTTCAGCCACATTCTAGTGGACGAATATCAGGACACCAACTTGGTCCAAGCCCGCATCGTGCGCTTGCTGGCCGGGCCGCCCGACATACAGGACGGGCAAGAAGACGGCGGGCAAAAGGCCGTCACGGGCAACGTCATGGCTGTGGGGGACGAGGCCCAGTCCATCTATGCCTTTCGCGGGGCCAATGTCCGCAACATTCTGGATTTTCCCAGGTTCTTTCCGGGCACGCGCATCATCCGTCTGGAAGAAAATTACCGCTCCACCAAGCCCGTGCTGGACGTGGCTAATAGCCTGTTGAGCCACGCGGCGGAATCCTTCCGCAAGACCCTGTTCACCCGTAAGGAAGGCGGCGATCCCGTACGTCTGGTCACGCCGCTCAGCGACATGAGCCAAGCCAAGCTGGTGGTGCGCCGCATCAAGGAGCTGCTGGACAGGTATTTGCCCCACGAGATCGCGGTACTCTTCCGCGCGGGCTTCCATTCCTACAATCTGGAAATGGCCCTGAACCAGGCGGGCATTCCCTTCCGCAAATACGGCGGCCTGCGCTACACCGAGGCCGCGCACGTCAAGGATGCCATCGCCTACGTCCGCTTGGTGCTCAATCCTCTGGACCTGCCCGCCTTCGCGCGGGTGGCGGGCATGCACAGCGGCATCGGCCCCAAGACCGTACAGAAGCTCTATGCCGCAGCTCTGGCCGGGGACGCCAAAACCATGGAAAAGGCCTTCGCCCGCCATCCGGACCTGTTGGAAGACATGCGCTTTGTGGACGACCTGCGCGCCCGACCCACAAGGCCGGCGTCCCTGTTCGGGGCTGTGCTGGAATACTACCGGCCCAAACTGGAAAGCCAGTATCCCGAGGACTGGCCCCGCCGCCAGCAGGGTCTGGAGGAAATCATCCAGATGGCCGCCGGGTATACGGAACTGGATCTCTTTGTGGCAGATCTGGCCTTGGAATCGCCGGAAGAGGACGAGAACGACAGCGAGGGACGCATCACCCTGTCCACCGTGCATTCGGCCAAAGGCCTGGAATGGAATGCCGTGCTGATTATTGACTTGGTGGAGGACCGCTTTCCCTCCCGCCACGCCTTGGCCCGGTCCGAAGATTTCGAGGAAGAGCGCCGCCTGATGTACGTGGCCTGCACCCGCGCCCGCCAGAATCTGGAGCTCTACACCCCGGCGGCCATTTACAGCCGGGCCGAGTGCGGCAGCCTGCACGTCAACCAGAGCCCCTTTGTGCGTGAGCTGACTCCCGGCCTGACCGAGGAATGGGTGGAAGGTTTCGGCGGCGCACTTTCTCGGCGTGGTGGTTTTTCCGGCGACGGTGCGACGTACGGGAACCGCCTGCTGCCGCCCGCGCACCCGGCGGCCCCAGCCCGGGTTTCCGGTCTCCCGGAGAGTGCAGGGGCGGTTTTTGACGACTGCCAGTTGTGGCCGGAAAGCGATTCTCCGGCGACGCCGCGCCCGGATCCGGCACTCGCCGGAAAAAGAGACGCGGACGCGGCCCGGCTCTGCCACTGCCACCACCGCATTTTCGGGCGGGGCAAGATCATCAAACACCTGCCGCCGGACAAGGTGCAGGTGAATTTCCCCGGTTTCGGGCTCAAAGTCATCCTGACCGAATATCTGCTTATGGAGAACTGACATGGTTCCGGCCCCGCCTTTCCCTTCGGCCTCCACCTTTTCTGAGGATGGCATTCTGGCATGCCTCGCCCGCCACTTTCCCCAGGCCCATCCTTCGCTGCTGCTGGGCCGGGGCGACGATTGCGCGTTGCTCAAGGCCGGACGCCCCTTGTGCGTGAGCAGCGACCTTTTTCTGGAGGACATTCACTTCCGCCGCTCCTACTTCAGTCCCGAGGACATGGGTCACAAGGCCTTGGCCGTCAACGTCAGTGATCTGGCCGGTTGCGGGGCCAAGCCTTTGGGCTTCACCCTCTGCCTAGGCCTGCCGGACTGGGTGGACATGGCTTGGCTGGACCGTTTCTTCAGCGGCATGGCCGCGCTGGCCGGGCAGCAGCGCATGGCCTTGGCCGGCGGCGATCTTTCCCGCTGCGAGCGCCTGCACATCTGTGTGACCATCTGGGGCGAAACCGCCGAACCCGGCGGTTTTCTGACGCGCGGGGGCAGCATGCCCGGTGACAGTCTGTTTGTGGTGGGCCGTCTGGGGCTGGCCAGAGTGGGTCTGCATATACTGGAAGCCCACGGCCGCGCGGCCCTTGCGGAATGGCCCGCCGCCTGCGCCGCCCACCTGCGGCCCGAGCCGCAGGTGGACGCGGGACTGATGCTGGCGCGCGCCGGTTACAACGCCCGGCCTCCGGCTCTCATGGACCTTTCCGACGGTATCATCCGCGATCTGCCCCGCCTGCTGGGCCTCAACGGCGAACTGCGCGCCGGGGCGGACGGTCAGCCCCCGCAGCAGAACCAAGGTCAAAACTCGGGCCAGAGTCAGGGACTGAGCGCGGCTATACTGCTGCCCCAGGGCCTGCTGCACCCCGAAGTGTTGCGCTACGCTAAAGAACAGGGGAAAAATCCGGTCCATGAAGTTCTGCTAGGCGGCGAAGACTACGCACTGCTGGGCTCCTGCGCGCCGGGTATGCTGCCCTCCCTGCATGCGGCCATTCCGGGCTTTTGCAGCATCGGCACCATCACGGCCGGAGGTGGCATGACCTGCAACAACGAACCCCTGGACCGCCTGAGCGGCTTTGACCACTTTGAGACGGGCGCGCAGGGGAAAAAGGCGGACTGAGGCATGCGCGTCCATCTGGCTGTGGTGACCTGGAACAGACTCGCGCTGACCCGTATCTGCCTAGAGAGCTTGCTGGCGCTGACCCCGCCGGGCTATACGCTAACCATTGTGGACAACGGCAGCGAAGACGGTACCCGAGACTATCTGCAAAGCCTGGCGGCTGCGCAGCCGCACATCCGGATCAAGCTCCTTTCCCGCAACATGGGCCTTTGCGTCGCATCCAATCTGGCTTGGGACGACGCGGCGGACGCCGACTGTTGCGTCAAGCTGGACAACGACATCGAAATTCTGGACCCGTGCTGGCTGGAACGCTTTACCTCCCTGCTGGAAGACCATCCACAGGTGGGCATGGCCTCCTATAGGTTCTGCGACTGGCACGAGTCATCGCATCAGCCCTTGGCCCTGCGCGACGGTGGCGCGGCGGAACTGACCACCGTCTGCGGCGGAGGCTGCGTCTGCGTCTGCCGCGCGGCGCGCGAGCGCCTCGGCTTCTGGAATGAGGGCTACGGCCGTTACGGACATGAAGACCAGGACTATTCTTGGCGGGCAAGCAAGGCGGGCTACGCGCTGGCCTCGCTTTCACCGGACGGGGTGGCCCGTCATCTGGGCTACGCCGAAGGCATGGTGGACGCGGACATTGAACGCAGCAAAAAAATAAGCAACCAGGCCCGCCTTTCCGGCGAAACCGCCTATTATCTGCATGTGCTGCTCTTTGACGAAGGCCTGCTGCCGTTGCGGATGATTCGTAAATATCTGCCTGTGAAAAAAAACGGCCGCTTTTCTTTTATGCTGAATCCCGCCTACAGACCGGTGCAGAAACTGCTGACACGGCTGGCCCAAACCGTGACCGTGGTCGCCTCCGGGAGGCTGTCCCGTCTGGATCTGGGTGCTTGGCGGCATGGAGGCAATCATGACTCCGAATCCTGAACATATCATGGCCGTCCTGGAGGAAATGCGTCGCGTCTGCCGCGACGCATGGCGGCAGGGGCTGCTCTCCGGCTGCAACGGCAACGTCAGTTGCCGTCTGCCCACGCCGTACGACGGACACATCTGCGTGACCCGCTCGGGTGCGGCCAAGGGCCGCCTGACGCTGGACGACTGCTGCTTGGCGGACATGCGCAGCGGGGTGACATTTTCCGGCGGCCCGGCATCTTCGGAACTGGGCGTGCATCTGGCGCTGTACCGAGCGCTGCCCCACTGCGGTGCCGTGCTGCACAGCCATCCCCGGCATCTGCTGGCCTTAAGCTTGGTGCTGAGGAATCCGGGGGATTTTCTGCGTCTGTCCCTGTTCGATGCCGATGTCTGGCGCCCCCGTCTGGGCTTTGCGTCCGCGCTACCGCCCGGCAGCGAGACACTGGCCTTGGCTGTGGCCGACGCGGCACTCAAGATCGGGGGGGAAAAACTTGGCGGCGCGGCGGTTTGGATGACCGGACACGGCCTGTGTTGCTGGGGGCCGACCTTGGCCGACGCTTTGTCCATCAGCGAAGAGTTGGAGCATCTGGCTGCCGTGCAACTGCTGGCGCGCTAAGCAAGCTTGCCTAGGTTCAGGACTCATTAATTGTCAAAAGGTTTGTAAAAGAGTACTCATAGTGCGCCAG
>APFI01000202.1 GCA_000403945.1 Desulfovibrio sp. Dsv1
CCAACTTACGCGGAACAGCTCCCAAATCCACTCGTATTCCCTTGAATATTTTCTTCTTCCTGTATTGTTGAATGGTTTAGAGGTTGAATTTCCACTACTGACCTCCTTTCCTGAAACCTTGAACGGTTCAAGAACGAGGGTCTTTTTCATCGCCCGAAAAGTCAAACTTTGTGCGTTCCACAGCAAAGCTGGGGATTACCTATTTTGATTAACAGCGCGGACAGGATTATGCCATATCCTCGGTGAGCACCATCTGGCGCGCGGCTGCGGTTTCGTCCATACGGCGCACCGGCAGGCTGACGGGCGCATCCGCCAGGATTTGCGGGTCGGCCTTGCCTTGGGCGATGATCTCGTGCAGGGCGTCCACATAGGCGTCCAGGGTTTCCTTGCTCTCGGTCTCCGTGGGCTCGGCCATCAGGCATTCCTTGACGATCAGCGGGAAGTAGATGGTCGGCGCGTGGAAACCGCGATCCAGCAGGCCTTTGGCAATGTCCAGAGCACGCATGCCGTTGGGCGCGGATGCCACGAACTCATGGGCGCAGAAGCGGTCGGCAAAGGGCACGTCCAGCACGTCTTCCAAGCGCTTTTTAAGGTAGTTGGCGTTAAGCACCGCGTATTCGGAAGCGCGGGTCAGACCTTCGCCACCCATGCGCAGCATGTAGGACAGGGCTTTGACCACTACGCCGAAGCTGCCGTAGAACGGCCCCATATAGCCGATGGACTGGGGCAGATTGTAGTCGAGAAGATAGCTGCCATCCTCGCGCGGGACCACGCGCGGTGCGGGCAGAAAGGGCAGCAGACGTTCGCCCACGCCCACCGGACCGGCACCGGGGCCACCGCCGCCGTGCGGGGTGCCCAAGGTCTTGTGCACGTTAAGGTGCACCACGTCAAAACCCACGTCGCCCACGCGCATCTTGCCCATGATAGCGTTCATATTGGCGCCGTCGTAATAGAGCAGTGCGTCCACCCTGCGCAATTCTTCCACAATGCGCGGCAGATGCATCTCCATGAGGCCCAGGGTGTTGGGGCAGGTCATCATCAGTCCGGCCACGTCCCCACCGTGCTCGGCAATGGCCGCGATCAGGGCTTCCGGGTCCACCATGCCGTCGCGGGATTCGATATTCACGGTTTCAAACCCGGCTAGGGCGGCGGAGGCCGGATTGGTGCCGTGCGCCGCGTCCGGGATGAGCATTTTTTTACGGTTGCGGCCCCTGGCCTTGTGATAGGCGGCGATGAGCTTGACGCCCGTGAACTCGCCGTTGGCCCCGGCCATGGGCTGGAAGGTGAAGGCCTTCATACCCGTGAGTTCGCACAGCCAGCGTTCGGCGTCATAAAGGCATTGCAGCGCTCCCTGCGTGCATGCCGCCCCGCGCGAAAGCTGGGCCAGCATCGGGTGCAGACGGCTGAAGCCGGGCAGCGCGGCCACGTATTCGGTGAACTTGGGATTGTACTTCATGGTGCAGGAAGAAGAAAATATTCAAGGGAATACGAGTGGATTTGGGAGCTGTTCCGCGTAAGTTGGCTGGACACCGGGAAAGCAAGATATCGGAAGGCCATTTGCTTGTTGGGCATGTCCACATGCTCATGTCCATTCCTCCAAAATATTCTGTATTTTCAGTGATCAAGTACATAAAAGGGAAAAATGCCTTAATATAGCCCGTCAATACAATGGCAGGAAACGAAATTTTGGAGGAGAAAATTTCTGGGCAAGAGGGTTTTATGTTTCGGCCGCAGGACTGGATGAAGAAACAATCCGAAACCGCAAGACATCAGGAAGAGGATGATAAACGGGTAGACCAGTTAAGCTTGGTCTAAGGTGTAGTAGTTCAGACTTGATCAGACAGTTCTTTCCGTTTTGAGGTTGTGCCTGTCCGCCTAGTTAAGCTGTCCGAGCTTTTCGTTCCAGAGCTTTTTGCCATCAGGCAG
>APFI01000203.1 GCA_000403945.1 Desulfovibrio sp. Dsv1
CCGGCGCTTCACCCGCTGGCGCGATAATGGCGTGCGGGAGCGACCGCCTGAAATTCCGATTGCGGGGTTCACCCTCATGCGGCGGGCGCAAGAGGAGGCAACCGGGACATGAGCCGCGCAAAGGGGGGCTCAACACAAAATCGCGCATCTGGCCGCAGATGCGCATGGCATGCCGGTCAGGGCTTTTGTCACACGGGGCGCGGCAGCGGATTGCGCTCGGGCAATCGCTCCGATTGACGGATTTGC
>APFI01000204.1 GCA_000403945.1 Desulfovibrio sp. Dsv1
ATACCCGATGGAGAACGTGTTCCCTCATTGGAAGCGATGGCGCGGCGTTGCGACCCGATACGCGAAACATGCGGCGTCATTCCTGGCCGCTGTCCGGATCGGATGCATCCTTTTGTGGGCTTCAATCTCGTGACTGCACTATCCAGGACAGCCCCTTTTTTAATTTTAGAAAGCGCCACATTTCATCAGACTCAACGCTGACCACATCGCCAGGTTCAGGCTTTTCATAAACACATCTTGCAAATTTCATGCCCAGCGTAAAACAGCGGAGGCTGAAACATGAAGGCGGACAGGGACAAAACCATTGTATAAGGCGTGACAGCCAGAGCTTTTTCATTTGCCGGACAGTCTCGTGGAACGGTTCGGGCAAATTGGAATCCGCAATCCCCGCAACGATGCCTTTGCCTTCCCGAAATTTTTCCGCTCCGATATACCGCGCGGACATGACACTTGGAGCAATTGGGTTTTGCTTCCATATCTCTCCTCAACGAGGAAGATATAACATGATTACGTTAGATTGTTAATACTATCCCATTTTTTTAATTCGCAAAACTTTCTGTAGGTTATCCTGGATATCCCGGCAGCGGGCGGTGTTCGCCCTCCATGGTCTCCGATGCCGGGCCGTTTTCCGTTCTTGCCACACTTCGGCCAAGCCGCAGGCGGATTCAGCAGTGCAAATTCGTTCGACCCGGGCCAGCAGAGAATTTATGCGTCCAGCTCCAACGCCTCCAGAAATCGTTGCGCTTTTTCACCGTCCGTCGCCAGCCCAAGCCGCGCAGATGGCCTCAGCAGGATTTGAGAGGGAATGCCTCCGGCGGCGTCCGACATCGCGTTTTGCGCAACCGCCGCCAAAGACAAAAAAGCAGAGCCAGCCAACATGAAAAGATGTTTTTTTCATACTGCTCCTCCCTACCAATGCCGTTTCATGTCTCGCAGGGCGTCGCGCAGCAGGGCTTCCGACCGCCGGACGCAGACAGCATCCAAAGCGTGTTCAAACACGCGACTCCGGTCGCCAGTCAGGGGCAACAGGAAACTGGAGGCTCCACTTTCGACATGATTGTAGCCGCAGAGCCAGAAAACCAAGAATAACTCCCGCAAGCTGTCTCTGTTTCTCGATGGAGCCGGCCAATCCGCGCAGGTGGTCTGGTCCGCCTTCAGCGTGACCGTCCTGATGATGTGTGGCCGTCAGGATGATGCAGACTAACAGGAGACCGAACAAGTGGGTATGTCGCATTTTCCCCTCCGGACGTTGAAAAGGCCGCCGCCGGGGAGTTGGGGATCCACCGGCACGCAGCCTTATTTGTCAGTCATAAGCAAAGACAAGCGGCTTACTTGACGCTTTCCCGCATGACGTCGATCATCAATTTTTCCGGATGCTTGGCGCAGGCGTCCAGATAGGCCCTGAGGGTATCGTCGCTTTCCAGCACCGAGTCGAGCTTACCGCTCTTCTGGCGGTTGTAGCCGTCCAGCCAGATCACAAAGCCGCTGCCATCGTCTTCATTTTCGCTGTATTGCCTGCAGGTGGTCTTGTCCGCGCGCCAAGGGGCGTCATCGGCCACAGTCTGTTTTTTGCGGGCTTCCTGCCAGAGAGTGACCACCTTTTCCGTGGGCTTGGCTTGGCAGGCGGCGTATACCTGCTCCAGCAGCGGGGCCATGATTGGAGGGTCAGCCACGGTCGCGCCCTGTGCGGCGGCGGCATAACCGTCGATCTGCAGGCCCTCGAACAGCGGCGGATGGCCGGAAACGCCGATGGCCACCAGTTCCGCGCAGATATAGTCGGCCGGATCGATTTTTTCCTCCGCCGCCTGGGCCGCCACAGGCAGGTTCAGCATAAGGCAGCAGAAAAGAAGCAGTTTTTTCATTTTTTCTCCCTCGAATGGAACAGTGTTGTTCTTCCATTACCCATAAGCCTGCGCCTGTCAACAGAAGATAAATAATTAGGCGCAGCCCTCATTAATTCTCCTGCTGCAAAACTGCATTTTTCCATACAGCGGAATTGCAAAGCGAAAATTGACCTTGCAATGTGTTATGCCAATACAGCTTCAACCAATTTCCGCTTTGCGCTTTGCTGTCTGAAAAAATTCAGCTTTTCGCGGTCAGCGGTTTAGTGAGGGCTGAGCCTGGACAGTATAGTCGCGAGATTGTCCGGAATTTTATTTTGCGGCATGGTTCGCTTGTCTCCAACCGCAAGCGAGAAACACATGCCCATCGCGGTCCACAGGCGGGGCTCGCGACAACCGGCGCCTTGTCAATGCGGTCTTCCGGGTTATGCGCGCGGGCGC
>APFI01000205.1 GCA_000403945.1 Desulfovibrio sp. Dsv1
GTGTTCAGATTGTCCATAATCAAGCGTACTTTAATGGCTTCCGGGTAATGTTCATCAAGCATGGATTTGATGCGCCCAGCCCCTGCGAGTCCGGCGCGTGGTCACACGGACATGGCGTTTACCAGCCAATGGTTCTACTTCCATAAGGATTTGCGCAAAACCATTCCTGATATATTCATCGTCTATCCGTTTGGCTTGTCCAGGCCTTCCCGGAATCGGTGTGCGCACTTTTCCGATCAGTTGCTTATTGGATACGCCCATACACACGACGGGATAGTCTGTGCCATACGGCAAATGATAAAAACAGAGAACGTCCTCCATTGCTGCTACAAAGGCCGCATTTTTTGCGGTGGGATTTTCCAATATTTGCTGCGGTGAGGTTCAAGTTCGCCTTTTTTAAAAATACGTTGTGCAGTCATGTGGGAAACTGAAGGTGCAAAATTAAGCCCCACTGCCTTGTCGGCAAGAAGTCTCACGGTCCACCGGGCGTGGCCTTCCGGGGCTTCAGAACAGGCAAGAGCTGTCAAACGGGCCTCAAATTCACCATCAAAAACAACGGTTCGTGGCGGCATCTCCCCTTTCCTGCGTTCCAGAGCAGCCTTACTCCCTTCTTCGACAAAGCGTTTTTTTACATGTCCTATGGTTCGTGAAGTTACTCCCAGCGCTTAGGCAACTCCAGCAACTGTCCATGCCGGGCCATGCTGGCCAGAGCCACAAAGCAATAACATTTTGGCATTAATAAATTTTTTCGACCCAGTTTTGCCATTACGTGTTAATGCTTCAAGCTCAATGCGTTCGGAATCCGACAATGTAAGCCTGTATCTGGGAGCCATGACAACCTCACTTGGTTGTCATGGTTATACTTCATTTTTCAAAATACGAAAATTTGAATATTATATCGTACTAGGTGTAATGTTTCAACAGGCTGTTCCCCCCCCTCAAATCGGTAAGGCTGGAGTTGCCACACTGCCGGAACCGGCCGGGGGAGAAGGTGAACAGGCACAAGAATGCCAAACTGACGGTCGGAGGCCAGGAGGAAGCGATCCGGCGGATGCATGCCGCTCCGGCCGCCAAGGTTGCCACCGGCTTTGGCGTAAGCATACGCGCTGCCAGAAAGTGGATGAGCCACTATCGGCAAGGGGGCGTTGAGTCACT
>APFI01000206.1 GCA_000403945.1 Desulfovibrio sp. Dsv1
AGTAATGTTCCAACAGGTTGTTCGTCTCCCTCAAGTCGGTAAGGCTGGAGTTGCCACACTGCCGGAACCGGCCGGGGGAGAAGGTGAACAGTCACAAGAATGCCAAACTGACGGCCGGAGGCCAGGAGGAAGCGATCCGGCGGATGCATGCCGCTCCGGACGTCGAAGTTGCCATTGACTTTGGTGTAAGCATACGCGCTGCCAGAAAGTGGATGAGCCACTATCGGCAAGGGGGCGTTGAGTCACTTGCTGGCAGGAGCTCGCGGCCGGGGCGCTGCCGCGACACTTTCACGGGGGAGAATGCCTGTGTCGCATGCTAGCGTTGTGGAAAATGCGCATGACAGGCGACGAGACAGCTCTTCGACCCGGTTTTTGCTGCGGCGGCGTGTTTCGCGCCTTGCGCAAGCCTGGGTGCTCCCGGCGTGCCTCCCCTGGAGGAGCAAATGCCTGTTGTCCGCTATCACTGGGAAATGCCGGGACAAATGCCGCATGAAACTGCGGGATCAGCGGTGGAATTTTTTTGGTTTGCCGTTGTGTGGCATGGCTCGCATGGGATTAAAGTGGAGCGCGTGCTTGCGGATAATCATAAAACACAAACGCACACGGCCTTATCGCCTGCAAGCTAACGATAAAGCGGAACGGTTCATCAGAACGACATTGAAAGAGCGGGCATATGCGCAAGCATACACCCGCTCCCGGCAAGGGAAGGGATCGGTTATCTGCCGATCTGGACACACCGCTATGCCTATGCGCGGCCGCAGTCGGAATCCTCCAGCTTCATCCCTGGGCACAGGGTGAGCAACGTATTGGCATTCTACAGCTAGTACTTTATAACGCTTAAATCTTCGGATGAAGGCTTTGTAGCTTTATCCTGGCATCTGCCGTTGTAAATTGCCAATGAATTTTTTGGCGCTGTTGTTGCGCCGGGTTTCCCATGCCTGTACCTCGTCTTTCATGGTGGCTATGCTTGGGGGTATGATGTATTTCAAGCCGCGATGCC
>APFI01000207.1 GCA_000403945.1 Desulfovibrio sp. Dsv1
CGCATGCTAGCGTTGTGGAAAATGCGCATGACAGGCGACGAGACAGCTCTTCGACCCGGCTTTTGCCGCGGCGGCGTGTTTCGCGCCTTGCGCAAGCCTGAGTGCTCCCGGCTTGCTGCCTCCCTAGAGGAGAAAGTGCCTGTTGCCCCCTATCACTGGGAAATGCAGGGACAAATGCCGCATCTGGATACCATGCGGCTTGGAAAAACTGAGGGGATTGGGCACAGAAAAGCAGGCGCGCGGCAAGGCCATCGCCGCTGGCCAGACCGGGAATCTTCGCGCGTGTGCATTGATGACGCGTCCCGCCCCCCCCGCATATACGGCAATATTTCCGGATGAACCCGCTGGATCAGTGGTGGAATTCTTCTGGTCTGTCGTTGCGTGGCATGCCTCGCATGGGATTAAAGTGGAGCGCGATTGCCTTATGCCAGACTCGTCAAGCCGTTCTGAACTTCCACGACATATAACGATCCGCTATCCGTCAGAACGCGCTCCACTGCGTATTCCGCTGTTTCTTTCGGCAAGACCGTCGTATATGCCGCCCTGGAAGCGCCGTCCACGTGGACATGCAGATGCTTTCGGCCTGGCTGGCGGCGGACTTGCCGCGTCCCCGCTTTCCTGTGTCCGGTTCCGTCAATTTTACCAGGCCATTTTATGTCCGGATGAAGCGTTTGCCCCGGTTTCTCCCACTGGTAGCGGTGAACCGGTTCCTTTTTCTCCAAAGAGGGAAGGCGGGAACTGCCGGGCCCGCGCAAGGCCCGGAACACACTGCCACGCCCCGGTCCCCTCCGCCGGTCAGGCGTTCCCTGCGCAGGGCCAGGACACAACCAGCTTCATACCCCGCCAGCCTGTTCCGGCAACGCCCGGGCCGGGAGCTTCCATCAACGGGTCCACAGAGCCTCCCTGCGGTAAAGGCGCACCCATTTCCCGGCGGTTCGCAGGCTTGCCTCTGCGGCAGGGGGCCATTCGCCGGGTCATTTCCTCCCGGCCTCCGCCCGTCAGTTTGGCATTCTTGTGCCTGTTCACCTTCTTCTCCGGTCGGATTGCTGTTGTCTGGCAACTCCGGCTCCACCGATTTGAGGGAGAGGGACAATCTATTGAAACATTACGCCTAAGGAAATGGTTGATTCCGCCGATAAGATCGAAATATGAGAAACGCAGGCAAAGCTCCCATTTGATAATATATGGAGTCGCTCATGCCGGTTTGATCCCGGGATCTTTATGGACATGATAATGCCACAAAAACGAAGAAGTACCGATATGAATTTTGGAGAGACACAAGGCGGAATAATTTTCTTGCGGGAAATATCCCCTGATTTCCACGAAATCCGACGCTCTCTCTCTCTCTCTCTCTCTCTCTCTCTCTCTCTCTCTCTC
>APFI01000208.1 GCA_000403945.1 Desulfovibrio sp. Dsv1
CGTTCCTCCCTGAAATGCCTAATTACTAATACTTGTTGGCGTACAGCCAACGATATCAGTTAATTGTTGTCTGCTGGCCTGCTCTGCAAAGCAAGCCAATATCCTTTGGAGGAGAATATCCATGAATGTCAAAACTTGGATCATTGCGCTGTGCGGCATTTTCCTGCTGGGCATAGGAACATTGTTCGTCGCCAACTTTTTGGTATCGCAACGGGTTTTCAATAATGTCACCATGCCGCAGATCACCGAAGCCTTGCGCCAGAAATACGAATACGGCGTAAAGGCCGCAGTGGAGGTGGAGGCGCAGAATCTGGCCAATCGCCTCAAAAACGTCACGGACAAGAAAGAACAGTACGACATTATTGAACAGCTTACCGATTATCAGCGCTTTTTTCCCAACGGCGAAGGCTATTATTTCACCTACACCACCGACGGCATGCGTATCAACGTGCCCGTCAACAAGTCGCAGAACGGCAAGGATTGCAGCGGCCTTAAAGACGCCAACGGAAAGTTTTTTATTCAGGATCTCATGAAAGCGGCCAGGAATGGCGGCGGCTTTGTGGAGTATTTCTTTGATAAGCCCGGCGCGGGCATTCAGCCCAAACTCAGCTATGTCTGTCTGATTCCGGGCACGGATGTTTTTATTGGCACCGGCGTCTATATCGACGGCATACAGGCTGAGCAACAGCGCATCTCCGCCATAGTGGAAGAGAGCAATAACCGCTATGTCATGTACGAAACCTGGATTTGTCTGGCTATCGTGGTTCTGGTAATTCTGGTAGCCAGGTATGTGACGCGGGCCATCTGCTCCCCTTTGCGCCAATTGACCGGCGCGGCTGACGAAGTGGCAAAGGGGCACCTTGATGCCCAAATCAGACTGCATCCACGTTGCCCGCGTGAAATCTGTGTGCTGAACGCGTCGTTGGGTCAGATGGTCGGCAATCTGCGTAAGCTCATTGACGAAGCGGCCCAGAAAACCGGCGAAGCCAACACCGCCATGGAAGAAGCCAAGATTGCCCAGAACGAGGCCGAAAAAGCCAGCCGGGAGGCAAAAACCAAGGCCGAGGTCATGCTGGCGGTCGCCGACAGGCTGGAGCAGGTAAGCGGCGTTGTTTCCTCCGCCTCCACCCAGTTGTCCGCCCAGATTGAGCAGTCCGACCGGGGCGCGGCTGAATCCGCCTCTCGCCTTTCCGAAGCGGCCACGGCCATGAACGAAATGAACGCCACTGTCCAGGAAGTGGCCCGCAACGCGAGCTCCGCCTCCGTCGCCTCTGCCGAAACCAGGGAAAAGGCCGAGGCTGGCGCGCAGGTGGTGGAGAAGACAGTACATAATATTGAGGAAGTGCACCAGTTGTCGCTAACCCTTAAAAAGGACATGACCCAACTCAATGAACACGCCCAGGACATCACCCGGATCATGGGCGTCATCTTGGACATTGCGGACCAGACCAACCTGCTGGCCCTCAACGCCGCCATTGAGGCCGCCCGCGCGGGTGAGGCCGGTCGCGGTTTTGCCGTGGTGGCCGATGAAGTGCGCAAACTGGCTGAAAAGACCATGTCATCCACCAACGACGTGGGCAACGCCATCAAGGCCATTCAGGAAAGCACGGCCAAAAGCATGATTGGCATGGACAACGCTGTGGAGCGCATCGGCGAAGCCACGGCACTGGCCAACCAGTCCGGTCAGGCCTTGCGGGAAATCGTGACCACAGTGGAGGCCACCGGGGATCAGGTCAGCGCCATCGCCACGGCCAGCGAGGAGCAGTCCGCCGCCAGCGAGGAGATCAACCAGTCCATCGTTCAGGTCAACGACATGTCCCGCCAGACCGCCGAGAGCATGGCCGAAGCGGCCAAGGCCGTGTTGGATTTGGCCGCACAGGCTCAGGGGCTTACCGAGCTGATTCAGGAGATGAAAAAAACATAACAGTTTCAATTGGTTGTTCTGATCGTCAAAAAAGGAAGAACGCTCCCGAACTGGGATGCGCCCTCTCTCGTTGCCTATGCCCAGTCAATGAGTTGACCGGTATCGCGACAATAACTCCGAACCGTCATCGTATGGTTGCACAACTTCCTTGCCTTTTTGTGAGCAAAGTTCGTGCGTCTGCCTCTGATTTTGGGGCAAGTCCTGCCGAAAGATTCATGAGAACATTCTGAAAACTGGAAAGGACAAGCCGAAAAAGCCAAGATCAATAGCC
>APFI01000209.1 GCA_000403945.1 Desulfovibrio sp. Dsv1
CGGTACAGGGCGGTCATCATGAACAGGATATGCCTTCCCCGCACGGAGGAAGCCTCATTTGCAATGAGAGGTTCCAAAATTGCCCATTGTTCACCTGTTAATCCCTGGTATTTGCGCATGAAATTCGATTACACGATCTTCATGACCTTTTCTGGAATTATGAAATGACTTCTAATATTTTGCTGTGAGGTCGGCCTGGGCATACATGGTTGTTCCCGGACGGCATGCGTTGTTGAAAAGCGGGGTGAAAACCCCGCTTTTCTTGTTCTCATCGTGAAAACTGCGAAGAGAAGCTTCAGGCGTCAGAAACGAGCAGATCCTGCGGCAGATGCCTGAGGATCCATTGGGCGCATTCGCGCGGATTTTTATTCTGGGCGTCGCAACGCAGACCGGCCCAAGCCGCGTAGAGTGCCTCCCGCTCATGGAAAATGTCGGCCAGGGTTTGCCCCGGGGCAATGGCCAGCCCGCGTTGAGGATTGCGGGCCACGCGTTCCTCGATCACAGCCAGCGGCACGTCCAGGTGGATGATAGGCCCCAGAGCGGCCAGATGGCGCATGGCTTCCTCGCGGTAAACCACGCTGCCGCCGGTTCCAATAACCGCGCGGTTGGCCTTGATGGCGCGGATCACGCCGCACTCCGTGTCCAGAAAGGCTTCCTTGCCCAGAGCGTCGGTCAGGTCCTGAAGGCGCGCGCCGTAGAGGGCTTCCATCAGATGGTCGCTGTCCAGAAAGGCCCAGCCCAGCTCACGCGCCAGTGCGCTTCCCACAGTGGATTTGCCCGCTCCGGCCATGCCGATAAGGATGATGCAGGGAGCCAGCCGCGCTGGAGCCGCGACGAGATCGGGCGTGGGCATATCTCCTCCTGACCATAAGGGTGATTGGCAGAGAGCTTGCCCAAGCTGGACGAGGCTGTCAAGAAGCGCGGCATGTTGAGGTGTTGTGACATGAGAAAGTCGAAAGACCTTAGGCTGTTGCGGAAACAAACGCCCGTGCCCGCGCACAAGAAAAATTATGTTTTTTCCGCCGTGCGCAGGCAGGGCAGCCACTGAAAACAGAATATTCTCAATGGCAAATTGCTTTAGGAACAGCCGCCCCTAAAGTCCCGCATGATCTGGCCGATAAAGACGGTAGAGGTGTAATTTTCATGCGCATGCTTATTATGCTGACTGTTTTTCTGTGCTTGGCCGCGCCGGTACACGCTGTGGAATCACGTACCCTGCCGCTTTCCGCCGCGCCGGGCTATTCCGCCGGACCGCCGGCCCCGCAGGTGAGCACACCCACGGCAGGCACTCCGGCAGTGCCCCTGTCGCCGCAGTTGCCTGAGCTGACTCCCTCGGGTGGCGTCAATCTGGATGAAGCTTGGATTCAGAACGGTGGAGCGCGTCTGTACTGGAACACGCTGGTGAGCCCGCGCCAGATCCGGATGGGCGGCGCGCGTTTTGTGGACCCGGCGGCTGTGCCGGAACTTCTTCCTTCCGGCGGCAATAAGGCTGTCCGGCCCGCGCAGCGGCATGTCCGGACCAAGGTCGTCGTCCCTGCGAAAAGGCAGAAAACTGCACAGCGGACGCCGCCTGCCGGATCTGCTTCCACAGCGCTCAGGCCGCCTGTTGCCGCTTCTGCTGTGAATCAGCCCGGCGCTGGGCGTGACAAGACCACGCTGGACACGGCAAAAGCGGGTGCCGCCGCTTCGGCGAAACAGTCCTCTCCATACGGCGGAGCCGCACCCGTGTCGGCACCGCCCGTGCCCCTGCCGATCATGCCGGTTGCCCCCAAAGCCCCGGTGACGCCCCGTTAACTCAAGCTCAGTCTTCATTACCCCACCACTATCTGCTGCAAAGCAGTCTCTTTTCATACAGTGACGTTGCAAAGCAGAAATTGGCCTTGCAGCATGCCAGTACAGCTCCGACCAATTCCTGTTTTACGCCCTGCTGCCTGAAAAATTCAGTTTTTCGCGATCGGCTGTGTTAATGAGGGCTGAACTTGGCCTTTTTCGGGGCGTCCCATGCCGGATGACTGTCGGCAGCGACCCGCTCCCGAGTGTCGCGCGTCGCTACTCCGCAGTGCGCGATGAGTATTGCGCTTGACGGAGAGGCTGCGTGCGTGTATGTAACTTCTTCCATGCATTTTAATGTTCAGGGTGGATACTGTTTTGCGCTGTGGCATATGCCCGCGCGACAGCGGGAAAGCCCACAACGTCCGTTCCTGTTCCGGGCCGACGGCCCAGTTCGTCCGGCGAACTGCGGGTGTGACGTATAAAAAAGAGAAGGGAGCAGAATCATGAAAAGAACATATCAACCCAGTAAAATCAGAAGAATCCGTACCCACGGTTTCCGTGCCCGTATGGCCACCCCCAGCGGCCGCGCTATTCTGCGCCGTCGTCGCGCCAAGGGGCGCAAGCGCCTGAGCGCCTGAGCTCCGGGGGTTTTGGTGTCGCGTCTGAGCTTTCCACGGCATGTCCGTGTTCGCCGCAGGGCGGAATTTACCGCCTGTTATGAACGCGGCAGACGTTACCATACCGAGCATTTCCTTCTTTTCGTGCTTCAGCGAGAGCACGCCGGTGAGCTGACGCGCGCGGGCATGGCTGTTTCCCGTAAAGTCGGCAATGCGGTGGTCCGCAATCGTATCAAGCGCTTGTTGCGTGAATTTTTTCGTCTGCATTTTGAGCTCCTGCCAGCCCATGCCGATCTGGTGGCTGTGGCGAAACGCCACGCTGGCGGAGACGCGCTGGACCTCTCCCGCGTGAGCGCTGAATTTTTGCCTCTGCTGCGGCGGATAGTCCGGCCCCGGCGGACGGCTGCGGCATGCGATTGAACCGAAAACGCCACATGGGCCGCGTCGGCGTGGAGTCGGTCGGTCCGTGGGTGGGTGTCTTCCCAAGAGACGCCGGGGCCTTCCCGCGCGCGACGGTCCAAGATGGGGTGTGATGAAAATGCTGCTGCGCGGCCTTTGCATTTTACCCATACGTATTTATCAGCGCTGCATCTCGCCCGTGCTGCCACCCGCCTGCCGTTTTTATCCCACCTGTTCCGCCTATGCCATGGAGGCCATCCTGCGCCACGGCGTGCTGCGCGGCGGCTGGCTGGCGCTGCGGCGGCTGGCTCGCTGCCATCCTTGGGGCGGTTCGGGCTATGATCCAGTTCCACCACCACGGCGTCACCGCGACGTCCCGCCTCTGTCTCAGGAGTGAGCGTCCACATGCAAGATAGTAAAAATCTGATTCTGGCTATTGTGTTGTGTTTAGCGATTCTTTTCGGTTGGGGACGCTTCGCCGAATACATGGGCTGGGTGCAAAAGCCCAACCCGGCGGCGGTGGCCCAGCAGCAGGATGCCGTCCGCCAAGAGGCGAACAAGGCGGAGCAGCGCAAGGAAGAAGCTGCCCATGCCGCGACGCTACCTGTATTCACTCCGGCTCCGGGACGCGATCTGACTGTGGATTCCCCGCTGTACGAAGCCGTTTTCTATACCGGCGGCGGTCCGCTGCGATCCTTCAAGCTCAAGAAATTTCAGACCGGCCTTGCGCCGGATTCGCCCTTGGTGAACATGGTGGACGAGCGCACCGCCGCTGTGGCGCCGCTGGGACTGGTGATCAACAGCCAGCCCTCTTGGAGCACCGGCCGGTGGTCGCTGGATGGCGGCGAGCAGGGGCTGAAGCTGAACGCCGGGCAGGAAGGTTCGCTACGCCTCATGGGCGCGGTGGACAACCTGCGTGTGGTTCGTGAATTGAGCTTCAGCGCTGACTCCTACCTGATCAAGGAAAAAATCCGGATCATCAATGCTGGCGATCAGCCCCGCAGCGTGCGCGTGAGCTACACCGTGGCTTCCGACGCCAGCAACGCGGCGGGCGGCCGTTACGATTCCATGCGTGTGGCTTGGGACAACGACGGCAGCCTTTCCGAGGAATCTTCGGGCAAAACCTTGGAAAGCACGGGCGTGCAGGCCTCGGGCAAGATTTACTGGGCGGGCGCCATGAGCACGTATTTCCTGGCCGCCGTTCTGCCCGGCGGAATCAATGACGTCACGGTCAAGGGCCTGTTGCAGAAAACCGTCTACCGCGCCGCCGTGGAAGAGCCTGAAAGCATGCTCGCGCCGGGGCAGGAAAAGACGCTGACGGTTTCCTACTGGCTGGGGCCCAAGGAGCGTGCCCAACTGGCGGCCGTGTCCGAGCATCTGGCCAAAAGCATTGATCTGGGCATGTTCAGCATTGTCGCCAAGGGGCTGCTCTGGCTGCTGGAATTCTTTCACAAGTACGTCAACAACTGGGGCGTGGCCATCATTCTGCTGACCGTGGTCATCAAGGCCGTGTTCTGGCCCCTGACGGCCAAGAGCTACGCTTCCATGGAAAAGATGAAGAAGCTGCAGCCCATGATGACCGCCATCCGGGAAAAGCATAAGGACAACAAGGAGCTCATGAACAAGGAAGTCATGACTCTGTACAAGACCTACGGCGTCAACCCGGCCAGCGGCTGCGTGCCCATCCTGATTCAGTTGCCGGTCTTCTTTGGTCTGTACCAGGCGCTGCTCACGTCCATTGAGCTCAGGCACGCGCCGTTCATCATCTATTTGCCTTTTACTAACAAACTCTGGTTGGCCGACCTTTCGGCCAAAGACCCCTTTTACATCACGCCGATCATCATGGGTCTGACCATGTTCCTGCAGCAGCGGATGAGCCCGCCCGCCACGGATCCCACCCAGCAGAAAATCATGATGTTTCTGCCGTTGATCTTTACGGTGCTGTTCCTGGGCTTCCCTGCGGGCCTCGTCATCTACTGGCTGGTCAACAACATCCTTTCCATTTTCCAGCAGTGGCTGATGATGCGCAAAAACAAGGTCGCCGCGCGGGCCGCGGGCTAGACAGGCCCGTTTGCCGCGCCGGTATTGATCCGGTCCCGTTGTGTCGTTGCGTGAGTGAGGTTTGTATGGAAGGGTTTAAAGAATTCCAGGGCAAGGACCTGGATGGTGCCATTGAGGAGGCCTGCGGCTACTTCGATACGGCGCGTGAAAAATTGGAGATTGAAATTCTGCAGGACGCCAAGTCCGGCATTTTCGGCATTGTGGGGGCGCGCAAGGCCAAAGTGCGTGCTCGCCGGGCACATCTGCGCGAGACTGTGGAAAGCATTCTGGGCAAAAAGGGCGGCGCTGCCGCCTGCGATGGGGAAGAGAACGCCGCCCGTGCGGATGCTCCGTCCGCCTCAGCCGTCATGGATAAAAATGCCCGGCGGGAGCGGCCCAAAAACGGACGTGAACGGAATCACGAACGCGGGCGCAAAGGCGCCGCCCCCGCTTCCGGGGACGCGGCCTGCGTCTGCGCGGCGCAGGCTTCCGGCAATGGCGAGGCTGTCGCCGCGCCGCAGTCGGAAGCTTCCGGCACCGCCGAGCCCGCAGCTCGGGAGGAAAACTGCTCTGAAGGACGGCGTGATCCGTGTCGTGCCTCCGGACGAGGCCGACCCCAGCGTGAGGAGATCCGTGCGTCCTCTCAGGACGGCGTACCCGCCGAGGGTCTGGATTCCGGAGAGGATCTGGACGAAGCCGGAGAGGGCCTGCCCGTAACGCCTGTGGCACAATTGGACGCCGCGCGTCTGGAGACCCTGACCCAAGAGGCAGTGCGTGAACTGGTGCGGCCTATTGTGGGTAAGGAAGTGCGCCTTGAGGTTGCGGTGGGCGGCGGCCGGGTGCGGGTTTGCGTGGACTGCGACGAGGATTCCGGCCTGCTCATCGGACGCGAGGGTCAGACCTTGGCCGCTTTGCAGTATCTGGTGTCGCGCGTGGTCTCGCGGGGCATGAATTCCGTCGTGCGCGTGCAACTGGACGCCGGGGAATATCGCCAGCGCCAAGACGAGAAATTGCGCGAAATGGCCTTGGCCCTGGCCGACAAGGTGCGCCAGAACGGGCGTTCCTATTCCACGCGTCCCCTTTCCTCCTACCACCGGCGTATTGTCCATGTATGTCTTCAGGACGCCGCCGACGTGCAGACCCGCAGCACCGGCGACGGGCCCATGAAGCGGGTAGTCATTATGCGTCGGAAGGCGGAAAAGGCCTAGCCGCCAGTTACGTATTTCCTTGCCGGCGGCGTGTGCATTCCGCAGCCGGATGTCCACAGCGCAGGGAGTTCGTGCCGCCCATGCCCACCATCGCCGCCATAGCCACGCCGCCGGGATCCGGGGGCATCGGCATTGTGCGCCTTTCAGGGCCGCAGACCAAGGCCTTGCTGGCGCGTATATTCCTGCCGCTTTCGCCGCGTTTTGAAAATTTCCGGCCCTGGTTCATGCACCGGGGTCGGGTTCTGGATCAGCGCGGCGAAGCCCTGGACGACGTTCTGGCCGTGTTCATGCCCGGTCCGCGCACGTTCACCGGCGAGGATATGGTTGAAATCCACTGCCACGGCGGGCCGCTCATCGTGCAGGCCGTGCTGGAAAGCGTCCTGCGTCTGGGTGCGCGTCAGGCGGAACGGGGCGAATTTTCACGCCGGGCCTTTGTCAACGGCCGGATGGATCTGAGTCAGGCCGAGGCTGTGGCCGAACTTATCGCCGCGCCCTCGCGCGAGGCCCTGCGCTACAGTCTGAACCGTCTGGACGGCATGCTGGGCCGCAGGGTTCTGGCCCTGCGGGAAGAACTGGAGGCCCTGCGCGTCCAAGTCTGCTTGGCCGTGGACTTTCCCGATGAAGAGGTGGAATGCATCGCGCCTGCGGATTTCGGCCGGGCCGTGAGCGAAGCGGCGCGTTCCGTGCGGAGCCTGCTGGCCGGACAGAAACGGGCGAAGGTCATGCAGCATGGGGCCGTAGTCGTGCTGGCCGGGGCGGTGAATGCGGGCAAATCGAGCCTGCTTAACGCACTGCTGGGGCGCAACCGGGCGCTTGTCACGGATATTCCCGGCACCACCCGCGATTTCCTGGAAGAGGCATGCGATCTGGACGGTCTGCCCGTGAGGCTCACGGACACCGCCGGATTGCGCCAGCCCGGCGCCGACGTTGCCGCAAGCGGCGGCGCGGACGCCGTGGAGGCTCTGGGCATGGCCCTGAGCCGGGAAAAGCTGGTCCAGGCGGACTGCATCCTGCTGGTGCTGGACGGCGCGCGCCTGGGCGAGGCCGGAGCCGCCGCCGAAACCTGCCCGGATGCGGCGGCCCGCCAGGTGCTTGAGCTGGCCGGGGACACGCCTGCACTGCTGGTCTGGAACAAGAGCGACCTCTGCGCTCCGGCTGTGTTCCCGCCGCGTTGGTCTGACGGCCGCTTTTGTTGTATGATCAGCGCCCGTTCGGGTGATAATGTGGATTTTCTGGCCCAAAGCCTGCGGCAGCGTCTGCTGGCCGACGGCTGCGACAATCCGTCGTCCGAAGGCCTCGCACCCAATGCGCGTCAGGCCCTGGCTCTGGAAGAGGCCCTGGCCGAACTGGAGGAGCTGGAGGCGGATGTCCGCGCGGGCCGCCCCTATGACTGTTGCGCCGTGCGTCTGGATACGGCGGCGGCGCGGCTAGGCGAAGTGACAGGCCTGTCCAGTCCGGCGGAAGTGCTGGACCGGGTTTTCGCCCAATTCTGCATCGGCAAATAAATGCATATGGATCTGACAGTGTTGCGCCGCCGCCTGAGCGGCGATGAAATCAACGCCATGCCCCTTTGCCACTATGAGGGGCCGGTGCACGTGCTCCGCGTGCTGGAGGACTGGAAGCAAGCCCTGCCCGACCTGCGCGCGGACGGCGTGCTGGGATTCGACACCGAAACCCGGCCCACTTTCCGTAAAGGCAGGGTCAACGCTCCGTCGTTGATCCAGCTGGCCACGGAGCAGGCGGTCTACCTGATCCAGTTGTCTTGGCTGCCTTTCGGCCCGCATCTGGCCGAACTGCTTGCCGATCCGGGCATCATCAAGGCTGGGGTGGGCATCCGCGACGACATGCGCGAACTGGCCAAACTGCATGAATTCGAACCCGCCGGGCTGGTGGATTTGGGCAATGTGGCCCGCGCCCACAAGCTTTCCAGCCAGGGATTGCGCACGCTGGCGGCCAACTTTTTCGGCTGGCGCATTTCCAAGGGGTCGCAGTGCTCCAACTGGAGCCTGATGCAACTGAGTCATCGCCAGATCGCCTATGCCGCCACTGACGCATGGATCGGACGTCTGATTTTTTTGCGCATGCGCGAACTGGGCCTCGTCCCCCAGAATACGAGGAGTCCTGTCGCCTTTCCCGCCATGTCGGGGCGGGGGAGCGGAGCATGAACATTGCCGGCCAGAATCCCGGGGTGACCTGTGCGCCGTCCCCCGTTTCCGGCCTGATTCCGACCTTGGGGCCGCGTCTCGTTTTTTTCACCGGCGGCACGGCTCTGCGCGATCTGAGCCGTCAACTGACCCGATACACCCACAATTCCGTTCATCTGATTACGCCCTTTGATTCCGGAGGCAGCTCCGCCGCCCTGCGTCGGGCCTTTGCCATGCCCGCCGTGGGTGACATCCGCAACCGTCTGTTGGCCTTGGCCGACAGAGCCTTGGTGCCGCAAAGCGTGCTGAAGTTCTGCGCCCGCCGCCTGCCCGCCCAAGGGGATGCGGATGACCTGCGCGCCGAACTGCAGGCCCTGGGCGCGCAGGACCACCCGCTCTGGGCGGGCATGCCGGAAATCTTCGGCGGGGCCCTGCGCCTGCATCTGCGCTTCTTTCTGGAGCGTATGCCCCAAGATTTCGATCCCCACCTGGCCAGTCTGGGCAATCTGGTTCTGGCCGGGGGCTATCTGCACCACAAACGCAATTTCGGGCCCGTGCTGGCCTTTTTCAGCCGTCTGCTGCAAGTTCGCGGCGTGGTGCTGCCCATTGTGGGCGAAAGCCTGCACCTGGCGGCGGAGCTGGACGACGGTTCGCGTCTGGTGGGCCAGCATCGCTTCAAGGAACTGACGCGGCCCGTGCACCGCCTTTTTCTCACCGTGCATGAACCGGAGTGCCCGGGTCAGGCGGGCGGCGCGGAGCGCGCCGTCAACCCCCAGACGCCCTGCCGTCCGCCCCTGGCTCCGGCGGCGGCGGACTATCTGCGCTCTGCCGGGGCCGTCTGCTATCCCATGGGCAGCTTTTACACCAGCGTGCTGGCCAATCTGCTGCCGCAGGGCGTGGGCCGGACTGTGGCCGCCGCGTCCTGC
>APFI01000210.1 GCA_000403945.1 Desulfovibrio sp. Dsv1
GCATCTCTCGAACGAGGCCCATGACAACCTGCTCGAAAGGCAGGGTAAAACGGCTGCCCTCCTTGGCCCATGGGCTTCGACACGTCGGATTCCATGCCCGGGGCAACTGAGCCTCGGCAGTCGGGCCGTGAGGTAGCAGTGGTGCTGGAAGAAGTTGAGATGCCGCCACGTGAATTCCCTGAAGTCGTGAGCCTTGCACGCGGATCCGCA
>APFI01000211.1 GCA_000403945.1 Desulfovibrio sp. Dsv1
CGGTCGGCACCAATCTCCAGAAAGAGGACTATCCAAACTGGCTGGGGGCGGTCAATTCCACATCAAGCGACGAAGAACCAAAGAATTCCTAATTCCCCTTGGTTCCGCTGAATACGTTGCGCGTTATGGGGTCGAAGGCGAAGCTGTATATATTTTAGCCGCACGTCATCAGAGAAGTTGGCTATGGCGGGCATTAAAACACGCCCCGCCCAGCCTTGCAAATTCTTCGAAAGTCCGCTGCAGGTTCCTCTCTTTGAGGTTTTTTGGGCGGAATCAATGAGTCGTTGTCTTCCTGCTTCATCAGCGCTTTTGAAAATCTTTTCAACCATGACACCCCCAAAAAATAAGCTGGCCGTCTCGTTTTGGAATCTTGCCTTGAGTTGCGCGATACGCTTTTCATGTTTCTGTTCAGTTGTTAACAGTTCTTCAGGCATAGAAATCCTCCCAATGGCGCACTTAAGAGTTGCTTCGTAACCTTCGGCACTCTGCCGACGACTAAGAGAAAATGGCAAGCTACCATTGCAGTATAAAACCCGTGAGCCGTGGCAAAGGATGAAGCTGAAGCGGAACCGCAGCCGCAGCGTACCGGGTCGGGGTGTGTCTTTTTGATGAACGCACCAGAGAGATACACGACTACACCCAACGTAGTGGGGTAGAGTCTGTCGAATTAATTTTACTTCATGGAATAAATCTTGGCCAAGTATGCTATGGACGAGATTTTGATCCATCTTGAAGACTTTGAAGATGTTTATATGGCTAAAGTCACATATTTATGATTTAAGCAAAGTGGAAAAAATGGAATACCTCTCGAAAAAGCGGAGCGTCGCCTTGGTTTACACTGACAAGAGAATATTGTTATGTTATATATAAAAACATTTATGCTTTTTTTTGTAACGGCTCTAGCGGAGATTATTGGGTGCTTTTTGCCTTGGTACTGGTTACGAAAAGGCGGTCCCGTTTGGTTACTTTTACCATCTGCTATTAGTCTTATGGTTTTTGCTTGGTTGTTAACATTGCATCCTGCGGCCAGTGGTAGAGTTTATGCGGCATATGGTTGTGTCTATGTAGCAACAGCATTACTTTGGCTCAAATTTGTGGATGGAATATCTCCTTCATTTACGGATATGCTAGGTGGGGCTGTGGCGCTTGTTGGTATGCTGATTATAATCAGTGGTTGGAGGGGGTAGCTAAATAAAAACCGGGCCTACCCGCCCAGCCACAACTCCGTCCCTCGCCCATCGGCAAGCAGGTCAAAGGAGTAAGGCCAATGCTGCTAGATAGTGTAGTCACGAGAATGAAGCCCATGAAAAGATACATCATCGGGACCGGGCCCTGCAAGGCTTCCTGTCGAAATCGCGTCGTTCCCTGCGGCTTTTCTTCGGGGGAATGACCGCTTCCATACCCTGTTTTCAGCCCGGGCGAGAATCCCGTCCGTGTTGCGGCCCCTGTCCGCCAAAAGTCTTTCCGCCGCAAATCCGTCAATCAGAGCGAGTGCCCGAGTACAATCTGCTGTCGCGCCCCGTGTGACAAAAGCCCTGACCGGCATGCCATGCGCATCCGCGGCCAGATGCAATTTTGTGTTGATCCCCCTTTTGCGCGGATCATGTCCCGATAGCCTCCTCTCGCGGCCGCCGCCTGTGGGTGAACCCCGCATCGATCATCAGCCATAATGACCGGCGCGGGGGCCGACTCGTCAATCGGAATTTCAGGCGGTCGCTCCCACACGCCATTATCGCGCCAGCGGGTGAAGCGTCGGCGGGTATCGCTTCAGCCGCCAAAGTCAGGGGGCGAGTCTCTCCACGGAGCGCCCGCGCGCATAACCCGGAAGACAGCATTGACAAGGCGCCGGTTGTCGCGAGCCCCGCCGCCCCAGCGTCCTTCACGGCCGGGTAAGCGGGGCTCGAGTTTTTCCCGAATTGAATCAGAAATATCGCGCCGCCTGTGGACCGCGATGAGCGTGTGTTCCCCGCTTGCGGGTAAAGACAAGCGAATCATGCTACAAAATAAAATTCCGGACAATCTCGTGAGTACACTATCTAGGTGATTCAAAACACGAAAATAGCTTTTTGAATCACCGGCCTGCCCACAACTCCCTATGCGCCCAAGAAAAATTTGTTGACTAGAAGTCATTTCATAATTCCAGAAAAAGTCATGAAAATCGTGTCATCGAATTTCATGCACAAATACCAGGGAGTAACAGATGAACAATGGGCAATTTTGGGACCTCTCCCTGCAAGTGAGGCTTCCTCCGTGCG
>APFI01000212.1 GCA_000403945.1 Desulfovibrio sp. Dsv1
GCCGGATTCCAGGGGATGTCGTAATTGATCATGATCCAGCAAAACTGGAGGTTCACGCCCTCGGCGGCGGCGTCCGTGCAGATCATGTACTGTGCGCCGTGTTCGGCGGCAGGCTTGCGAAAATGCTCTATGGCTTCCTGGCGTTCGCGGTAATCCATGCCGCCGTGGATATGGGCCAGCCGCCCGGCAAAACCGAGCGCCGACAGGCGGTTGGTCAGGTATTCTAGGGTATCGCGGTGTTCAGTGAAGATAAGAATTTTTTCGCCGCTGAAGTGCTCGGATTCAATGATTTCCCGCAAGCGCTCGAATTTTGATTCCACGCCCTTGGCCAGAACTCGCTTGGCCAGAGCGACAAGGCCGCGCACCTGCCCGCGTTCGGCCCGGAGTTTCGCCAGCGACACGGCCACCACGTTGCCCAGAATTTCGTTTTCCGCTTTTTCGTTCTCTTCCAGCCCGGAACCGTCATAGCTTTCCTCGTCGGCGGTTTCCTCGTCGAACAGGTCGTGCTGGCGGATGTGCCATGTGGCGAGCTGAGTTTCGGTGATCTCGCCTTCTTCGACTTTGGCAATCAAGTCCGAGAGCTTTTCCCCTCGCGCCGTTCAAATGAACGCTGCAGGGCATAGGTGGATGAAGACAAGCGGCGCTGAAAAACCGAAAGGGCCAGCCGCGCCGCTGAACGGTTCAGGATTTGCGCCTGATTATAAATGTAGAGGAGATAGTCGGTGGTGGCGTCGTACAGGGTTTGTTCGCTGTCCGGCCCTGTGGTCAGGCTGTAGCCCAGGGTGTCGGAAACGCGCATGGGGTACAGGGGCGTTCCGTCCAGATGCACCATTTCTTCCTTGGTGCGCCGTAAAAAATGTCGGGAGCGGATTTCCGGCGGGATGGCTTCAAACGCCTGCCATGTGGAAAAACATTGCGGGTCAAGCAAGCGCCATAAGGCGAAGAAGGGATAATCTTTGCCCATGTGCGGCGTTGCCGTAAGCAAAAGCAGATGCTCCGCTTTCCACGGCAACGTCCATGCGTTTTGTCCTGTGGATGCTCCCGCCAGCATCTCGGCAAGCTTGTAGCGTTCGGATTTGGTGATGCGCAAATCGCTGCCCTGGTCGCAAGAGAGTTTATGGGCCTCATCGAAAATCACCAGATCGTAGGGGCGCGTTTCAGCGGCGGCGAGAAGGGTTCGAGCGCGCCCGCCGCGCAGGGTGTCTATGCTGACGATGGCGAGATCGCTTCCGCTTCCGGCGAAGGGATTGCCCTTCGCCATATCCGGCCCGCCCGCAATGACGCTCTCAAGCTGAAAGAGTTCGCGCAGTTCCCGCCGCCAGTTGCCGACCAACCCCGCGGGCGGAACGATGAGCGCGCGGCGGATGCTTTGTCGGGCCAGCATTTCACGAATGACCAGACCGGCCATGATGGTCTTGCCCGCGCCCGCGTCGTCCGCCAGGAGAAAACGCAAGCGTGGCTGTTTGAGCATCACGTCATACACGGCGATGCGCTGATGCGGCAGAGGGTCGATGCGCGAGGTTTCCGTGGCGAAGGACGGATTCACCGTGTGGGCGAAGGCCAGGCGCTCCGCCTCCACAATGGCTTTGACGGCATCGGGACGGGCGGTGAAATCCAGGGGGACGTTTTTCGGCTGGAGCGCTTCATTCTGATTGTCGTTTTCCCGTTCAGCGCAAAGAGACTCGGCCAGGGCATGAATTTTCGCCAGGGCCAGAGCCGAAGGCGTCGTCTGCCCGTTTTCCCATCTGTTGACTGTGGCAAAAGACACGCCGAGCAGCCCGGCAAGGGCGGCTTGGGTGAAGCCATGCTCCTTGCGCAAGGCGACGATGAACCCGGAAGCCTCCGAGACAATCGCGGTTTTTGAACGGTCGGTTTTCGCCATGCGGCCCTCTGCGAAAGCTCTCGATGCGGAAAAGCCTTTGTGATGACCAGACTTGACATCCTCCCCCCGCCTGAAGTCGGGGGATTCCTGGCGGTAGCGGATCCAACGATCCGCACCCCAGGCGGGTTCCCGCTTCAACGCGGGCGCTTGAG
>APFI01000213.1 GCA_000403945.1 Desulfovibrio sp. Dsv1
CATTTGGCATTTTTCATGATTTCACTCAGAAGAGTCATCAGGGAATCATGAAATGACTTCTAATCAGCACTTCTCCGTCACAATCGTCCCGCAATGCCCGGCACCACTTGGCATGCCACCCGGATATCCTTGGATCCGTAGCCACCGTCGTCCAAGGTGGCGAAAAGGTCTGCCTCCACCACTTCCACGGCCGCGTCCGGCACGCCCTCGGCGGCCAGATGGGCGGCCAGCAGTTCTCCGGCACGGCGCTCGGCGGCGTCCAGTGTATAGCCCTTGCTGATGCGCTCCTCCAGATCCAGAGCGGGCGCGCGCAGCAGGCCGCGTCCCGTGTCCGCGTAAATTTCCAGCCCGGCTGTGGGGAGGGTCAGGGCCGCGCCTACAGCATTGGCCACGGCGGCGTGCGGCGGACTGGCCACCGGCAGGTTCAGGGCCGCGCCCAGACGCTCTCGGATGCAGTCCGCCGGGCCGCCTACCAGCCAGATTCGTTGGGGCCGGGCCTCGCGCGCGGCCTTGAGCGCGGCCAAGGTGTAAATGGGCCGGGCGTTCACGGCCTCCACAAGCTCGCACGCGGCCCTCGCCACCCGCGCCAGAGCGTCGTCCACAGCCTTTTGGGCCAGAACACGCGCATCCAGGCCGTGAGCGGCGGCCAGCGCCGCCAGCCCCTTGCGGGAAGCGGCTACATCACCCCGGTTAGCAGAAGCGCCAGAGGCGGCCTCGCCGTCCAGTGCTTTCAGGGCATCCAGCAGCGTGGGCCGCGCGCCGCCGAAGGCCAAGGCCGGTCCTTCGCGCAGCGGGCCGGTATGTACGCACGCGTCCCGCCCTGCACCGTCCACGCTGAGCAGGGAATCCCCGCCCACGCCAATGGACGTGGAAGCTAGAGCGCGCACCAGCGTTCGGCGGCCTTGCAGCAGCATGCCACTGCGGTCAATGACCGGCGAGCCGTCGAAGAACAGGGCCATGTCCGTGGTGGTGCCGCCCATGTCCAGCAGCAGAGAGCAGCCCTGCTCCGTTTCCGGGCAGAGGGCCATGACGCCCATGACGCTGGCCGCCGGGCCGGACAGAATGGACTGCACCGGTTCGCGCCGCGAAAGGGATGCCGGCACCGCACCTCCGTCAGCCTTGAGCAGACGTGTGGCCGCGTGGATGCCCGCTTCGGCTAGGGCCGCTTCCACGGCGTCCAGAAAATTGTTGTGCAGGTTTTGCACGGCCGCGTTGTAATAGGCCGTGGCTACCCGGCGCGGGAAATTAAGCCGGCCCGAGAGTCGGTGCCCTAGGGTGACGGGCAGGTCCGAAGCCTTGACAACCGCCGCGCCCATGGCTTGCTCGTGGGCCGGATTGCGCGGCGAAAACTTGCCCACGCAGGCCACGGCGGCCACGCCTTCATCACGCCAGCGGGCCGCCCGCCGGGCCAGTTCGCCGGTTTGCAGGGGGCCAACCTCCACGCCTCGGTGGTCTAGGCCGCCGGGAACCACGCAGACGTGTTCTCCCAAGCCAAACCGCGCGGGATCCAGACCCGGCCCTGCGGAAAGCGCCAAGCCCACGCTGTCGGTCCGGCCC
Source organism: Desulfovibrio sp. Dsv1 (assembly GCA_000403945.1). Lineage (GTDB taxonomy): Bacteria > Desulfobacterota > Desulfovibrionia > Desulfovibrionales > Desulfovibrionaceae > Desulfovibrio. The sequence continues at coordinate 1,558 of APFI01000213.1, forward strand.
TGCACTAGTGCGTTGACCGCCAGGGTAGTGCCCAGAGTCACGCGCTCCACTCCGGTCAAAAGCGCCGCGTCCGTGCCACCCAGCTCCCCGGCCAAGGCCGCCAGCACTTCCCGCACCGAGGTGGGCAGATCTTCATGGCGGGTTTTGACCTTGGCCGACGCCGCCAGACACGGATTTGCCCCGTTGCCCGTGATTAGCACCGCGTCGGTATGTGTGCCGCCCGCGTCAATGCCCAGCACTGTGCTTTTTTTCATGCCTGCTCCGCCTTGAGCGAAAAAAGCTGAATGTTGCGGGGCCAAGCATACGCCATACGGCTCTGCCGGGCCAAGGTTTTCCGGTTCTACGGCCGCGCGCAGCGCACCTGATTCAGGATCGTCAGCCTAGACAGCATGGAGGCGAGGGCGTGGCGCAGCCTGCGTTCCGCATCGTCCGCCAGTCCGGACTGGACGTCCGCGAAAGCCTTGCCCAGCGCCGTTTCAATATATGCTTTATTTTTCTGCACAATTTTTTGCCGGTTCGTTTCCGTGAGGAAAAACCTGGGCAGCTTGCTCTTCCACAAAAAGCCTTTGGCCACTTTTCCCATGCCCCAGACTCCCACAAAGGCCGCGCCGCCGCCCAGCACGGCGGAGACGGCCTCACCCGTGTGCGCTATGGCTCCGGCCACGGCGTAGGCGGCAATGCTCGGCAGCACTGCCGAGACCATGAAGTCCATGATATTCAGAAAAGCCAGACGCGACACCTTGACGCTGACGGCGTCGAAAAAGTCATTGGTGATGGCCCGCGCGGGGAAATCAAAGCGCGGCGCTAGCGGGACGCCGTTCCGGCGTAGCCAAGCCCTGAAACGCTGCCGCAATTCATACTGGATTTCCTCGCGCAGCACTTCCGTCTTTTCCCTGATGACGGCCAGCAGACCGGCATCGCTCTGGATGTTTTCCATAAAGGCCTGCTCCAGTTGCTCCACGGTTTTTTGCACTTTCTGGGCTTCTTCCAGCACGGGCATGATGTCCCGGTCTACAATCCGCTCCGTGCACAGACGCACGGCGAATGTGGCGTGCTTGGCCACGATATTCCGCACCACTTCGCAGGCATGATCCGCAAAGGTCTCGAGTTTCTCGCCCAGAAGCGCCCGCGCGGCGGCATGCGACTCGGAAAGGAGCGGATAGAGGGCTAGGCCGTAGGCGATGTCCTCATATGTGCGGCGGCTCATGGCCCACTCGGCGGCGGGGAAAAGCTCCCGCGCCATGTTCCGGACGAAAAACCAGCGGCTGCTGCCGCCCGTGAGAATAACTTTTGAAATATCCCGGCGGCCGTCAATACCGCAGAGAATGCTTCTGAACCAGGAGAGCAGTCCGATCCGTCTGCCTTGCAGCATATCCCGGGCCTGCGGGCTCAGGCCGCCCCTGTCGGCATACTGGCCCAGCATGGCGCGCAGGCTGTCCGTGATCGCGTAGTTTTCCGCATCCCTGATGAAATCTTCCCGCGTATAGTCGTGAACATAGGCGTCCTGTCTGTTCCCGCAGGTGTCATGCCACACAGCGTGCAGGCTGACCCTGCTCGTCCCGTCCAAGGCCACGGCGTCCGAAAAACGCTCCTTTTCGGCCTTGCACTGAATCCAGTGCAGATAATATTCATAGTCGGAGCCGGGCGCGTTCCGCCGGAACTGTTCGTTTCTACTGCAGAAAACCTGAAACAGCAAATCATCGAACAAGCGCCCGCCAAACAGGGGGTCGCCGCCGTTCTGAAGCACGTCCATGCTTTCCAGACTGGTGAAATCGCAGGTGCCACCGCCGAAATCCAGGATGAGCGCCTTGTTTTCGATATCGTCGATACTCAGAGCTCCGGACTGGAGGCAGGAAATCATGGCCGCGTCCGACTCTCTGACAAAGGCGGGGCGGGGCCAGCCGGCCCGTACGAAACATTGGGCCAGATTGAGGCTGAAATCCTCCCTGGTCCGGGAAGGCATGCCCACATAGATGCGGCTTTCAGGCTCCAGAACGCCATCGGGTAGCGCAGCGCGCAGTTCGCGCAGAAAATCCGTCATCCACTCCATGGCCTCGGAGTCGCCGTGGGCGATTTCGGGCTTGAATTGGCTGCGCAGGGTCCGCGCGGGCATGGCGGCACGATTGATGTGGTATTCGCTTTCCGCGATGTTGCCGATGAGCAGGGGCTTATGGTCCTGATAGAGAATCGCTGTGGCTATGCAGCCGTTTTCATCGCTGATACGCGGCAGCGTCAGCGGAGCGGGCTCGGCCGAAACGCCGCCGGTCCCGTAGAGGTAGGTATTGGTGGTGCCGAGATCAATGCCGATACTCTTCATCTTTCACTCCCGCGACGGTCCCTGTTCCCCGGCATCACGCTGCACATGGCCCCTGACAATCTTTTCGCCGGCCATGTAGCAACGCTTGAGGATGCGGCAGCGGTCCCCGTCCCTGACCAGGCCCACCATATCGTAGAATTTTTCGTGCTCCCCGCTGTTCCAGACCAGAAAATCGTCTTGGCCGGAATCCGTTTCATAGCCCACGGCGGCCAGCTTTTCGGCCAGAAAGGCCCTGGTGTCCGCGTCGAAGGCATCCAGCATCTGGATGACGTCCCGCGCGAGAAGACAATCGTTTTTGGGGCACTTCACGGAATTCGGATCAGGATTCCGGCTGTTTTTCAGCTCGGCCAGTTCGGTGTCACGGCGGCCCAGCTCCTCAAAAAAGACGAGCAGACAACGCATCCTCTCCGCCGCCTGTTTTTGCAGCGAATATTTGAAGGCCGTCACATCCGGGGCAGTGATCTTTTTGGACAGAAGAACAAAAAGAAAGGCGGCCCCCAGCAGCAGATGCCAGCGTTTCAGCATGCCCGGTGCGGTTTCCCCGCTTCCAAAAACCGTCTGCTTGATTCCGGCCCAAGAGGTCAGACGGAGCATGCCCGACATCAGACCCACGGCGAACCCGGACAAGGTTCCGAGCCCCAGAAAGCCCAGCGTCCACAAGCGCGCCTTGGAATTGGCCGAAAGATATTCCGAAGCGTAAAACATGGCCCAGACCGCGACCACGCGGATGATGTCCCCGCCCATGTCCAGCAAGCCCAGTACTGTGGATAAAAGGCCGCCCAGCAGATAGCCAAGGAAGGCGATGCCCCCCATGGACAAAAAGGAAGAGCGCTTCTGGTACAGGGCTTCAGTGGAGAAATTCGGCATGTCCCCGGCCAGCCGCCACCTGAACTCGTCGGGCAGCGTATTGCCGCAGGCGTCGGCACCACCGGTCTCGGCGCAAACTGCCGCGCCGAGGTCCACTAGCTCCGTCTTCAGATCATACAAAATTCGTTGATGTTGCGCGTAATCTTCGGGAAAGGAAACTATTTTTCCCACTGCGGCGTCGGCCAGACGCGCGACGCTTTCTTCAAGTTCAAGCCTTTTTTCCTGTGGCTCCATGGAGGTTCCCGTGCCGGAATTTTGGAACACGCGCATCCATTTCTGCGGTTTGCGTGCAGGCCGCCGGATGCTTTCAGCATATACTAATTCCGGATATATGCCCGCGCAAGACCCGGAAGCTACCGCAAACCTCGAGAAAAGAAATCCTCTCCGCTAGGGGCCGTCTCTAGGGTGTGTTTGCAAACCTTATAATCAGGCCTGGTTCGTGTAGCCCCTGGACATGCGCCATACCGACATTTCCGCTGAGACCCGG
>APFI01000214.1 GCA_000403945.1 Desulfovibrio sp. Dsv1
CATGACCTTTTCTGGAATTATGAAATGACTTCTACACAGTCATCGCGTTTTTTGAGGACATCATTTCCTACAGCGCGGACGTTTGGCGCATGCCGCGCCGCCATCCGCAGCATTGCACGCCGGGGCCATGTGGCTGCTGCCCCTGCCCTGCGCGCTGGCTTCAATCTGTTGAGTTTCTGCGGCCCTTGGGCGCTGGCAGCAGTATTCTGGATTTTGAGGATGTTCTGATCAGCAACAATATCCTGCCGCTGGGCGGCCTGCTTTTTCTGCTGTTCTGCTGCCTTCGGCAGGGCTGGGACTGGGACAATTTTCTGGTCGAGGCGGATCAGGGCGTGCCCCTCAGATTTCCGCGCTGTTTGCGCGGCTATCTGACATGGGTGCTGCCCTGCCTGATTTTGCTGCTCTTCGCGGCGGGCTATGGGGACAAGTTCTGGAAGAACTGAACTGCGGAACGGACCGTCTTGCCTTTGCCGCCGCATCACGGCATAATTTCTCCTCGCGTCCGGGTCCGTTGTGTGGGCTGCGCGCCCGCCGGGCGGCGCATCCCGGAATCCGCCATGAAAAGGAATCGCCATGAAACCCACTCTGCTGCAACAAAAGGCGCGCCCTCAAAAACCGCTCTGGCGCGAATACGGTGAAGCCTTGCTGATCGCTCTGGTCTTGGCCCTGCTGATCCGCACCTTTGTGATCCAGGCCTTCAAGATCCCCTCCGAGTCCATGCTCCAGACCCTGCTGGTGGGCGACCATCTGCTGGCCAGCAAGTTCGCCTACGGGGTCAAGATCCCTTTTACCGACACCTATGTCTATAAGGGCGACGACCCGGCCCGGGGCGACATCATCATCTTCAAGTATCCCAATGATCCCAGCGTGGACTATATCAAGCGAATCATCGGTCTGCCCGGTGACGTCATTGAGATGCGCTACAAACAGCTCTACCGCAACAGCCAGCCGGTCAAGGAATCTTATATCCGCTTTGCCGACCCGGACGGCATTGAGCCCGTTCGGGACAACTACGGGCCGGTCACAGTGCCGCCCAGCAAGTATTTCGTCATGGGCGACAACCGCGACAATTCTCTGGATTCCCGTTTCTGGGGCTTTGTGGACCGTAGTGCCATCCGGGCCAAGGCTTGGCGCATTTACTGGTCTTGGGGTGGGCTGGACGATATCCGCTGGGGGCGCATCGGACAGGCGATCAAGTAGTCCGGCGGTCACGGCGAACCCATGGTAATCCGTTTGTACAGCGGCGGTCTGGAAGGCGTGGACGCCTTTCCGGTGGAAGTGGAGGTGGATTACGTCCGACAGGGCCTGCCGGGTTTCAGTCTGGTGGGACTGGCCGAAACCGAGGTGCGCGAGGCCAGGGACCGTGTTTTCGCCGCGCTCCGGGCATGCAATTTCCGGCTGCCGCCAGCGCGGATCATTGTCAATCTGGCCCCGGCCGGGCAGCGCAAGGCGGGCACGGGCTATGATCTGCCCTTGGCTGTGGGGCTGCTGGCCGCCGCCGGGCTGATTCCGCCGGACAAACTGGCCGGTCTTTTCTTTACGGGCGAACTTTCGCTGACCGGAAGCCTCAAACCCGTGCGCGGCGTCCTGCCCTTGGCCATTCTGGCCCGTCGGCATGAGGCCGCCGGTCTGGTGACGCCGCCGGGCAATGCGGTGGAAGCCGCCGTAGTGCCCGGTTTGCCGGTGTATGCCCCGCGCGATCTGGCCCAGTGCGCGGCCTTTCTGGCGGGAGCCGAGGCCCTGGAAGCCCTGCGTCCGGACGAAGCCGTGACGCCGTCCATTGCCTTGCCGGACTTCGCGGAGGTCAAAGGCCAGCATGCCGCCAAGCGCGCCCTGGAAATAGCTGCCGCCGGAGGGCACAATCTGTTGATGATCGGGCCGCCGGGCAGCGGCAAAACCATGCTGGCGCAGCGTCTGCCCGGCATTCTGCCGCCTCTTTCCTTTGAAGAAGCCCTGGAAGTCACCAAGCTCTACAGCGTGGCGGGCCATCTGCCGCCGGAAAGCGGACTTGTCTCGGCGCGGCCGTTCCGCTCCCCGCATCATACCGTGTCGGACGTGGCGCTGGTGGGCGGCGGCAGACAGCCACGCCCCGGCGAGGTCAGTTTGGCCCATCGCGGCGTGCTTTTTCTGGACGAGTTGCCGGAATACGGCAAAGCCGCGCTGGAAGCCTTGCGCCAGCCGCTGGAAGACGGCGTGGTGACCGTGGCCCGCGCGACCCGCAGCGTCACCTACCCGGCGGGCTGCATGCTGGTGGCGGCCATGAATCCCTGTCCCTGCGGCTATCACGGCGACCCCACACATGTCTGTACCTGCCGGCCTGAACAACTGGCCCGCTACCGCAATAAACTTTCCGGCCCGCTGCTGGATCGCATTGATCTGCATGTGGAAGTGCCAGCCGTGCCCTATGCGGATCTGCGCGCATCAACGGGTGGTACCTCTTCGGCGAAGATGCGGAAGCGCGTGCTGACCGCGCGGACCGTACAGGAAGAGCGTTTCGCCGGACTTGCTGTCCGCTGCAATGCGGAACTTTCCGGCGGTCCACTGGAGCGGTATTGCGCTCTGGACGCCGCTGGGCACGGCCTGATGGAGGCGGTCATGCATCGTCTGGGGCTTTCCGCGCGGGCATACACCCGCGTGCTGCGCTTGGCCCGGACCATTGCGGATCTGGGGGGAGACGAACGCATTCGTCAGGAACATCTGGCCGAGGCCGTGGCCCTGCGAGTGCTGGATCGCGGCGGCGTGGAGCGTTGACGGCCGTTGTTGTCTGAAATGCTGAAGCCCGGCGCTCATGCGCCGGGCTTCTTTCAACTGAAATTTTATACTGCGCGCAGAGCGCGCTACTGGGACATGAAGGCCGACATGGTCACGAGAGTGTCCGTCACGGCGGAATCGAAACGGTTTATGGCCGGACCGGTGTCCACACCGGCCTTGATGGCCATTTCCAGCTCCAGAGCGGCGGCGGCCAAGGCCTTGGCACCCAAATTAGCGGCAGCCCCCTTGGAGCTGTGCACCAGTTGGCGGGCTGTTTCCGTATCGCGGTTTTGCAGGGCCTGCTTTACTTTGGCAGCGCTGTCCCGCTCCGTCTCAATGAATTTTTCCAACAGCTTGACGTAGAGCTCACGTTTGTTGAGCACGCGGGTAATGGCCTCCTTCCAGTCCAGAACTTCCTCGCTCATATCGTCCTTCTTGACGTGGGGGTTGGTAGAAAACAGCTGACACGTTCCAGAATGATACCGGCAGGGCCGGTCCATGACAAGGCTTTTATAGCCGGTGCAGGCGGATCATTCCGGAACAGTTCAAGGGGGCTGTTTATCCGCGTTTTTTCTGCGGCACACGGGCAGGGCAGCCATTGAAAACAGAAGACTTTCAATGACTGCCCGCTTTAATAGGTCAGTATTTCCGGCAGGATGCAGAAGGCCGCAGGACCACCCGGCGTCAGGCGTCCTGCCCCGGCGTCGCTCAGGCCCAGAGCCGCCGCGCCGTTGACCGTGAGCATGCGTACCAGAGCCTCGGGCGGCACATCCAGGCTTTCACGCAGGTAGACGGCTTCCTGGCGCACATCCAGGTCGGTATTGGAGGTCAGGCCGTCCGTGCCCAGGCAGAGCAGGCCGCCGTTTTCCATCAGAGCGCGCACCGGCGGCGCGCCCACGCCCAGATTGCGGTTGGAACGCGGGCAAAGACAGAGGGCCGTGCCCCCGGCGGCCAGCACTTCCACCTCCTGGGCGTCCAGCTGGACGCCGTGCACGGCCAGCGTGCCCGGCCCGAGCAGGCCGAGGCTGGCGGCGTAGGCCAGGGGCCGCATGCCCGGAGGCCGCCAGCCCTCGGGCAGCACCGTGCCCGCGTAACAGTCGTACAGGGGGCCGTCGCCGCTGATCAGCAATTGGTTTTCTTCCGGCGATTCCGCCAGATGGAAACTGAAAACGGCATTCTTGCGGGAGCAGTGTTCCCGCGCGGCGCGCAGCACTTCCGGCGCGGTGGAGTAAAGGGCGTGTCCGGCCGGGGCGCAGCGTCCGGCCAGGTCCGGGTCCGCCGCCAGTTCGTCGCGGCAACGCGGCGGCCAGGGGCGTTCGTCGTCAATGAAGGGCGGGCCGAAGCCGAACCATTCGCAGAAATGGCTGACCCCCAGTCCGGCGGCGCGGCAGGCCCGGTCCACCAGTGTCAGAGCGCCGCGCAGGGATCCGCCTACGTCGCCCACGTGCAAGGCCCCGGCGGCAGCTAGGCTTTCACAGGCGTTTTCGGCGGCCGCAGCCACTTCAGCGGCCGAGGCCATGCCCAGTTGGGGGATCATGCTGGCGAGCCATGCCGTGAAGCCCTTGCCCCAAAGCGTGCGCCCGGCCAGCCAGGAAAGCTGGATGTGGGCATGGGCGTTGACGCAGGCCGGGATCAGGCAGACCGGTCCCACGTCGCGCACCCGCGTGCCGGCGGGCAGACGGGTGTTCTTCCAGGGCAGCACATCCTCCACAAGGCCGTTGCGCACCAGCAGCACGGCATTGTCGATTTTTTTCAAGGCCGCGAAAAGCCGCGCGCCCCGCGCCGGGCTTTCTCCGCTCAGCGGCACGATGGTTCTGGCCCGGATGGCCAGGACGGAGGCTGGCATGTCCGGCCCCCGTCAGCGGCTCCGGCGGGCGAACTGTCCGCCGGACACGTAAAAGGTGTTCTCCACAATGAAGAGCGCGTGGGAATCAATGGCATAGACCAGGTTTTCCAGGCGCTTGAGGGCGACGTTGTTGGTGACGGTGAGCAGTATTTCGCGGTCCGAGCCGGAGTAGGCTCCCTTGCCGCGCAGCATGGTGGCCCCGAAGCGTTCGGTGACCAGAATGGCCTCGCTGATTTCTTCGCCGTGGTCGGAAATGATCATCACCAGCTTGCGCCGGTTGAACATGCCTAGCACATATTCCAGGGCATTGGAGGAGATGAACATCATCAGCATGGAGGCCACGATGAGGTCCAGAGAAAGGCGGAACGCGCCCAGCAGGAACAGCAGGACGTTGAAAATGAAGTTGAACTGGCCTATGGGGATGCTCCAGCGCTCCTTGAGCAGCACGGCGATAATGTCCGTGCCGCCGCCGCTGCCCAGGGTGCGCAGCATGATGCCTCCGGCTGCGCCGTGCAGCACGCCGCCCACCACGGCGGCGTAGACCTCGGTGGAAAGGGGAATCTGAAAGGTGATGAACATCCCGAAAACAGTGGTGCAGAGCGTGCCGTAGGCCGTGTAGAGCAGAAAACGCCGTCCCACGAAGAACCATCCGCCGATATAGATGGGCAGGCAGACCAGCATGTACCAGAACAGGGGCGTGAGCGTGCCGGTCCAGTAGGCGATGAGCAGGGCCACGCCCATGACGCCCCCGGCCAAGAAGTCATGGGGCGCGGCCACGCTCTGGATGCAGACGGTCATCAGGAGCGAACCCAGCGTCATCAGGAACAGGTTCCACCAGACCGATTCGGCCAGTTTTTGATTATAGGTATAGAGCTTCATACATCTATTACAGGATGCTCCACAGCATTTTCAGGGCCACGAGGATCAGAAAAACCGCGAAGCCGCGTTTGAGTTTGGCGGTGGGCAGGGAGTGGGACAGTCTGGCCCCCAGAGGCGCGGTGAGAAAGCTGGCCACGGCCAGACCGAGCAGAGCCCAGAGATTCACGAAGCCCAGGGAAAGGGCAGGCAGGTCGGGACGTCCCCAACCGCCGATGATGTAGCCCAGGGTGCCCGCCACGGCAATGGGAAAACCAATGGCCGCCGAGGTGCCCACGGCGTGGTGCAGAGGCACGTTGCAGAAGCTCATAAAGGGCACGGAGAGGGTGCCGCCGCCGATGCCCACAAAGCTGGACACCAGGCCGATGACCCCGCCCGCGCCCGCGGTGCCCAGCGCGCCGGGCATGTCGCGGCTGGCCGGGGGCCGGTAGTTGGAAAGCATCTGGACGGAAACCACGAGCAGGAAACAGATGAAGAAGATCTTCAGGAACATGGTGGGCATGTGCGTGGCCACCAGACCGCCCGCGAACGTGCCTATCAGAATGCCGGGCGTGATGTTGCGGAAGATGTCCCAGTGCACGGCGCCGCGCGCGTTATGGGCACGCGCGCTGGAAACGGAGGTGATCATGATGCTGGCCAGCGACGTGCCCAGCGCCATCTGCTGGACGTACTGGGGCGGTATGCCCTGGCCGGGAAAAATGGCCACCAGCATGGGCACAATGACGATGCCGCCGCCCACGCCCAGCAGACCGGCCAGAACACCGGCTATCGCGCCGCAGCAAAGATAGACCAAGAGAGAAATAACCATGGGATCTCCTGAAAAGATGTGAAACTCTGTGACCCAAAACCGCCGCCGCATTGCGGCGGACTCCTGAACCTGCCATCGTTGAAATCGCATCGATTCAAAAAAAAGCGTTCCAGCAGACTGCCTTGTCCTCGGATGTGCGCAGCGGCGTCTCCGCCGCTGATGTCCGTAAGCCCTTAAGACTATTTCCACCGTACCGACGGTCATGCCCTTAAGGGGCGCAAGCATGTCGCGCAGTCAGTCCGCCCTCCAGCACCCGGGCCGTAAAGGCGTTGAACGGCATTTTTTTCGGTCGTTGCCTCTCAGGCTGAGCGGAGGAGGGCACCAGGGCCAGACAATCTCCGGGCGCGGTCGTGTCCGCCGGAATGCCCCTGGTCAGGTCTGCGCAGTTTTCCCGTCCGCAGAGGCTGCGGTCCAGCCCGCCCAGTGCAAAGGCTTTGACGTCGGCCAGACGGGCCAGCTCATCCAGCGAGTTTTTATCAAAAGCGGGCAGCGGCGACGGACTGACCGGGCCGAACGTGCCCACGGCCAGTTCCGGCGCGAACATGGGAGCCTTCAGCATTTCTCGCAGGCAGAGCACGTGCGGCAGAAAAGTGAGGTTTTTGCCGCCCTCCACCAGCGCGATATCCGCCGGAAGCAGAGTGACAGACCCATAAAGCCGATCTTGCCGCACCCGAAAATGATGTCGTCTTCACCCAGCGCGGCCACAGTGCGGCCCGGCGCACAGAGCGCGCTGGTGTCGCGCCCTGGCAGATCCGGGCCGCAGGGGTGCATTTGACGATGGCGACCTTGCGGCCCATCCAAGGCTGTGGCCAGCATGCCCGCAAGCGTGATCTTGCCGGAATTCTTGAAGCCGGTGATGCCGATGGCCAGCATGAACTTCCTCCGATGCTGAGGCTGTGAATGCGGCGTTCTTTACACGGATGAACGCGCCGCCGCTTTTTCAGCCTGTGGACGCCGCTGGGCGCGCATTGCGGCGGTGTTCGCCGCAGCCGGGGAGCATAAGATCTTCTTGAAACTAGACAATGCCTTGGACCGCGTCAACAGACTTTATAGAGCGGGTTACGCATGAAATGCGTCAACCGCTTCGCAATAATTTGTCCGGCTAACCCCTACCGCGAGATGAGAGCAGGCGGACAAAAAGCATAGTGCTAACAGATTCTAGTACTTTATAACGCTTAAATCTTCGGATAAAGGCTTTGTAGCCTTACCCTGGCATCTGCCGTTGTAAATTGCCAATGAATTCTTTTGGCGCTGTTGTTGCGCCGGGTTT
>APFI01000215.1 GCA_000403945.1 Desulfovibrio sp. Dsv1
CCCGCTGCAGGGCCGGATGGCGGATGCGCACCCGGCCGTCCGAAAAGCTCCGCACGTACTTGAGCAGACGCAGGGCGCTCATGCCCTGTCCTCCATGACCGGGGCCTCCGGGGCCGGAGCCGGAAGGTGCGGGCGCATGGCATTGAGCGATACGCCTAGGGTGGTCAGGTTGTGCAGCAGGGCCGAGATGCCGGGTTGCAGGAACATGAACAGGCCGCCGGCCAAGAAGAGACTGTTCAGGGTCAGGGTGGCCGCGAAATTCACGTGGATGCGGCGCAACGTGCTGCAGGCCAGCCGCCGGGCCTCAATGAGCCCGCCGAGATCCGGTTTGGTCAGCAGCACATTGGCTACTTCCCGCGCTAGATCCGTGCCGTCGATCATGGCCACGCCCACATGCGAGGCCGAGAGGGCCGGGGCGTCGTTGATGCCGTCGCCGACCATGAGCACCTTGCAGCCGCTGTTGGTTAGCTCCTGCACCACATTGGCCTTGTCCGTGGGCAGCACCTGGGCGCGGAATTCCGTGATGCCCGCGCTTGCGGCCACAGCTCGCGCCGTGCGCTCGTCGTCGCCCGTGAGCATCAGTACGCGCTTGAAGCCCATGCCGCGCAGTTGTTCCACCACTGCGGTGGCTTCCTGCCGCAGGGGATCCTCTATGGCCAGAATGCCCGCCACCTTGCCGTCTTCTGACAGGTAGAGCAGGGAGCGGCCCATGGCCGTCTGGCGGGCGATATCCGCCTCCAACGGCGAGACGTCCACGCCTTCGTCGTGTTCAATATAGTGACGGCTACCCACCCGCAGCTTTTTGCCGTACAGGGATGATGCCACGCCGTGGGCCACCACGTATTCCACATGGGCATGCTCTTCCTCGTGCTGGAGATTTTCCTCTTGGGCCTTGCGTACCACGGCGCGGGCCACGGGATGGGGAAAATGTTCTTCCAAGCAGGCCATGACCCGCAGCACTTCGTCGCGCTGATGCCCCTGGGCGGGAATGACCTCCACCACCTTGGGACTGGCGTTGGTCAGGGTGCCGGTCTTGTCGAAAACCAGGGTATCCGCTTCGCACAAGGCTTCCAGATAGCGGCCGCCCTTGATGACTATGCCGTGGCCCGCGCCTTCGCGCATGGAGGCCAGCACGGCTAGGGGCGTGGCCAGCTTGAGGGCGCAGGAATAATCCACCAGCAGCACCGAGGCGGCGCGCATGGGATTGCGCGTGATCAGCCAGACCAAGGCCGCCAAGCCGAAAGTGAAAGGCACAGCCAAGTCGGCCAAACGCTCAGTCTTGCCCTGGATGCCGGCCTTGAGCGCTTCGGACTGCTCAATGAAGGTAACCACTTGGCGCAGACGGGTGCCGTCGCCCACTTGGCTGACCCGGATCACCAACCACCCTTCCTCCACCACCGTGCCCGCAAACACGGCCGCGCCCTTGGCGCGCGGCACGCCCAGCGGTTCGCCGGTCATGGAGGATTGATTGACTACTGCGCATCCGTCCTCCACAATGCCGTCCACCGGGATGGATCCGCCGTCGCGCACTACCACGAGTTGATCTTTCTGAACCTGGCCCAGCGGCACGGACACTTCCGTGCCGTCTTCCTTGAGCAGCCAGACACTGTCCACATTCAGGGCCAAACTTTCGGTAAGACTGTCTAGGGAACGGCGGCGGGTCCAATATTCCAAGGTTTCGCCCAAACCCAGCAGCAGGGTCAGCACGCTGACTGTACGGAAGTCGCGCATGAGAATTGAGGCGGCGATGGCCGCCGCGTCGAGCACGTCCACGCTGAGTCTGCCGCGCAGCAGGGATGCGACGCCCTTGAGCAGAAAAGGCGCGGCGGCCGTGATGCTGGTGATCATGCGCCAGATCCGGGGCAGAAAGGGCCGGATGACAAAAAAGCGTATCAGCGGCAGTAGCATCCTCCCGGCGGGCGGTTCTTCAGGCAAAAGATCCGGAATGCTGTCCGGCGTGTCCGGAGCCGGGGCTTCATCACGGACAGTCAGCAGGCGCAGGGCCGAAAGGCGGCTTTCCCTGTCGGCGTAAAAAAAAAGGACGCTGCCCACACGGGGGTTGACGCGCACGTCGCTAATGCCGGGCAGTTTTTCAAGATTCCGTGTCAGGTGGGCGGCCGAAGGCGGCAGAGGCCGGTCGGCGCGCACGCGCATTCTGCCGGCGGATCCGTTGATGCCTTGGAGTTCATGGACAATAAAGAAAGACATGCACGCTCCAATCTGAAAACCGAAAAAGCTCTGAAACGGGGCGGTGGAAAACGACCCCGGCCTTGCGGCACCTGCGATGACGCAAGGCCGGGAGTGGAAACAGTATGGACGGCCCCGGTTTAGGCTTGAACCTCTCCGGTCCCTTCGGCGGCTTTGGCCGCCTTGCGCTTCTCCGAGGCATGGCGTGCTTCGGCGGTGAGGTCTTCCATATCTTCCTTGACCGCTTCCACTTTGCTCATCAGGGCGTCTTTCACGTCAATACCCCGGCTGATCAGGTCGGCGACCACAGGTTTGAGATCCAGCTTTCCCCGGCTCACGGCCACAGTGCCCAGCGCACCGAGGGCTATGCCGCCCAGAAAAATCAGCCCGAATTTAAGTCCATTATTCATGTCGTCTCCCTTTGCTTGAGGGGCGCGTCTCGCGTAGTCCGCCCCACAGTAAGGACAATATTTGGACCCCCTCTCCGCCGCGCAAAAAACGGCGGAGAGACAACGGGGGCAAGATTGTCCGTGATGACTAAAGATAAAGGCCTAGTGGGCCGAACTGGAAATATTGACCTTGATGTAATCCGCTTCGCTGTTGCGCAGGGAAATGGTCACCCCGGACAGACGCAGGGCCACCGGGTCTTTCAGCGGCGCGCGGCCCACTATGGAAACGGTGGTGCCGGGGATCAGACCCATGTCGCGAATGCGCCGGTTCATCTCGCCCAAGGCTTCCACTGTGGCGATTTTCCCCTGCTGGCCCACACGCATCTTGCGGAGACTGACGATCTGATTCATATGCGCTCCCTCTCGTCGGCATTGTGCCGGTTCACTGTTATGGCGTCGGACTGCCGGTCCGGCGCGGCGCCCGTGGCGCGGAAAAACTTCGCGCGCCGTTTGGGGGTCGGTTTTGAAGGACGCCGCGCCGGAATATGGATCCCGGCCGGAAAAAAGACTTGCACCAGATTGAATTATAGGTCAAGAGAAAAGAAAGCCATTTTCAAAATGAAACCCGTTTTTTATAATAAGGGGGAAGTATGCCGCCATATCTCACGCATGTCATGGAAGGCCGGGCGCGTCTGCGCCATTCGGCTCTGAACGGAATTGCCGGACGGGAGAAGGCGCTGGCCGTTCTGACCGGCGCAAGCGGCGTGCTGGAAGCGCGTCCCGGTTCCGGTTCCATTTTGCTGATCCTGGCTTCGGATGCGGACTTGGAGAGCATTTGTCGCGATCTTGAGAGTGCGCTGCCGGAATTGCGCCAGCCAGCGCGCGGCACGCGAACCAGTGTCGCCGACACCGCCGCGTCCGGCCCCTTTTCATTTTTGTCCGGCCTGCCATTTTACGGAAAATCCTGTTTTCAGGGCATGAGCCCCCGCAGACTGGAGTTACGCGCCCTGCTGGCCGCGTGCGGGCTGAGCGCCGCGCTGGGCTTCGCTGGCAACAAGAGCGCCCATCTGCTGGCTGGGGCGGCCTTCGGTCTGCTGGCCGCGCGGCACGTCTGGACGCGGCGCGGGGCACTGTAGATATGGAAGCCTTGCGGCGTTGAGAATGCGCATTTTCAGCGTCTGGAGGTGAGGATGCGATAAGTGAAGAATGGCGGAGGACTTGACGAATAGCGATTTTTCTTCGTGGGGAATGACCGCTTCCATGCCCTGTTGTTCAGCTTGGACGAGAATCTCGTCCGTGTCGCGGCCCTTGTCCACCAAAAGTCTTTCCGCCGCAAATCCGTCAACCAAAGCGATTGCCCGAGCGCAATCCGCTGCCGTGCCCTGTGTGATAAAAGCTCTGACCGGCATGCCATGCGCATCCGCAGCCAGATGCGATTTTGTGTTGAGCCCCCTTTGCGCGGATCATTCCCGATAGCCTCCTCTCGCGCCCGCCGCATGTGGGTGAACCCCGCAATGGCCTGCGTCGTTCATCAGCCATGCGGGGTCCGGATCGTCAATCGGAATTTCAGGCGGTCGCTCCCGCACGCCATTATCGCGCCAACAGATGAAGCGTCGGCGGGTGTCGCTCCAGCCGCCAAAGTCGGGAGGCGGATCCCGCCACGGAGCGCCCGCGCGTATAATCCGGAAGACCGCATTGACAAGGCGCCGGTTGTCGCGAGCCCCGCCGCCCCGGCTTCC
>APFI01000216.1 GCA_000403945.1 Desulfovibrio sp. Dsv1
CAGGGAGAGGTTCCAAAATTGCCCATTGTTCACCTGTTAATCCCTGGTATTTGCTCATGAAATTCGATTACACGATTTTCATGACTTTTTCTGGCATTATGAAATGACTTCTAGCTTATAGCCTATGCTTAGGTAAAAACAGAGTAAATCACAGGATTCAGACCTCTCTGTCCCGCCGTGCGCACAAAGCCCCCTTGCCGCCGCCGCCCCGAACGTCTATATCTGCCCCATGCCCAAAGACAAGCGTCAGCGCGCCGACCAACTGGCCTTTGAACAAGGCTTGGCCGAAAGCCGGGAACAGGCTCGCCGCCTGATCATGGCCGGTCAGATCGTCCTTTTCCACAACGCTCCGGACGGCCGCCCCCAGCTGCCGCCCGGCGCGCCAGCGCAGCGCGTGCTCAAACCCGGCCATCCCTACCCCGCCGGCACGCGCTTTGCCCTGCTGGAAAGCGAGCGTTACGTGAGCCGGGGAGCCTACAAGCTGCTGACCATTCTGGAACATTTTCATCTGGACATGACCGGTCTGGTCTGTCTGGACGCCGGGGCTTCCACCGGCGGTTTCACGGACTGCCTGCTCCAGCGGGGGGCCGAACGGGTCTACGCTGTGGATGTGGGCCGCAATCAGCTCCATGAAAAGCTACGCGCCGATCCCCGCGTGGTCAGTCTGGAGGGCGTGAATCTGCGCCACGCGCCGCCGGAGCTGATTCCCGAAGCTGTGGATCTGGTGGTGGCGGACGTTTCCTTCATCTCCCTGACCTTGGTGCTGCCGCTCTGCATGATCTGGCTGAAGCCCGACGGTCTGACGGCGGTGCTGATCAAACCCCAATTTGAGCTGGGGCCGAACGAGACGGTCAAGGGCGTGGTGCGCGACGAGGCCGCCCGGCAGCGCGCGGTGGACAAAATCCTGACTTTCTGCGTCGCAAACCTGGACTTGACCTCCGAAGGCGTGCTGCCCGCCGCCGTTAAGGGCCCCAAGGGCAATCAGGAATATATGGCCCTGTTCCGGAAGAACCGGCGGGGCTGAACATCCGCCGTCCAAGGTCATTTGTTTTTCGTCGGGCCGCCCGCTTCCGGCATATCCGCCTTTTTCTGTCGGAACATCCGCCCCCGCTGCACGGCATCCTTGCCGAAGCGCCCCCGCAGGGAGTCTAGGGCCTGATCCAGCTTGCGGCGCCGATCCTCCCGTTGCGGATCGCGGCCGTCACGGCCCGCCGCCGCGCCGCCCGCAAGACCCGGCAGCAGAAACTGGACCGGATTTACCTCAAAACCGGAGACGCCCAAGCCGATGAGCCGCACAGGCTGGGCCAGCAGGAGTTCGCGCAGCAGGTCCCGGCCCGTCTCAAAGATGGTTTCCGTGGCGTTGGTGGCTTCCGGCAGGGTGCGGGAATGGGTGATCTGGCGGAAGTCAGCGAACTTGACCTTCAGGGTGATGGTCCGGCCGATGAGCTGATGCCGCCGCAGGGATGCCCCCACCCGCTCGGCGTGGGCCAGCAGCATGCGGACAAGAAACTCCCGGTCGCGGGTATCCCGTTCAAAGGTGCATTCCGCGCTCTCGCTCTTTACAGGGCGCTCGGGCGTCACCAGACGCGGATCAATGCCGTGGGCCCGCTCGTAGAGCGCCCGACCCCATTTGCCGTAGCGGGCTTCCAGAAATTCCGGGCTGTAGCGGCGCAACTGGGCCACGGTCACAATGCCCAGATCGCGCAGACTGTCAACCATGCGCCGCCCCACGCCAGGCAGACGGCCTACCTCCAGCGGCAGCAGAAAAGCGTCTACTTCCTCGGGCCGCAAAATGAACACGCCGTCGGGCTTGTTCACGTCCGAACAGATTTTGGCCAGAAATTTCACGGGCGCGGCCCCCACCGAGCAGGTCAGCCCGCCCGTGACCTCGGCCACTCTGTCCTTGATGCGCGCGATAAATTCTTCCAGAGATCCGAACAGGCGCGTCAGGCCTGTGGCGTCCAGATAGGCCTCGTCGATGCTGGCAGGTTCCACCAGAGGGGAAAAATCGCCCAGCGCCGTCATGATGGCGTGCGAAAGTTCGACATAACGGTGACGGCGGCCGTGGACGAAAATGCCCTGCGGGCAGATCCGCCGGGCCGTGACAATGGGCATGGCCGAATGTACGCCGAAGACCCGCGCCTCATAGGAGGCTGTGGACACCACTCCGCGCAGGCCGCCGCCGATGATCACCGGCTTGCAGCGCAGTTGCGGGTTGTCCATTTGCTCCACAGCGGCAAAAAAGGCATCCATATCCAAGTGGATAATCATGGCGAATCCGGGCAAGGAATTGCCGTTGTGGGGGAGGGATTCTTTTGAAAAAGGTTTTCCTCCCCCCCCCTCAAAATTTTTTGGGGCTGTCCTGGATAGTGTAGTCACAAGATTGAAACCCACA
>APFI01000217.1 GCA_000403945.1 Desulfovibrio sp. Dsv1
TCAGGACTGGCGTGGTCGTCGGGGTCGGTTGTCAATGAGCGGGCAACTGATTGCCGTTGACATAACATTCACTAAAAAAAAGTTTATTGTCAATAACTAATTTTAAGTTTATACCTTCAGCACAAAAAACGTGCTATCAGGGAGGGAAAAGGAGTGGAAGCCATGCTCAACAAGGAGGATATGACAGCTCTTGAGGCTGCAATCCGCGCCGCCCTGGTATCTCGCAAAAAAGAGCTATCCATGTCAGATGACGCCCTAGGTAAAATGGCTTTTGCATTCATGGCAAACCCGTCCGGCAAGGTGCAGGCCTTGCTCGTTGGGCAGGGTGCGGGAGAGAGTCGGAAGCCGCAAGCATTCCGCATCGGCGATGCCATGAATTTATGCGAGGCGCTTGGCCTAGCATGGGTTGACGTGCTGCGGCAGGCGGCAAAAGACATCAAGAAAAAATAGGCACACCACAAAACTTTTGAGGGGAGAGGGCACAAGGCCCTCTTTTTTATGGGAAATAAAAACTTAAAAAAAGTTTATTTTTTCATTGACAATAAACTTAAAATAAGTTTTACTGTTTTCACCGACACGGGGAAGGCCCAGGGCCACCCCCGGCGTTCATTGAAAACAGACGCGAAGAAGGCTGCAAGCAGCGGGGAAAGGTAGCT
>APFI01000218.1 GCA_000403945.1 Desulfovibrio sp. Dsv1
CATTGGCATTTTCCATGATTTTACTCAGAAGAGTCATCAGGGAATCATGAAATGACTTCTAGGCTGGAAGCTCTCAAACAAAACCGCTCAGCTCTGGATGCCGAAATCAGGGAGATGGAGGCCGCGCTCAAGCTGGCTCACAGCCTCTCCGGCACGCGGGACTGGATCAATGCCGGGCAACACCGTTTCCGTCTTACAACCACAGCGGGACGGCGCAGTCTGAACAAGGCAGCCCTGTTCAACGAACTGACTGAGATATTCCGGTTTGAAAAGATCGAGGACATTGACGTGGATGCCCTGCTGACCCGCTGCGAGCGGGAAGGGGGGACATCCTCGCGTCTGACTATCAATCCAGTAAATTGAAAGGAGAACTGACATGGGTTACTATTCCGACACCGCACTGGCCTTGACCGGCAAGGGCGTGGATACTCTGAACAAAAAGCTAGCCGCCCCGGAAACATCTGAAGAAACACGCAAGGAAGTGCAAGACCTGTCAGTTCCTTCACCCCGGTCATGCCCTGCTGACCGCCGGCCGCGAACAGTCCCGCGATCTCCTTATGCGTCAGAGGCAATGCGCGGCCCAGGGTTTTCACAGCGGCTTCCATCTCATAATATTGGGGAGTGAGATTGCCCGCATCATCGCGCATGCCGTCGATGGTCTTGGCGGCGTCCGCCATGCCCGATTCAAAATCCATGGCCATCCTGACGGGCATGCCCATAATCGCCAACGGAGCCACGGCCTCCACCATCTTGCCGCGCAGCTCCCTGCGCGTGGCAGCCTGTTCCCGCATGCCCTCGAATCGGGCAAGCCTGACCCGCGCCACCTCCAACTGTCGCGCCGCATCGGCATGCTTGCGTGACCAGTCCGCCACGCTGCCGCCGTAGGCCAGAGCCGCGGTCCTGGCCTTATGGTACTGGCCGGAAATCCTGGCAAGCTCGCTGCGCAGGGCCTTGTCCCTGCCTCCGGACGCCTTGTAACGCGCCGACAGATCATCACGCCGTGTCCGCAGATCCAGCGCCTTCTGCATGACGCGGGCCTCCCTGGCGGCGCCGCCCATTACCTGCCGCGTCTGCCTGATTTTGTTCTCGACAGACGCAAACGCAGTGCCTATACTGGAAGAAAGCGTGGCGCCTATGATAAGGCCTATGCCGAGATTCTTCGCCATATCGTCATCGCCTCGCCGGAAAGATTATGGACTCGCTACTGTACAACATTGGTCATTGGATCGGATTCCTGGGGCTCGGATTCCTTGCTCTTTCCCTGGCCTTCTGTTTTTTCATGCTGCTGTTCGGGCTGCCCCTGGCCGCGCTCTGCGGCGTCATTACGGGCGTGTTTAACCTCATAAGAGGTCGGGGATGACGGGAGAAAGTTCCCGCTCCACGTCCACTGCGCTTTCCAGCCATGCACAGGCATCATCCCAGGTCAGAGCCAGAGCCTCGGCCTGAGAGAATCCCCCCAGGCGCATCAGCCGGACGACATGGCGCCGCACCTCATGTGCCTGCCTTAATCCCCCGAAATCGAAGCAACTGCGCTTGCAGCCTTTCGTAATCGCAGGTGTCGAACTGCTCCAGTTCTTCCGGCACCAGACCACATAAGGCTGCAATAAGCGCCATGTCCTCGACCAGGCCGGAGTCCGGTCCCACGTTGTGGTTTAGCATGTCCTTCATGACAGGACGGCGCATGGTCACCTCCACCAGCTTGCGATCCGCCAGTTGCACGGGAAAATCCAGCGTGATGTTGACCTGCCTGCTTTTATCCATGATCCTTCCCCCCTACATGCCCAGTTGCCCGCGCACGTCGGACAGGTAATCCGTTCCGTCGATGCGGCAGATGAAGTTGATCTTGTCGATTTCCAGTTTTTCCGAGCCGCCGATGGACATTTTGACGTAAGTCAGCTCAAAGTCCGTGGAGGGATCCATCTTCTTCCCGGGCTCAAACTTGCCCACGCCAGACTTCCTGGGCGTGGCATTGACCGTCACCTTGACGCCAGTGGGGGCAAAGGTGCCGTTGCCCGTGTCCCACTCCTGCACAGAGCCATAGATGGAGAGCTGATGCGCCCTGGGCGCCAGCAGCTCGACGGACTGGGCGCAGACGGAATTCCACTTGACGCTCATGGTCAGACTTTTGAAATGACCCAGGACGGGCATATCGATCTCGCCAGCCAGGCCCAGGCCGCTGGCAGCTTCGGTCATGAACTCGAAGTCTGGCAGCTCCACGGTGCCGGCGCCCATAAGTTCCTTGCCCTCGTTGTATATTTTCGCATTGATCAGCACGCTTGGGATGGGATTTGTCGCCATTTATGCCTCCGTGCTCGCAAACAGGGTGTCAAGATAGGACGGGTCGTACTCCAGGATGAAAGTCAGCTCACGCCCGGCCTAGGGAGGATTGAGATAGACGTGCCAGCGCACCTTGCCGTCCATGAGGTCCAGCGTCGGATTGTCGGCCTGCTCAAAGTCGCAGCGCCCGCCCAGCAGATAGCCGCGTCCCACCAGACCGTTGAGCCAGTAGTTGACAGTGTCCTGCACGGTCTCGATCATCCGCCGCCGGATGGGCGCGGACACGAACTGCCAGCAGGTCAGGATCAGGGTGTTGCCCACCCAGGAGAACATGCGCCGGACAGGAATGGAGCTGTCCTTGACGTCGGTGACGCCGGGGTAGGCCGTGGTCTGGTCGCCCCAGCACTTGAGGCCGCCGATCATGTTCAGGCCGGTGACGATGCCCTGCCCGTTGAGATAGGCGGCCTCGGCCGGCGTGAGGTGAATGAGCTCGCCGTGGTGCGTCATGCCCTCGGCCTCGATCTGGAAGTTGGACGGAGACCAGTAGGGCACTGCGTCCGTGGTCTGATCGCGTCCGCCGATGCAGCCGGCCAGATGGATGGAACCAGGCTCAACCCTGGAGCCATAGATGAAGTTGCCGAACATGGCCATGGTGTTGCCGGACTGGTCGGTCAGGTTGTTGTCGTTGAGCCAGGCCGGGGCGTCGGCATGGCGCGTCACCTCGTCGGGGATCTCGATGATGCCGCTGGCCCGGAAAAATCCGGAGATATTGTTGCATGCCGTCTCAATGGCCTTGGCCACCGTGGGGTCGCCAGACCAGCTGGGGGCCATGATCAGCCCTGGCGTGAGCCGGAAGCGCGGAAAAACCTCGTCCACCAGAGCAAGGCCGGTGCGCTTGCCGGCAGCGTCCGTGCCGCCGATGACGTCCGCTTCCGTGATTTTGGACACATCGGCCACATCCGGTCCGCCTCCCTCCCCGGGAGAGGTGTGGCGCGAGGGGTCAAAAATGTTGATGGCCACTATGGGCGCCACCCGATAGCGGCTGAAATACACATTGGCCATCTGCCAGAGCGTGAAGTCTGCCTGATTGTCTCCAGCGCCGGGCTTGCCGAAAGCCGCCTCGAAGGAAGGCATATTGTAGATGAGACGCGGATCATTGACCGGGGCCGTGGTTCCCTGCGGCAAACGATGCACAGGCGCAGTGCCTACCACACAAAATTACATCTGGCTGCGGATGCGCATGGCCTGCCGGTCAGGGCTTTTGTCGCACAGGACGCGACAGCGGATTGCGCTCGGGCAATCGCTCTGATTGGCGGACAGGGGTTACGACACGGACGAGATTCTCGCCCGGGCCGAAAGGCGGGGAATGGAAGCGGTCATTCCTCCGAAGAAAAGCCGCAGGGAGCGGCGTGATTGCGACAGGGATCCTTGCAAGCCCCGATGCCTGATGGAGAACGCGTTCCCTCATTTGAAGCGATGGCGCGGCATTGCGACCCAATACGCGAAAAATGCGGCGTCATTTCTGGCCGCTGTCCAGATCGGATGTATCTTTTCATGGGTTTCACTCTCGTGACTAGGGTGTGTTTGCAAACCTTATAATCAGGCCTGGTTCGTGTAG
>APFI01000219.1 GCA_000403945.1 Desulfovibrio sp. Dsv1
GGCACATGTCCAGGGGCTACACGAACCAGGCCTGATTATAAGGTTTGCAAACACACCCTAGCACACCCTGAGAAATGTTGCTGCTTGCCATACTCTATCCGTCCGCGTCAGATTCGCCCCGCGCGAAGGAAACTATCCGGAGAATGGGCCTTGCCGCCAACAAAGAAAAGCCCTTCTGAAGCGCTTCAGAAGGGCTTTTCTTTGTCTCTGCCGCTCTGCGGAAAAAGCTTACTGATCCACCCGCACATCCAGCGTGTTGCCGTCCTTGGCAAGCACCAGACGGGTAGCGCGCGGTTTTTCCTTGAGGTCAATGACCACGCGGGTCTTATCTCCCATTTTGCCGACACGCACGTTGCTCACTAGGTGATTGGCGGGCACGCCCGGAGCCCTGATCTGCCACTGGCCCTCCAAATCAACCACCACGCGCTCGGGGTTGCTCAGATTCATGCTCTTGTAACGAAGGGGTGCGTTGCCCGTTAGACGTACCGTAGCCCCCTTGTCCCGCGCGAAGACCACAAAACGGTTGACGCTGCGCTCACGCGGAGCGGCGGCTTTTTCAGGCTGGATCGGGCGCTCGTCTTTTTGGGTCTCGGCGCGGGCGGGTGTTCCGCTTTCCGCCCTGGCGGACGTCGCGGAGCGCTCTGCGGTCAAGGGCGGCGTGGACGTGCCCGGATGTTCACGCTCGGCGGTCTGCGGCGCGGGAGCGGCAGGCGAAGCCAGAGGTGTTTGAACCCGCTCCGAAGCCGGATCCACGGCGGGCATGGAAGTTGCGGCGTCGTCCCGGGGCAAAGGCGGCAGTTTGGGTTCGTAGCGGGCCGCTTCCGGCGGCGCGGCGAACCCGTTGCGGTTGCCGTCCTCCGGAAGCGGCGGCCGGTCCGCGCCGTTGTTCGGCGCGGCCGGTTGGCTGATTTCCGCCGACGGGGTCGGGGCTGGTTCGGATTTGCGGCCCAGACGTTCATTGAGCATGATCAGCGCCATGCCCAAGATGCAGACGGCCAGAAGAAGACTGAGAATGACTTTGTTCATGCCGTATGGCTCCTGTCAAAAGGCGAATTGCCCGCTCTGTTTCAGCGCGTCCGCCGGGGACGTTTCTTGCCGGGCCTGAGCTCTTTTTCTTTCCTGATATGGGCCAGCATCCTAGGGTACAGGGCTTCGCGGGAGTCCAAACGCATAGCCGTGTGGATGTGCTCGGCGGCTTCGTCATACGCATCCAAGGCGCAGAGAATGCGGGCCAAGTTGAAATGAGCGTGATCGTCCTCCGGAGCTAGTTCCAGAACGCGTCTACCGAAAAGCAGGGCCAAGTTCGGCATGGCGGTTTTGCGCAGTTTCGCGCCGAAATCACGGAACATATGCTTGTGAACGGGCGAAATATTCTCGGTGGTGGCCGCCAGCTGTTCCAGCACGGTGATGGCGGCTTGCCGTTCGCGCGGGCGCTTCAGACGCAACAGGGCCTTGCGGAAGTTTTCGCGTAGTGTGATTTCCGTCTGTTTGGCCCGTCGCGCGTTGTCCAGGCGGCTCAGCAGACCGTCGTCCAGTTCCGGGGCTTTTGACGTAGGCACGGCTGGAGCGGGCGACTCCGGAAAATCTGCCAAGACGGGGACGTCCAGCATGCTCATGGGCATGGCCAGAATGGAGGGTTCGGCCCGGAAGTGCGCGGCAAAACGAGCGGCGCTAACGCGTCGCGCCTCTGCCCTGGGCTGGAAGGCACTGTCCAGTTGTTGGATCGCGTAACCCGCTTCCGCCAGTTCCCAGACGAAAAAAAACGCCTTGCGGGAGCCGTCCGCCTTGGCTAGGGGTTGAGAGTATACACCAAGATATTTTGGAGGACGCATGGACGAAATGTACATTATTTGCGCCGAATGGCAAGATTCCCGGCGCGCCCTTTACGCGGCGGGGGCTTTCGGCTAGCATGGGGAATGCACGAAATGGCCATCGCACAAAGCCTTCTGGCTATGGCAGAGGAAGAAATAGTCCGCCAAAACTGCACCCGTCTGGAAATGGTGCGCGTGGAATACGGCGCACTGTTGGGTGTGATGCCCGAATCACTGCAATTCGGCTTTGAAGCCCTGATCAAGAGCACGCCTCACGAAGGGGCCCGGCTGGAGTTGGTCTGCCTGCCCTTACGCCTGCGCTGCCCGTTTTGCGGCGAAGTGTTCGGCGGCGAGGGGCAGGATGCCCTCTCGCAGCCATGCCCCGGCTGCGGCGAGCAATTCGGGCATGTGGTGGAGCAGGGCAAGGAGTTGATTTTAAACCGCCTGGAGGCCCGCTAGAGCGTGTTTCTAAAGAGTGGGCATCCTGCCCGAGAGCGGGTCGGAGATGGAAGGAGAAAAACATGCAAATTCCCGTGGTGCGCAACGTCTTGGAAGCCAATGAAAAAATGGCCACCCATGTGCGGCGGCGGTTGAGCGGCCACAAAATTCTGACGCTCAATCTGATCAGCTCTCCCGGCGCGGGAAAAACCTCGCTGCTGGAGCGCACCCTGCGCGATCTGGCCGGGGAGTTCCGTATGGCTGTCATTGAGGGCGACCTGCAAACCGACAACGACGCCCGCCGGGTGGCGGCCACCGGCGCGCAGGCCGTGCAGATCAACACCGACGGCGGCTGCCATCTGGACAGCAATATGATCCTCACGGCGCTGGACAGCTTGGAACTGGACGGTCTGGACATCCTTTTTATTGAAAATGTGGGCAATCTGGTCTGCCCTGTGGAATTCGACTGCGGCGAGGACGCCAAAGTGGCCCTGCTGAGCGTGACTGAAGGCGACGACAAGCCGGAAAAATATCCCCTGCTGTTCAATCTGGCCAAGGCTCTGGTGCTGAACAAGGTGGACCTGCTGCCGCATGTGGACTTCGACATGACGCGTGCCCGTTCCTTCGCCACCAAGCTGAACAAGAACCTCAGCGTGTTCGAGGTTTCTTGCCGCGACGGCGGTGGCCTGGATGTATGGTATGCTTGGCTGCGCAAGATGCGTGAGGGGAAGAAAGCTTCATAGTTTTTGCTGTCGTCATTTCTGTCCGCAAAAAGAAACTTGTTCTTAATCCGGGAAAGAAGGCCGGAACGCTGATAAAGCAGTCAGCGTTCCGGCCTTCTTTCGGCGAGGCGTCGTCGGCTACGCTCCTTTTGGGACTGGCGGCCAGTTTATGAACACTGGGGCTAGGGGCAAGAAGCCGAGATGGTCAATCCGGAAACGGGCGAAGTGCGCCTTGTGGGCAGGCCCCTGCCAGCGCGTCTGGCCCTGATTTTTGACCAGAACGCGCGGGGCGCATGCATGGCCGGGCGTTACCGGGCCATGCTGGCCAATGCCGACGCGCGGCCCTGGTGGATGTATGTCGCGGTGATGGACAGCCTCACCCGGCCCTGCCATGCGGCGCTGAACCGCAAGGTTTTTCGTTGTGACGACGTGTTCTGGCAAACGCATTATCCACCCAACGGCTTTCGCTGCCGTTGCCGTGTACGCGTCTTGGACGACGATCTGCGGTCAGAGGATCTGCGCCGGAGAGCGGCGAGGGGCGGATGGTGGAAGAGGAAGTGACCGTTAATCCCCTTGCCCCGCCGGATGCGCAGGCGCGGCGCATGCGGACAGGCTGGCGGCCGGTGAAGAACGGCCCTGTCCACTGGACGGATGTCGGCTTTTCGTGGAGTCCGGGCTATGCGACCTGGGGGCTTGACCATGATCTGGCGCGGAAGCTGGATGCGCTCAAAAGTCCGACGCTGTATGCCCAGGTGGTGGAAAGCCTGAACAACTCTCCCATCCGGCATACGGCCTTCGGGATATGGATTGCCGAGGTTCTGGAACGCGGGATGGCCAAGGGGGATGCCGCTGTGCCGGGCATTGTGCAGCCGGAGGTGGTGGCGGCCAGGGCGCGCGGCCTTGACCCGGCCCGGCTGGCCATAATGCCCGACGACCGCGTGGCGCACGCGGACAATGATAAGCACAAGGCTGACAGCATGGTCCTGTCGCGTGAACAGTACAAGGGGCTGGCAGCGGGCTTTGCCCGTCCGGAGGCCGTGTATTGGGATGCGCGACACAACAACGCCCTGTATGTTCTGCCTGACCCGGACCTGGAGTGGTGCGTCGTTCTGCCGCTCTACATGCCCAGCAATAATAAGAGCGCCGTCAAAAAGCTGGGGCGTTTTGACGGCGTGGCGACCACATATAGGACACGACGTGATGCACTCTTGGGCAGAATTTTAGAAAAAATACGTTGAAAGAAGTCGAGGGCGGGCTCGAACCACCAATACCCCGACGGCTACTGTGGAGTTATCGCCACTTTCGGCAACAGGTTTTCCCGTTGTGATATCCGCCGTCGGTCCCTTCACACCGTGTTCCGGGTATCACCGGACTTCTTTTAAGGCAATCTTGCCATAAAACGACAGCGGCCTGCGTGAGGCCCTGCGGCGTCTCACGGGCGGGATGCGCGAAACGCAAGAGAACGCAATGCACATCTGACGCCTGTCATGCGCCAGTTGTCCGAAACCATGATCGCGGCCGCTCAGCGGACCAGAAAAGGCCGGTCGGCCCTGAACATTTTGCAGGATTCCGGCATGCTTGTGGGCAGCATCGGCCGGACAGGAATGTTCGGCATCCACAAGGTGGGGCCGCTGGAGGCGATTGTGGGCACCAATGTGCCGTATGCCGCGGCGCACCAGTTCGGGGTGATCATCAGGCGCAAAGCCGCGCCCATGCGGGTGCGTCTGCGCGTGTGGAAAGGCGCAAACCTTTTCGCCACAAAAAGGCACAAGCGCGTCCGCGTGGTTGGATACCGTGCGCGGGGCATACGAACTACAAACTCTCATTTCATGTCCAAATAGACTTATCCAGACTCATAATATTTTATATTTCAATATATTATCTAAAACTATCCATCCAGAGAAGTCCAGGAAAAGCGTCTTGCATCCCGCTGTTTTCCGGGTATTATTCAGGGTATTCATACAAATTGGCATCTTGAAATATTCTCAGATAATCATTTGATAATACTGCAAATATTTTTATTTGTGGGTATCGGATGCCATTGGATTCATGAGGATTTACGGGCACCCCTGACACGGAGAAAATTATGCTGGATGACCACATTATTCAAGGCTTGAAAGCCGCCGACAAACCGAAAAAGTATGCGGACGGCGGCGGGCTGTTCCTGTTCATTCCGACCAGCGGCAAAAAACTCTGGCGGCTGGCGTACCGTTTTGAGCGAAAGGCCAAGCTCCTTTCCTTCGGTGAATATCCCCAGGTATCGCTCCGCGCCGCACGGCAACGCCGGGATGAAGCCAAGGCCCTGCTCAAGGACGGCGTTGACCCGGCGGAACACAGGAAGGCCGCGCGGGCATCCGCCTCCAACGCTACATTCCAATCCGTGGCTATGGAGTGGTACGAACGGGAAACCCTTCACTGTAAAAACCGCTATCGCTCCTTCATGATGCGGGGAATGGCGGAATATTTCTTTCCGGCCTTCGGCGGCAAGGCCATGACAGACGTTGCCGCCGAGGACATTATGAGCGCCATCGAACCGTTGCGGCAATCCGGGAAATTGCGCGGAGGCCGCAGGCTGACGGATGTGTGCGGCCAGATATGCCGCTATGCCGTCGCCACCGGCAAGGCCGCGCAGGACGCCACGGAAGAACTGCCCGCGTCGCTGCGTTCCAGACAGACAGGCCACAGAGCCGCCGCGCTCGACGCCGGAAAGCTCGGTCAGATTATGCTGAACCTTGAGCGGCATGACGGCTATTTCCCCGTCAAATGCGCCCTGCGGCTGGTTCCCCTGCTGTTCGTCCGTTCCGGGGAACTGCGTTGCGCGGAATGGAACGAATTTGATTTTTCCCGCAGGCTCTGGATCATCCCTACGCAGCGCATGGCAGCGGAATATGAGCATGTTGTGCCCCTCGCGCCGCAGACGGTCAGCATTCTCAGGGAACTGAAGGAATACACCGGTCATGGAACCCTGCTGTTCCCCGGCGTCCGTTCTCCTGAACGCCCCATCGACATATCCACCATCACCGTTTCCCTGCGCAGGCGCGGATATGACGGCGTAAAACTGTCCTTTGACGGAATCCGATCTCTTGCCGCCAAAATGTTACCCGACCTTGGCTACGAACAGAACATCATCGACATGCAGTTGGCGCACTTCGGTCGCACACGTTTTGACCCGTGGCAGTACCTGCCGGAAAGAAAAACCATGATGCGTGAATGGGCCGAATATCTTTTTCTCCTGCGGGACAAGGCATTGCGAGAATCATCCAGTCAGGGAGGCACGTCATGCTGACCGATACCCAAATCAGAAATCTGAAGCCCGCTGAAAAAGCGAAAAAGTATGCGGACGGCGGCGGACTGTACCTCTATGTTGCCAAAACCGGCTCAAAACTCTGGCGTATGGCGTACCGTTTCAACGATAAGGAAAAGCTGCTCAGTTTCGGGGAATATCCGATTGTCTCCTTAAAAGATGCCCGGACAAAACGGAATGAGGCGAAAAAGCTGCTTGCCGACGGTATTGATCCGAGCAGGCACAAAAAGGAGATGAAAAACGCCGCCCTCCTCGCGGAAGCCAATACCTTCGAGCATGTTGTCCGTGAATGGCATGAAACTCAGACAATCCACAATTCCCCAAAAGACAGGGATAGGAAACTGTCCACGTTCGAGTTCCATCTTTTCCCCGCCTTGAAACGGAAGCCCATTTCCGAGGTCACGGCACAAGACCTGTTGCTGATACTCAAGCCGCTTGAAAGAAAGGGAAAGGAGCTTATCGCCCACAGAATCATCCAGTATTGCGGCATGGTTTTCCGCTACGCCGTTGCCACAGGCAGAGTGCCGCGCAACATTGCCGCCGATCTTCGCGGAGCCATACGTCCGCATCAGGGCAGGCACAGGGCCACCATCGTTTCCGCTGAAAAAATCGGTGTGCTTCTGAACAGGCTGGACAACTATCACGGACATTTTCAGGTCAGGTGCGCGCTGCGCCTTTTTCCACTGCTCTTTGTCCGTTCCGCCGAACTTGTCCGTTCCGAATGGAGCGAGTTCAATCTGGAAACGCGGGAATGGCACATACCGGCCGAACGCATGAAAATGCGAAAGCCGCACATCGTTCCGCTGTCATCACAAGCCGTTGCCATTCTCAAGGAGCTTCATGCCGTCACCGGGGGCGGAACATATCTTTTTCCCTCAAGGAACAGTGTGAAGAAGCCTATCCACTACTCCACGCCCTTACAAGCGTTACGCGCTATGGGGTACGGCAAGGAGGAAATGTGCATTCATGGCTTCCGGTCTATGGCCTCAACCCTGCTCAATGAACAAGGCTTTGACCCTGACTGGATAGAACGCCAACTGGCCCACAAGGAAAAGGACACTTCCCGTATCGCCTATAACCATGCCCAATATCTTCCCCAGCGACACCGCATGATGCAGGCATGGTCTGACTATCTCGACGGCTTGCGCGAAGAGACACAGAAAGACAGTGAAATGCAGTAGTGGTTTTTTGGGCCTGCAAAAGACAAATACATCCAATATAGCCCAGTGAAAACATTAATTTTATATACTATTAGAGTTATGCAATTTCAACAAGTTACAGGAATACATCTTTAAACACAAAAACATGTCAAGTGGTATTTTGAATTTTTTTTGAACACAAGTGGCATCTCACAGGACAATATTGGATTTATCCCGCTGTATGCGGGAACCTTAAAAGAGAAAGAGCGGGAAAACCCATGATATACTGTGCCGAACATAACCAGACAGGAGGAACTCCATGCAAAATATACCCAATAACGCTCTGCTTCGTCTGCCGCAGGTACTCGCGCTCATTCCCGTCAGTCGCAGCGCGTGGTGGGCGGGCTGCAAAAGTGGCCGCTATCCGAAACCCGTCAAACTCGGCCCGCGCACAACGGCGTGGAGGGCATCGGATATTGCCGCGCTTCTGGAAAAGCTCACCGCCGAACCGGAGGAAAAATGATTTCCGTTTCTTCCCCGGCTCTTCGTCCGTCACACCCGCATGGATGCTGGAAGCGGACATTCCGTCAAGGCCATGCCCTGTCGGGCCGCTTCGCGGGCCTTGACCGGATGCACTTGCTTTCCGGCTATGGATGCTTGCGGGCGACGGACGAGGAAGCCTCCGGCGGGGGCTCGGTCAAAGGAAGTCCGCAGTTCAAAAACACAAAGGCAACAACACAAAAAAGCGTTTTTCGCCTCCCGCAGTTTTCCCGCATACCGACATGCGACGGGCATGATGCACACAAGGCCGCCCCGGCTTGCGCTCCGCAGAGTTCTCCCCATACATGCGCTGTGACCGCCCGCCCAGCGTTCATATGTCCGCGCCGCCATGCGCGTTATGCCGACCTTGCCTTGCGTCGGATACTGTCTACACGGCTTGCGCATAGAGTTCGGGCATTTGCCGCATACCGTCTCCTCATGTGCCGGATGTTCATCTGGAGCCGTCAGTATACCCACCAGCGACACGCCGGATACAACTCCGCTCCACAGACGATACGCGCCTACCGCATTCCCGATGGTCGCATCATGTGTCCCCGTTTTTGCGCGGATGCCTGTTCGTTCGTCCGGCATTGTCTCCGAGGGCCAGCCTACGTTTCGTCTATACGCTGCGCGTATAGCCTCACGGCTGGCAAGGGGCGCCGCCCCTTTGAACCCCGGAAAGCCCAAAGGCAGGGAAAGCGGTGAAGCGCGTCAAGCCTGTCCGCACTGCCGCTGTCGTCGTGCGTGTATTCCCGGAGGAGCGCGATATTCTCCGTTTCAACGCGGGACTGCACGGCATGAGCATGTCGGAGTACATCCGCCAGACCTGCCTTGGTATTCGCCTGCGGAAAACGCCGGAAGAAAAACGGCGACTGCGTGAACTGGCCCGCATCGGCGCGAACATCAACCAGCTTGCGAGATGGGCCAACACCTATAAACGCACGGCGGAAGCCGTGGAGGTATTGGCGGCGCTGGCGGGCATCGAGCGGCGCATTGCTGAGTTCGCATCGTGCGCCACAAGGGAAGATGAACCGGAGGCCGAGCCATGCTGATGAAGGTCTTTCCGCATGGTACAGGAGAAGGCGACAAGCCCAGCCGCTATCTTGTACGCCCGGACTATCCGGGGAGAGACACAGCCCCCCCTCAGGTGCTGCGCGGCGACCCTGCCATGACCCGCGCGCTTATCGGCAGCATAGAGCGGCGATGGAAATTCACCTCCGGCGTTCTGTCGTGGCACCCGGAGGAAAAGATAAGCGAAGAGCAGGAAGAGAAAGTCATGAACGCCTTTGAGCAGGTGGCCTTCGCCGGACTGGAAGCGGATCAGCGCAATATTCTCTGGGTACGGCATACCCATGCCGGGCATCACGAACTGCATTTCCTCATTCCGCGCCTGGAACTTTCCAGCGGCAAGGATTTCAACGCCTGTCCTCCCGGCTGGCAAAAAGACTTTGACGTGTTCCGCGACCTCTTCAACTGGCGCGAAGGCTGGGCGAGGCCCGACGACCCGGCACGGGCGCGGGATGAACTTCCGAAAAAGGCCGACCTGTTCAAGGCCCGCATGGAAAGATGGGGCAAGGAAATCAGGGAAAGCGACCGCGACCGGGCCAAAGAGGTTATCCATGCTTTCCTCAAGGAAAAAGTGACGCGGGGACTTGTCCGGAACCGGGAAGATATTCTGAGCGCCCTGAAGGAACAGGGGCTGAGCATCAACCGCGAAGGCAGGGACTACATCAGCGTCATTGCCCCGAACAGCGGCATGAAGATGCGCTTCCGGGGAGGCTTTTACGCCAAAGACTGGACGCCCAAAGTCGCTCAGAAAGAAGAATCCGAAAAAAAGAAGATTGGAACGGCGCGGCGCATGGTCGCCCGTCTGCAACAGGATTTTGAGTGCGTCATTGAAAAGCGCGCCGCCTGCAACATCAAACGCTATCCGGCAAAATGGAAACAGCTCCCTGACGAGGAAGCCCTCCTTTTGCCCCGGATTCAGGAGGATACCCTTCATGACCGAAACCGAACGGATGCTGACGCGGAGCCTGAAACGGATGGAGGAGAACTGCAACGCCCGGCTGACGGCCTTCGGCACGAGGATGGACGTACTGGAGGACAAGCAGATGCTGATTCAGACGGAACTTCGCACCTTGAAGCGATTGTTCACCGATGTCAGCGAAGTGTACAGCAGCTTGCAGACCTTGTTGGCGACCTTGAAAAACGGCGCATAGAGCGGGAACGGCAGAACCGACCGCGCAGGCGAATGAGATAGGGGGAAACGCGCATGGGAAAGTTCAAACGCATTCCGGTGAAAGACATCAATGCCATGCGGAAAATCCTCGATGATTTGCCGGACAAAAATCTCGGCAAAACGCGGGAGGAAGCCGCCGAACTGCTCAACGCCAATATCCTGAAAGCGTTTGAGAAGGGATACACGGTGAAGGAAGTGGCGGCAATCATGGCCGAGGGCAACGTGGTTATTCCCGCGCCCGTTATCCGGGCAAAGGTGCTTCCCGCGAAGGCGGCTCCGCGAAAACGTGAGCCGAAGCCCCGGCCCGAAACCGCGAAACCCGTCGCGGCTCCTCCCGTCACGTCCCACGCACAGGAAGAAATCCCGGACTTCTACACGCCGGACAAACCCGATTCGGAGCTTTGATCATGAACATTCAGAACAGCCTATTCTATGTCGGCGGCAGCAAGGGCGGCGTCGGCAAGAGCCTCTTTTCCTTCGCCCTTGTGGACTATCTGCTCAACAGAAACGCAAACGTCCTGCTTGTGGATACCGATACCGACAACCCAGACGTCTTCAAGGCGCACAAGGAGCTTGGCCTGCCGAATCTGATTTGCCGTCTGAACAGTCTGGACGACGCCGATGGATGGGCCGACCTGCTGGACACTGTGCAGAGCTACCCGGATCATGCCGTGGTCATCAATGCCGCCGCCCGTACCAAGACCAGCACGGCCAGTTACGGCGACATTATGAAGGAAGCCCTGCGGGAGATGCGGCGGGAACTGGTTGTTTTCTGGATAATCAACCGCCACCGCGATTCCATAGAGCTTTTACATTCCTTTCAGGAAGTGTTCACAGACGTGCCCATCCACGTTTGTCGGAACCTGTATTTTGGCGAAGCGCGACGTTTTGATATGTATAACTCTTCCAAGGCACGGGAAGCGGTGGAGAAGAACGGCATGACGCTGGACTTTCCGGCTGTCGGCAACCGCGTGGCCGACTGGCTCTATTCTAGGCGTATGTCCATTCGCGCCGCCCAGCCTGAAATGCCCTTCGGCACACGGGCGGAATTGCAACGCTGGCGGGGAGTGTGCGCGAAAATGTTTGATTCCGTCATGGGAGAAGCGTCATGAGCATGGACAGCATGATTGACCTCAACAAGGCGTGCGGCAGGGAATTGTCCGAAGCGGAAACGGCCCGCCTGCGCGAAATCGGCAACAGCTTGAATCTCCGGGAGGACGACGCGCTCTGGCCGCTGCTGGCCGCGATGGACTACCAGCGTATCTACTATGAAGCGTTGCCGGAGAAAATCGCCGGAGCGTCCAGAGTCATCATGGACGGCATGGCCGCTGCCGCCGAAAAGGAGACTGCCGCCGCGCAAGCCCGGCTCACCGACAGCGTGGTGCAGGAGGCACAGAACCTTGCTTCAAAGATTCAATACGGCAAGTTGGTGCCGATGTGGCTGCTGGCCCTGATTTGCCTGCTGGCCTATGGGAGCCTGATGCTCTGGGCGGGCTTCCGTATCGACACCGGCAGGGACATTCCTCTTGCGGCGCTCCTGCACATGCCCTCCGGCTGGCTTATCAGCGGGCTGTGTCTCGCGACGGGTGTGTTTTGTGGTACTTTGAGCGCAATGAGCTTTGCCGAAGCGGAGAAAGTGTGGCACAAAAAAGGATTGATAGCGCTCTTTTTTCTAATGTTAGGGGGGATCATATTTAATCACATGATAACATACTGAATTAACTATATGCTCCGCTTCGGCAAAGCTTAACTCCCTTCATCCGCATCACCGTACAATATCTATAAACTTTTCAACTAAGACTTGATATGGAACGCATCACCAAATCAATATCTTGATTTTCAAGTTCATGGATAATATGAAGATAAGTTTTTTGTGTTGTTGTCATGCTGGAATGCCCAAGCCTGCGTGCCACGCTGGCAATTGATACTCCAGCAAACAATAATAATGAGGCATGAGTATGTCGTAACCCATGAATAGAAATTACAGGAATTCCAGCATTTTTACAATGCCTTGCCAGTATTGCATTTGCTGTTGAGTTGTACATCTGTTCTTTTACAACAAAGATGGGATCTGCTGGCGGCATATTTTTGACAAGTTCTGAAAATTGAATAACTGTCTGCCAGTCAATCTGAATTTTTCGTACAGATGATATATTTTTTGTTGGGAGAAAACCTCCTTTTCCTTTGTAGTCCCATGTTTTGCTGATGGATAAAGTTTGATGCGCAAAATCAAAATCTTTGGGTGTGATAGCTAACGCTTCTGAAAAACGTATTCCAGTTTTTGCTACAAGAAGAATCAGCCAGTCCCAGCATATTCCCCTATGAAGATTCAAATTAGATAAAAGTTTATGCAGTTCAAATTGATTTAAGTATTTTATTTTCTTTTCACGAGGACTTTTCCCTTTTATAATTGCCTTGCGTGTTGGATCTTTTGCGATTAATCCTTCATCAACAGCATCAAGAATTGCTCCTTTTAACTGATGATGAAAATCCATAGTCGTCTGGCGCTCATGAAAAACTGCATAATCATTGAGAAGCTGTTGGTATGCTACTCGTGTAACATCACACACACGAAGCTCAGGAGCCAATTTTGTTATCCATGACTGTGTCATAAGATATTTTTTCATCGTGACATTTCTAACAGCTCCATCTTTATATACCCTTATCCAGTGCGCATAATATTGGCAAAAAAGATCTGTCGCTTTTACCTTGTTCAACATAATTCTACCTCCTAGGTCAATAAAATATGCTTACGCTGATGAAGGGTGATAAGGCGGTCAAGGTGGCGGAAGAATCCAGCAATCCTGCTTTGCTCTTCATATGACGGATAAGCGATGGGAACGTCTTGAATATCAGAATTGTGGATATGTACGACCGATTTTCCTTGCACTTTTTGAGCTAATATCCTGTGGGGGAACCCATTTGAAATTGATAATGCTAAAAATTCAGAATTTATTGAAGATATTGGTTCAATAATATTCAAGTCTCCACCCAATATAATGCCCATTTTCTTAATGGAAGATGCTCTTACAATATCTTCTGCTGTTTCTCCTGACGCTGGAATAATAACCTCATTGCCTTTACTTAGAATAGAATGCTTTTTTTTCAGTGCGTAAGTATTAACTTCTGAAATAGAAAATTGATAATTGGTATATAGCTGACCATACAGGATAATAGGGGTTCCATTTTGTACCAAATCAGCCTTTGAATACCCGCTTCCCTTGGAAAATCGTCCCAAGTATATAGCCTTACGCTGTTCCCAAGCGATTGCTCTAAGCCCAGAACTCCATTCGCATAGCCTTGTAGTCATATTACAATTACACTGATGAAGGGTGATAAGGCGATCGAGGTGGCGGAAAAAGGTGCCGATGCGGGCTTGTTCCTTTTCGCATTTCGGCAGACAGAACACTGAATTAGCCACAAGCTTCCAATCTGCACGCGGCATTTTGGTACCTGTAGATTGATTAGTTATTTCTTGAAATGCTGTTGTTTGGATGAGGTAATACAGATACTGGCTATCAGTTGCAGATGGTTGCAAAACCCAAAAATCACCCACGGCAATTCCTGAGAAATCAGGCAATAACCAGTTTTTTAAATATGGACGAAGTTTGCCGAACAGAACATTTCCCGATAAAAATTTGATGCCAAACTTTTCGTTTCCTTTTGCTCTGACATCTTTATTAAGAATACCTTGCCCTGAGACAATGTCCTCATACTCAACACTGGGTAAATAACGGTCAGAAACTCCCATAGCCGAGCTTCTTAAAGCTATATCTCCAAATTCACGCTGTTCCCAAACATGCGAAAGGGCCGGAGCAGAAGCTCCGGCCCTTTCGCATGCAAAATTAGCATTCCACTTTGGTTAATCGTAAGTTTCCGGCTTTTGAATATCAAAACCTCCGCTGATGATAAACTCTCGAAGAAGATTATCAGCTTTTACCGACACTCTGGGAGGGATAAGTCTCTTTCCTTCCAGTGATTCAAAATATAATTTGGCTTTTTGTTTGTCTATGGTGTTTTTCAATGCGTCATATCGACCGAATTCATTGATATTTTGTGTTGTCAAATGCAAGTTCATCATACTGTGCAGCATTTTTTCATCAAGGCCAAAAACGGAGGCAAGGATGTGAATGCGTGCATCATGCTTTCTGAACAGATAATCTGAAATATACTCTCGAAAGGTCTTGCCCTCTTCATACACAAAATCTTCTCGCTGCATCTCGTGAAGCAAGATATTTGCCACCTTTTGCTCTTTCTGCGAAAGGCTTGCAAATGTTTTATGCAGCTCATTCCTGGCTTGTTGTTTTTCTTCTTCACTTATATTTTCTTGGCGCGAAGTTTTGATATACTTTACAAAACGACTGTTCATATAATCTGAATCAATTTTATCCGTATCAATGGTTGTGATATATCCAACAAGATCATACGGAACACTGTCTTCATCAGTTATATCAGAATGTAACTCCTGATACCGCCTTGCAAGGGTGTTATATGTATATTCATCAATTGTAACCGTTATACTCTCCGGTCTGTTTGTTTCCCTGTCTACAAATTCATAGCATATTTTATTCCATGAAAAGCCCTGCACTTTCGCGGCGGAAAAATATCCGTTAAACTCATTGAATAACTTGACAAATCTGTTCCGCTCCGAAGCATCGTCAGGAAGCTTGCTGAAATTTTCAATTTTTGCGCTGTTAAACAAATCGAAAATTTGTGCAAAAAGTCTGTTCATCCCCTCAATATTTTCGGGGAGCTTCTGAACAAAGAGGGCAAGCGGCCTGTTTCCGGAATACAGAGCCACGGCAGCCTCAATGTTTTTCTCCATCGTATGCGGATAACGATAATATTTAATG
This sequence comes from Desulfovibrio sp. Dsv1, assembly GCA_000403945.1. Lineage (GTDB taxonomy): Bacteria > Desulfobacterota > Desulfovibrionia > Desulfovibrionales > Desulfovibrionaceae > Desulfovibrio. Next base: position 15,047 of record APFI01000219.1, read on the forward strand.
GTTCCAAACGGTTTTTCGTCCTGCGCAAAAAGGCGATTGGTACGGGAAAAGGCCTGAATGATATTTTCATATTGAAGCAGCTTGTCCAGATAAAGCGTATTGACCCATTTTGAGTCAAATCCCGTCAACATCTGATCGACCACAATCAAAAGATTGAGCTGCTTTTCAGGTTCCCGTTCAATGCGTTCATACGGTTTTTTATGCGCAAGTCTGGAGGCAATATCTTTTTTCATGGCGGCAAAAGTGGGAATACTGAAATGTTGCCCGTAGCGCGCATTATAGTCCTCAACAATTTCTTTCAGCCCGGCCTCCTTGTCGAGAGCCTTTGTGGCATCATCATTATCAATATTAGGGTCAAACAAGGCGGCAATTTTGAGTTTTGTATTGGCCAACTTAAACAGACGATAGTATTCTATAGCTTCCGGAATGGATGATGTAGCAAAAATTGCGTGAAATTTGTTTCCATGGCTGAGCGTTGACCAGTTTTCCAGAATATCTTCCACAACCTTGTTTTGATGCTCAGGGGTTTGATACTGGGTATGGGGAATACAGTCCTCAATGCCCTTGCAGTACTTTCCCGTGGCATCGGTATGCCCCGCCATGGGCATCCTCATGTACTTATTGAAAATCTTTTCCTTTTTGGAGTCGGAATGTACCTCGTCCTCATCTGAGGCTTTGGCCCGTTCCAAGGCAACAGCCTTCCGAACATCCTGATCTCTGTAGGTCGCTACTTTATAAGGGTCAAACCCAAGTACATTTTTGTCGCGTATTCCGTCAGCAATACTGTACCTATGCAATTCATTGCCGAACACGGTAGCTGTCGTACTTTTCTTCTTTTGATTTTCTTCGTGAATCGGCGTCCCGGTAAAACCAAAGAACATGGCCAGGGGGAATGTTTCCCTGATAACCAGCAGCATGTCTCCAAATGTGGAGCGATGGCATTCATCCACAATAAAAACAATGCGCTTGGATCGCATTTTTTCCAGGTCCGCGGCATTCAGGCCATATTCACCCTCATTCCTGATATTGCTCATTTTCTGGAGGGACGTGACAATCAGGGTGTCGGACGGATCATTGCCTTTCAGCTTGCCGGCAAGAACACTGGTATTTTCCGTTGCCTGCACAGCTTCATTCTCTTCAGCAAGGCTCCGATATTCCCTTAAGCTCTGCGTTCCAAGCTCAATGCGATCCATAAGAAAAACGACCTTGTCGGCATCCCTGGAGGATGCGATCAGCTGGGCGGACTTGAAGGAAGTCATGGTCTTCCCGGAGCCTGTGGTATGCCAGACAAAGCCACCGCGCTGATTTGCGCCCAAATTTTCAGCTTCCCAGCGGGCCTTGCTCACCTTGTCGGAAATGGCATTGGCAGCCTGATACTGGTAACTTCGCATCACCTTCAATATACCGTCCGAATCATCGGCCACGGTGTAAAAGCCGATAAGCTGATGCGCCATGGGGATGGAAAGCAGGTCGCGGGTGAACTTGTTCCACATGTTGATTGGTTCGTTATGAAAATCCGCCCAGTGAAAATAATAATCAGGGTTGAATTTGCCCTCCGGGCCGGGATTGGCAAAATAGAGAGCCTCTTCGGGGTTCATGGCCACAAAAACCTGTACCAGCGAGAATAAACCAGTAAAGCAGCCTTCGGCGGCATATTTTTGGATCTGGTTGCAAGCCTGGCTGACAGGCACGCCGCTTCTTTTCAATTCAACATGGATGACCGGCATGCCGTTGATCAGCAACAGCACATCTCCCCGGCGGTCATTAAGTATTTTTGATTTGGCGGAAAATCGAGGCTGCCGGGCTATCTGATAACGGCTCTGCCCAGCGGCTATTTCCTTGCGGTTGTAAATTTTCAGGGAAATCTCTTTGCCAAAGTGCAGCGTATCCTCGGGATTATCGCGTGTAATCTGAACACTGCCGCCATTGATGAAGCCATTAAGCCTGAGCGGTGTTTTGAGTTCCTTCACCTGCTCCAGAATCTGTTGCATCTCTCCGCTCGTCAGAGGAAAATCATTGAGGCGATCTATACCCCTGTTATTTTCAAAGAGAATATTGGCCCAGTTCTGCAAAAGCCTGGCTTCATCATAATTTTCCAGAACCGAGTCCTCCCACCCGACCGCGGGAAGCATGGCAACAAGCGCATCCTCAAAATCTTTTTCATTACAAAATGTCATGCTTTCCTCGCGTCAATTATGGATCAGATCTTCCGTACGAAAAACATGACAGCCTTCATAGTGGTAGCTTGCATCTATGCCTTTCATATAGAGGAATCGGTCATTGACCTGATCGGTCAATCCCTTTTTCAGAACTTCCTTGATTTCCACATCATTCACAGGACTACGTTCCATTGCCTGCAAATATGCCTCCCGGTCTATTCCGCTCCAGTCCACAACAACGCCCAACTCCTTTTTCAGCATGGCGTCCAGCCAGATGCGGGCGCTGCGGCCATTGCCTTCCCGAAAGGGGTGAGCCACATTCATTTCCACATATTTTTCCACGATTTCATCAAAGCTGCCTTGCGGCATACGATCTATACACCGCAAGGCGTCCGCCAAATAAAGGACGGACGCAAAACGGAATTGCCCCTTGGAGATATTCACATGGCGCATTTGCCCGGCAAAGGGATAAATATCCTCAAACAAGAACTGGTGGATAGCCGCGAGTCCGGCAAAAGTGCCTGTCGGAAGGGTGTCCAGCAGGCCCTGTTCAAAAAGCAGTGCCGCTTTTGCCTTGCTCAGTTTCTCCTCAACGCGGGCAAGTTCCGCCGCCTCGGTCAAACCCAGCTTGTTTTCCAATGTCATAAGGCTTCCCCTATACGAACATTTTTTCAAGGCAGGCTTTCCTGATGTTTTGCAGCAATGCAACCTTACGCTGATGAAGGGTGATAAGGCGGTCGAGCTGGCGGAAGAAGGTGCCGATGCGGGCTTGTTCTGATTTTTTCAAAGAAGTATAAACATTTATCTCTGTTAAATCATTTACATTTATTGCCGGGTAACTCGTACCTGTACAGTTATCCAATACTTTTTGTACAAAATACTCATTTTGAACAAGAGACATTAAAAAGTATCCATCAACAGACGGGCGAAGTTGGGCATAGCCAGTTGAGAACACAAAGTTCTCTGAATTAAGTTCAAATAAATAGTTATTTTTTTGATATGGCCTTACAAGTTGATAAAATAAATCCCCATATTGCGCCAAACGCTGTGCTCTAGATGGCGCAGTATATTTTGTTTGTGTCCTATGATTAATTAACTCTGTACCTACAACAGATTCAAGATCGACATACTCAAAATTAGTAGGTAACTCTGCTTTAGGATTAAATTCCGCCAAATCCCCCAACTTACGCTGTTCCCAAGCTTCCGTAAATCCGGCGAAGCGAACCTCCGGTACGTCAGCCCCATTTTTCGGGAACATTTTTTCAAGCATCGCCCTTTTGATATTTTCAAGGCGTCCGCGCTTACGCTGATGAAGGGTGATAAGGCGATCGAGGTGGCGGAAAAAGGTGCCGATGCGGGCTTGTTCCT
>APFI01000220.1 GCA_000403945.1 Desulfovibrio sp. Dsv1
ACATGTCCAGGGGCTACACGAACCAGGCCTGATTATAAGGTTTGCAAACACACCCTAGTCAAGACACGAAATTTTTTCATGCAAACAGTAAAGAGCGGGGACAAAGTGTTCCCGCTCTTTACTGTTTGGGCGTTCCAAACTCCATAGACGCGCGCCGTCAGGCATGACTCAATGAAAGCAACCCGATTCGTGCATCCTGCCTGAACGGCAAAGGCGGGTCAGACGCCGCAGATACTGCTTGCGTTTGTCCAGGAAAAAGGCCAAGGGCCGCGAGAAATTGCGTCCCAGCAGACCGTCCACCAGCATCTGGCTGATCTCGCGTTCACGGGTAAGCACCAGTTGGGCGCGGGCCAGCACGTTGCGGTCAGCCTCGGGCATGCCGCGCGCCATCTGGCGGAAGGCGTCCTGCGCGCGCGGCTGATAGAACCAGAAGTACATGAGATCCAAAGCGTTGATGATGAAGGCCCGCTCCAGTTCACGGCCCCTGGCGCCTCCGCGCCCGCCGAGCCCGCCGGGCCGGGCCAGATTGATCAGGGCGTCTTCCTGCGGGAAAAGCAGCTCCAGCCGGGTATAGCAGGCAAAGACATTGTTCACTTTGCCTTTGTAGTCCCAGCGGCGCATGCGCAGGTTGACCTGACTGTCGGCGTAACCTTCGATCAGGGCCGCCACCGTATCCGAGGCCATTTTGGAGACCACGGCCGCGCTGGGCACCAGATAGATTTCGGGATTTGCCACGCCCATGCCCAGCAGCCCTTCAAAAAGCACAAAATCGTAAAACGAGGACACCGGAATGGCCAAGGCACTGCGGAAAAGGTTGCCGATGGCCGCTTCCTTGGGAAAGCCCCGGTAGAGATTGTGGGCGAAGATATAAAAGCCGTTGACAATGTTCAACACGGTGAAGACCAAGACGGGATTGCCGTCCACTGTCACGCCCAGCCCCTCCTGCAGCAGCCAGACGCGCACCATGACTTCCAACAGCAGCACGGAGATGCCGGTATACATCAGCGAGTCGCACAAACGGCTGATGCTGACCTGCTCCTTCCAGTGAATGAGCGTGTCGCGCGTGGCCCCCTTGGCCGCCAGAACCATCTGCACCACATTGCGCACCCCGGTGATGCCGAACCAGATGAAGGTGCCGAACCAAGCCAGAAACCACCAGTCCTGGGTGTAAAGAAAGGAGAAAAAGGCCGGGATGAAACCCAGTAGCACTTTAAGCCAGTTGCTGACCGCGCTGTTCAGGTAGGGGAATCCCGGCCGGACTTCGCCGCAGGCCCCGCTCTTGCCCAGCAGATTGTTGCCCGTGACCAGATTCAGGCCGCCCAGATTGGCCACATTGCCGTTGAGGCAAATACGGCAGTCCTCGCTGGCGGTTTTCCATTCGCGCCGCCGCTCCATGCCTAGATGGCGGCAGCCCGGCAGAATGCGCAGCCGCGCGCCCAGACGCTGCCAGAAGGAGGGGGTCTCCGGCGTGCGGAATGTCAGGCGCTCCTCCACGGGCGAGCAGATGGGGATGGGCCGGGTGTGCCGCTGCTTGCGCCGCAGTTCGGCCAGCGAACGCCGGGGCAGGGTTTCCTTGAGCACAAGGCCCATGCCGAAGGAACGACGGCTGGCTGAGCTGGTGCCCAGGCGGGACTTGAGCGGATTATGGCGGTAATGCTCCCACAATTTGGGCACGTTGTGCAGAATGTCCCGGAATTTGGCCGCGCGGACGTCGTCGCCGCACTGCTCCATATGCCGGACCATCTGACGCACTATCTGCTTGACGCGCGGTCCCAGACCCAGATTCAGGGCGCGCTGCAATTCGCCGATGGCCTCGATCTCGACCATTTTGCCTTCCATCCAGCCCTTCATATTGAAGATTTCCAGATGGGTGACGGCCCCCCGGCAGTCCCAGAGCAGTTCGGCCACATCCTCGACGCTCAGGCCGGCGGTACCGAGCACTAGGCGGTAGCCGGGGTTGAGATCCTGAAGTTCGCGCATCAGTTCATAGGGCGAGAGGCGCAGCAGTGCGGGCATTTCCTCCGGCGGCGCGGGACGGTTCAGGTCCGGCAGTTCCGGATGCTTGCTGGCTGAAAGCCAAGTGTCGGTAATAACATCCGGGCCCAGATTTTCCAGGTTCTCCAGTTCGGCGCGGGCAGCCTCGTCCTCCAGCCCGTCCAGTTTTGCGGCGCGGGCCTTGGCCACGGGCAGCACATGCTTGTGCAGGCATTCGGCCAAATGCAGATTGGAGGGCTGTCCACGGCCCACGAAACGCAAAAAGACCTCGGCCGTGAGTTCCGGCACGGGCACGCCCCAAGCCTCGGCCAGTTGCGGGCGCTGGAGTTCGTTCCAGGCGGCCAGCACCCGGAGCACCCGCTCACGCCGCCAGTTCAGCACGTCCCGCCCCTGCGTCATCATAGCCGCCAGTTTGGGGCTGTGCAGGAATTCCAGGAAATCCTCGTTGGAACTGAAACCGCGCGGGACCCAGAACAGGCTGGCGAAACGGTCGTAAAACGGCACTTGGAACTCCAGGCCGATGCGCACAGCAATGCCGGTGATCTCCGCGGCGCGCAGGATTTCCCTGGCCGCCTCCGGGTCCACCCAGTACTCATAGGCCACAGTCAGGGTCCGCAGCCCCTTGATCCAAGCATCCATGATCAGGTGCGTGGGGGTTTTGCGGCCCTTGGTATTGGCGTCGTAGACATGGTCGTCAAAAGCCAGCTGGTTCCAGTCCTCCGGCATTTCCGGCAGATGATAACGGGTCAGCATGCGCCGCACCACACGTGGCGTGCCCTGGACCACGCGGCGGAAATCGTGTGCCAGCTTGAGCTGGGCCAGACGCTGGCCGTGCGCCCGAACCATGCTTTTCATAATCTGCATGAGCACGCGCGCCGTGTTGCGGCGCAGGGCCGAATGCGCGCTGTTGAGCACTTCGTCATAGAGGGTCTGCAGGGCCAGCAGGCGGTCTCTGGACTGCGTGCCGCCGACTTCCAGGTTGCGCAGCAGGTTAATGACCGCGTAAGCCATGCGCGACACCGGCGTGGCCACCATTTCCTTGATGCCGTGCGGGTGCAGGTTGGGATCAAACAGGCGATCTTCGGAAGGTCCGCAATGGGATTCCAGAATGCGGTTGACCAAGGCAAGGATCTCCTTGTCCTGCTTATCGAAATATATTTCGCTCCATCGTTCCGCCACGCTTCGCTCCTTCACCCGCGCCGTCCGCTCCGGGCATAGCGCGTTGCTCTGGGAGTTACCCCGCAGGCGGCCCGGCGTCAAATTTTCCGGCACATCCGGCAGGACAGTCGCATTTTGTTAAGGGCAGGCAGAGAAGGAAAAAGCACACTGGCTTCAGCCCTTCCGTGGGGAAACAAGACGCGTCTGATTCGTACCCCGGCTTCCGGCCTTCCGAACATTGCCGCCGCCCCGGAAAAAACGGCCCGGAGCGGCGGCAGCCGACAACTATGAAAAAAACTTATGTGGCTGTCCTGGCCAGGGTTAGCGTCCAGCCCGCCTAAGCCAATAAATCAACCGTGTCAGCGG
>APFI01000221.1 GCA_000403945.1 Desulfovibrio sp. Dsv1
CGCCTGGACGGCGTTTTGGACCAGGGCGCGAAACCTGCCGCAAGGGCAAAAGAAAAGGCGGATCCGAAGAACCGCCTTTCTGATTGTCATTTTATCCAACGCGCCCTACAGCGTTTTCCCATACGCAACGCCGCAGCGAAACGCCAAAAACAAGAAATTGAGTTGTGGATGCTCATAATCAGGAATCCTGCATGACGGCGTTAACGCAACTGAGAGCGTTCAATGTGCGCGGGAAGCCGATATACGGCAGCATCTGAGCCAGGGCGTCGATAAGATTCTGCTTGGTGTTGCCCATATTTGCGTTGCCCTGCACATGAGCCTTGACCTGCGCCTCGCAGCCGCCCAGCGCGCTGACGATGGCAAAGGTCAGAAGTTCACGGGCCTTCAGGTCAAGACCTTTGCGCGTATAGAAGTCGCCGAAACAGAATGCGGAGAGGTAATTCACCATGATGTCCTTCTGGCCCTCAGGGGCCGCTGCGTGCATCTTGTCAATGGAATCCCCGAAGATGGCCTTCTGCGCGGCCAGACCATCCCGGAAACGACTTTCTTCCGTGACCGTGGCTTGGCTTTCCACAGGCAGGGCGATGCCTTTTTCGGCAAAGACTTCATTGATCAGGCGAAGCGCGCTTTCCGTTCTGGGGAATCCTGTGTACGGCGCGCACTGATACAACGCCTCCTTGATTTCCACGGGACTGAGCCCGACGCGGAGCGCCGCTTCGGTCTGGGCCTTCATGTCGTCGAGCGTCTGGCTCGCGGTAAGCACGACCAGCGTGACGAGCATTCTCTGGTGGTCGTTCAGTGTTCCCCGTTCGGCGATTTCGCCATAGAGAAGGCGTTCCTTCATGGCAACAAGGTCGGCATCGGTCCTTGCCAACGAGGACTGCGAGTCGCCAAGAAACTTCTGTCTGTTTTCTTCTGTCAATTGAACTCTGTCCATAACTTTTGCTCCGTTGTTTCGTTCAGATTCCGCCGCGGATACCGGCGTCGTATTCGCTGCCAGTAAAAACGTCATTAGTGCCGCAAACAGGAAAGCTGTCAGGCGCGCTATCCGGAAATTTTTCATAAGATCTCCTGGATTATTGGGGAAAGCTCCTCGTTCCATTCCTGATGGAAAAGCGGATATCCGGTGAAAGGAATGTATGGTGGAAATGAGGGTGAAAACAGATATGTTTTTCGCAATTTATTGCCTAAATTTGCCAAGGGGCTTTCTGAAGGACAAAATTATGGTGGCTTTTTCAAAGGGGCTGTCCTGGCCAAGCCTAGAAGTCATTTCATGATTCCCTGATGACTCTTCCGAGTAAAATCATGGAAAATGCCA
>APFI01000222.1 GCA_000403945.1 Desulfovibrio sp. Dsv1
TTGGCATTTTCCATGATTTTACTCGGAAGAGTCATCAGGGAATCATGAAATGACTTCTAGTCAATCCCCATTTTTAGCGGTGCTTTTCAAACTGTACGCGGACAGGATATAAAGTTTTGGGCTGTCCTGGCCAGACCGAATAGGCCAGCAGGATAAGCACAAAAGACAAAGCGGGTTAAGCTCGCGACAACAGTCTGAATTGATAAAACCTTTTGTTGCCGGAGCCACCGCGTGCCGCTGGTGAGCTTGCCGGCGTTCATCGAAATACCGCCGCGACATGTTTCATGCGGCTGCGGCGATTGATGGCATCTCGTTTGCCAGGTTATCGTCTTTCAGGTGAGACAGAAGCGGACGAAAGCTGTTTCAGTGGAGTCCGTAAAGGCGGGCGGGGAAGAGGCGCGGATGGAAAAATCGCCGTATATGGTCTGCCGAAACGCCGCGGCAAGGTTTATACCACAGTGATTCCCAATGCCCAAACCGGGACATTGATACCTGTCATTGAGGAGCGTATTGAACCGGACAGCATTGTATACACAGGTACATTCACGGCATGCAATGCATCAGATGTCGGCGCGTTTCATCATCGCATGAGTCACTCAGGAATTTTCGTCTTGCGGGGCAATCATGTCAACGGGATGGAAAACGTTTGGAACCAGCCCGAGAGGCGCACGCGCCGATTCAACGAAATCAGGCCGGATCACTTCCACTGGTTCCTGAAGGAGTGTGAGTGGCGCCTCAATGGATGCGACCACAACCAACCGCTGACACGGTTGATTTATTGGGTTAGGCGGGCTGGACGCTAACCTTGGCTAGGACAGCCCCTAAAGTTTTTGGAAGAATGGGGTTGGGGGAAGAGAACCCTGTTTCAAGAGAGTTCCCTTCCCCCAAAAGCTTTTTCTCATTAATTCACGCAAGAGGTGCCCCCATGATCGACGATCTTCCCAAAGGCTTCAAGGCCGGAGCTGCGGCGGCCAATTTCAAGAAAGCGGGCCGCGACGACCTGGGCCTGATTGTTTCCGACCGGCCCTGCGTGCTGGCTGGAATGTTCACCCAGAATCTGTTCAAGGCCGCGCCGGTTTTGATCTGTCAGGAAATCCTCGGCACTTGCGGCACGGTTCGCGCGGTGCTGGCCAATTCCGGCCAGGCCAACGCCTGCACCGGCGAGGAAGGCCTAGACAACTGCCGGACCACTCAGAAGATGGTGGCCGAGGCCGCAGACCTGACGCCGCAGGAAATTCTGCCCCTTTCCACCGGCGTGGTGGGGGCACATCTCAAAATGGATCTCTGGCGCGACGCCGTGCCCGCCTTGGTTCAAAGCTTGGGTAGCCGCGACGCCGAGGGCTTCACCAGAGCCTTCATGACTACGGATGCTTTTCCCAAGTTCGCCATGCGCGAGGTGAAGCTTTCCGGCGGCACGGTGCGCCTGACGGTCATGGCCAAGGGCGCGGGCATGATCTGCCCGAACATGGCGACCATGCTTTGCGTGGCCCTCACGGATGCCGACGTGGAGCGCGCGCCTTGGCAGGCCATGTTCGACCGGGCTGTAGACAAAACCTTCAACCGGGTCAGCGTGGACGGCGACACTTCCACCAATGACACCATTCTGGGCTTGGCCAACGGCGCGTCCGGCGTGGCCGTCCGCTCCGAAGCATATCTGGCCCTGCTGGAAAAGGCCCTGACGGCCATTCTGGGCACGGTTTCACACATGCTGGTCATGGACGGCGAAGGCGCCAGCAAGGTCATCCACATCAAGGTGACCGGGGCCCGCGACAACAGGGACGCTGAACTGGTGGCCCGCAGCGTGGGTCATTCCCAGTTGGTCAAGACGGCCATCTACGGCGGCGATGCCAACTGGGGCCGCATCGTCACGGCCGTAGGCTACAGCGGCGCGCAATTCGATCCCTCTAAGGTGGGCCTGCGTCTCTGCGGGGTGGAGCGCTTCCGTCTGGGCCGCCCGGTCAACGACGATCAGGAGGAAAAGCTGGCCGAACTGCTCAAGGCCGAGGATGTGGACGTGGAGATTGATTTGGGTGGCGGCCCCGGCGGCTATACCTTCCAAGCCTCGGATCTGGGGCATGAGTATGTGACGCTGAACTCGGACTACCGATCATAGAGCGGATTACCGTACTCTGGCGGTTGCAAATCAAAAAAGGCCCGCTCCTCGGTACAGGAGCGGGCCTTTTCGCGCGTTTGGCACCGCGTCCAGAGAAATTCAAAGAAAAGTTGCTCAAGTAGTTTCAAGAAATCCAAATATGTTTAGTTAGCGTATAATTTCAGCATATTAATTTGACATATTTGCCTTATGCCATCCGCCAAAATTCCCCTGAATCCAAAAAATCCGTTGGTAGACCGCTGGTAGTCTTTTGGTAGATCGAAGCTATCAATGCTGGCCCCGACCTTGGGAAATCGTAATTCCTAATGCTCTAGACCATCATGACAGCACCTGACAGGTTGGAAAAATGTCTGAAAACAGCAAGTTGAGTCGATACAAGATTGGAAAGATTGTTGAGTGTTCTTGTATTGACATCAATGCCGCCAAAATCGCTCTGTTCCTGAAGCTGGACAGAAAGACCGTGAACAGGTATTTTCTGGTTTTCAGACGTTTAATCCATCTCCATCAAGTGTCTCAAAAAGAACGAATATTTGGTGTGGTTGAAGTTGATGAAAGTCTCTTTGGCCCCACCCGGATTCGCGGGCGCCCCGGCCCCCGAAAAAGGCTGGGGAACACTCGGGCAGCCGGTTTTCGGCATCTATGAGCGTGACAGTGCGGTTTATACCGAACTGGTCACGGACTGTTCAGCCAAAACGCTTCAAGCCATCATAAGGGGCAAGCTTTCTCCCGGGAGCATTGTCCATTCCGA
>APFI01000223.1 GCA_000403945.1 Desulfovibrio sp. Dsv1
CGGGGAACACTTGGGCATCCGGTTTTCGGCATCTATGAGCGTGACAGTGCGGTTTATACCGAACTGGTCACGGACTGCCCGGCCAAAACGCTTCAAGCCATCATAAGGGGCAAGCTTTCTCCCGGGAGCATTGTCCATTCCGAAGGCTGCAAGGGTTGCGATGGCTTGGTGGACGTTGGGTACGACAAGCATTTTCGCATCAGAAATCCAAACACCTTGGAAAAACCGGTTCATATCAACGGCATTGAGGCGTTCTGGAGCGTTACAAGACGTCGCCTGGCAAGGTTTAATGGCGTGAAGCGAAATTTCGAACTCCATCTCGAGGAGTGTGAATGGCGATATAATCGGACGCTACCCCAGCTTCTCGCCAGCCTTAACCTCCTGGTGGCAAAGAACAAGAACTTGATGGTCTAGAGCCTTTAATATTTCCACCCCAAATTTTTATAGCATTTTTCCATGAAGGCTAATTGAAGATACAATTATCCCATCAACGATGGAATCGAAGAAATCATTTACTGCTATTGCTATCCAGCTATTTTGGTCAAATATATCGCCGAATTTGACGATGATAGTCGTATATAATACGCTACTTTTTAATTTTACATTTGTCTTGAAAAATTCCTCAATAAAATATCAATCAACAATAACATAGCCTACAGAAAGCACGGATGACCCTGTAATAAATCCATAACATGAAATGTCTAAAGAGTTTACAGTCAGACAGAGAAACTGTTTTGCCAGTAACCAGCACGCACTAAGTGTCGTCAGGGACGCCGGTGGTAGCGGAAAAGAGTTTTTTTGAATTGTACAAGTCGCAAGTTTACTCCCTTCCCCACCTCGTTACCGCTTGGTCGTACCACATAAGCAGCTTGGAGTCTTCTTCCAGAATGAAGACCGCATTGACAAAGCGGCGGTTGTCATGAGCCCCGCCGCCCCAGCTTCCTTCACGGTCAGGCAAATGGGGCTCAGGTTTTTCCCAAATTGAATCAGAAATATCGCGCTGGCTGTGGGCCATCATGGACATGTGCTCCTCGCTTGCGGTTAAAGACAAGCGAACCATGCCACAGAATAAAATTTTGGACAATCTCGTGACT